>NZ_JBNFXP010000033.1:0-30837 GCF_052877535.1 Vibrio sp. PNB23_22_6 | reverse complement strand
GGTTCGAGTCCCGTCCGCTCCGCCATTTATTCAGACAAAGCCCTAGCAGCAATGCTAGGGCTTTTTCGTATGTGTAATATTTGACTAGCATTCCCAAAGCGTTTTGTATTAATAACTGGCTTTTAATATCGGCCTAAATAAGTCTTTTATGCTCTTTACTGACTAGAATCATTAGTAAACTATATAACATTAGGCTCTAAAGTTATGGCTTTGAGAGCTTGTTACCTAATTATTTCCAAAGCTATTTTCCTAGAACTCGAATTAATAACAGAGTTCTGAATCCTGTATCTTGAGGTCACTTGAGCATAGAGATATCGTCCTTTCTATAAAGAAATATATTTGCTCTCAGCAACTTCCCATAGTGCTTTTACTAACGGATTTTCAAGTTGGCTTTTTGCACAGCAGACACCGAGCTCAAATGGCTTGATTGGTAGGACTTTGAGTCTGTTGATCTTTTCTCTTACTGGACTATTGTTGATTACTACATCTGGAGCAATACCGACACCACACCCTAGAGCTACCATGCTAACAATCGCTTCGTGACCAGCAACTTGTGCATAGATATTTGGTTTAATCTTCATCTGTTTAAACCAAACATTCGCTCTTTCTCTTGCTGTCCCGGCTTCAGGGAGAATAAACGGAATTGCAGCCCAGTCTGGTCTATCTTTTTGTAACTCTTCAGCGAAGGTGCTTACTCCAAGCGGAGCTATTACAGACAGCGGTATTTCACTAATGGGTTCGAAGGCGACTTTAGCGGGTAGTTGGTCTGGTTTTGCAGATATTGCAATATCTGCCTCGTCGGACAAGATTTTATCGATGGCTTGCGCTGGATCGCCTGTCGATAGTTTGAACTCAATGAAGGGGTGTTGCAGACGAAATTCAGAGATCAGTTCTGGCAAATGGCTATAGCTTGCAGTGACGGAGCAAAAGAGTCGTATCTCGCCTTTTAATTCATCCTCAGTTCCTTTTATATGGCTTTGATACTGCTGCCATTCACTGATAATTTTTAAAGCAACGGGTAATAGCTTTTTACCTTGGACGGTTAATTCCACGCTTCTGTTATCACGCAGAAATAGTAGTTGATGAGTTTCATCTTCGAGTTTTTGGATCTGTCGACTCAAAGCTGATGGGCTAATGTGCATTGCTGATGCGGTCTTAGCAAAGCTTTTACTGTCACACAGATGAATGAACAGTTGCAGGCTTTTGATATTCATTAAATCGTCACTTCCATGTTGCATAAATTGCAATGATTAATTGTGAATATATCACTTTCAGCAACAGAATGTCTGTTTTAGTATGACACCATTCGGTAAGAGAAATGCCGACCTCTATGGAAGAATGTTAAGGAGCACCAAGATGGCTAACTATTTCAATACTTTAAACCTACGCGAGCAGCTAGACCAATTAGGTCGTTGTCGTTTCATGGACCGCAGCGAATTTGCAACAGAAGCGGATTACCTGAAAGGTAAGAAAGTCGTTATCGTTGGTTGTGGTGCTCAAGGCCTAAACCAAGGTCTAAACATGCGTGACTCTGGTCTAAACGTAGCGTACGCTCTTCGTCAGGCAGCGATTGACGAGCAGCGCCAGTCTTACAAGAACGCAAAAGAGAACGGTTTTGAAGTAGCAAGCTATGAAACGTTAATCCCAGAAGCAGACCTAGTAATCAACCTTACGCCAGACAAGCAGCATACAAACGTTGTAGAAACGGTAATGCCGCTAATGAAGCAAGGCGCTGCACTAGGTTACTCACACGGTTTCAATGTGGTTGAAGAAGGCATGCAAATCCGTAAAGATCTAACGGTTGTTATGGTTGCACCTAAATGTCCAGGTACAGAAGTACGTGAAGAGTACAAGCGTGGTTTTGGTGTTCCAACACTGATTGCAGTTCACCCAGAGAATGACCCTAAAGGCGAGGGCTGGGATATCGCTAAAGCATGGGCTGCAGGCACTGGTGGTCACCGTGCAGGTTGTTTAGAATCTTCATTCGTTGCAGAAGTTAAATCTGACCTAATGGGTGAGCAAACTATCCTATGTGGCATGCTACAAGCCGGCTCTATCGTATGTTACGAGAAGATGATCGCTGACGGCATTGATCCAAGCTACGCAGGTAAACTACTTCAGTACGGTTGGGAAACCATCACAGAAGCACTGAAATTCGGTGGCATCACACACATGATGGACCGTCTATCAAACCCTGCGAAAATCAAAGCATTCGAGCTTTCTGAAGAGCTGAAAGAGCTAATGCGTCCGCTTTACAATAAGCACATGGATGACATCATCACAGGTGAGTTCTCAAGCACTATGATGGCTGACTGGGCAAATGATGACGCAAACCTTCTAGGCTGGCGTGAAGAAACAGGTGAAACGGCGTTTGAGAACTACCCAGCAGGTGACGTTGAAATTTCAGAGCAAGAGTACTTTGACAACGGTATCCTAATGGTTGCAATGGTTCGTGCCGGTGTAGAGCTTGCGTTTGAAGCAATGACCGCTTCTGGCATCATCGATGAATCCGCGTACTACGAGTCACTGCACGAACTACCGCTTATCGCCAACACAGTAGCACGTAAGCGTTTATACGAAATGAACGTAGTAATTTCAGATACAGCAGAGTATGGAAACTACCTTTTTGCAAACGTAGCAACGCCGCTACTGCGTGAGAAATTCATGCCTTCAGTATCAACTGACGTGATTGGTAAAGGTTTAGGCTTAATATCTAACCAAGTTGATAACGCAACGCTAATCGCTGTAAATGACGCTATTCGTAACCATCCGGTTGAGTATATCGGTGAAGAGCTACGTGGGTACATGACGGATATGAAGAACATCGCGGTAGGCGGCTAATTATTTGCTTTAAGGTTCCATTTCGGTGTCGAAGGTGCTCATTTAGTATCGTAAACACCGAGCCTTCTCCTAGAAATGAAACCTTAATTCTGCGTAATTCGCTAACTGAAGTGAGCAAAGAACTCCAGACAGATTGGGGTCAATAAATACAACATATAACACAACATCTAAATAAAAGGCTTGGTCTCCGTTGACCAAGCCTTTTTGTTTTTTTTCAATTATCAAGCCTGACATTGGAAAAACGCTTCAACTAGAGGAGCATTTTAGAACTATTTATCAGCTAGCTTTTCTTCAAGCGCGGCTAATTTTCTTTCCATTTCGGTCAGTTTTTGACGTGTCCGGAGTAATACTTGAGTCTGAACATCAAACTCTTCACGGCTTACAACGTCGAGCTTGTTAAGTTGGCCTTGGATAACTTGTCGAACTTTCTGATCGACGTCAGCGCCTAGCTCTTTGACAGGTTGCGGCATTGAGTCGTGAATTTGTTTAGCGATTTGCTCTAATTTCTTTGGGTCAAACATAGTGGCTAAAACTCCTTTTGATTTGCCCACATTTTATGTAAATGATACGTGAATGTCGCCATTTTAGATGACAAAAAAGAGAGTGGTCATAAAAAAGGTCACCGAAGTGACCTTGTTCTTAGCTTGTGACGCTTATTTGTTTCCTGCTAACTCGCGATGAGCCGCTTTTGCTTCATCTACTCGCGCTAACTTTTCCAGGTCTTTGTCTTCAACAAACACTGGTAGTGGCTTGTGTTTCTCAGCAAGGTAGCTGTAAATCACAGGCAGTACGAATAGCGTAAACAGTGTACCGATTGCTAGGCCAGCAACGATGACGATACCGATACTGAAGCGTTGAGCGGCACCAGCGCCTGTCGCGTACATTAGTGGAATAAGGCCCGCGATCATGGCAGCCGTTGTCATTAGGATCGGACGAAGACGAACTTTCGCCGCTTCCATTACTGCATCGATACGCGATAGCTTGTTATGTAGCTGCTCTTCTTTCGCAACCTCACAGATCAAGATACCATGCTTGGTAATTAGACCAACGAGCGTGATCAGGCCGACCTGTGAGTAGATGTTCATTGTTGCTGTTCCCCAGGCGAGCGCAATCAATGCACCACAAATCGCTAGCGGAACCGATACCATGATCACAATTGGATCGCGGATGGATTCAAACTGAATCGCCAGTACTAGGAAGATGATTGCTAATGCCAAACCGAATGTTGCGTAGAGTGCACTACCTTCGGTTACAAATTGACGCGCTTCACCCATGTAGTCATGGTTGTAGCCTGCAGGCAATTTGTTTTGAGCAATATCTTCAAACCAATTGATTGCATCACCCATCGCGATGCCTGGTGACGGTACCGCACCGACCGTTGCTGAGTTTAGCTGGTTAAAGTGGGGCAGTGAGCGAGGCTCAGCAACTACATCAATGGTAATTAAGCTGCCTAGAGGCACCGCTTCCCCGTCAACCGATCGAACGTAATAGTTCTTCATCGACTCAGGGTTTAGACGCCATTTTCGCTCTACTTGAGGAATCACCTCATATGAACGGCCATTTAGGTCGATACGGTTTACGTAACCGTCCGCCATCATGGTACTTAGCGTTACGCCGATGTCTTGCATGGTCACGCCGTAAGCGCCAGCTTTATCCTTATCGATGCTGATCTTCATCGTGGCTGAATCGTAGTTAAGATCAAGATCTGAGTACACGAACATCGGGCTAGTCGATACGTTAGCGAGAATATCACTGGCAATAGTAAACAAGCTTTCGAAGCTGTTTGGCGTAGTGATCACGAACTGAATCGGTAGGCCTGAGCCAGCGCCAGGTAGCTCTGGCATCTGGAAAGCCGTGACAGACATTCCAGGCACGTGAGACACCAGTTCACCAACGCGCTTAGTGATTTCTGCCTGACTTGCTTCACGCTGACTCCAAGGTTTTAGTGTCGCGAGACCGAACGCTTGGTTTGAGTTTGGAACACCGTTAAACACCTGTGCGTACTCTACTTCTGGCTGATCAGACAGAATTTTGTTTACGTCATTCATGGTGTTTTGGATGTAATCCAAGTTCGCGTTTGATGGAGCGGTACCCAACAGAACCACAACGCCTTTATCTTCAGAAGGTGCGAGCTCACTTGGAATGAACTTAAACAGAACCGGTAAGCTAGCAAAGACGATGACCGCAAATGCCATAATCACGGGACGATGTGCCATTACAGCTCTCAACATCTTCTCGTAGCGATTGGTCATGCCATCCAATATGCGGTGCACTTTTTGTTCGAACTTGCTCGGTTGTTCGTTAGCTTTGAGCATTTTTGAACACATCATCGGAGACAATGTTAGTGCGATGATACCTGAAACAAACACCGCTCCAGCTAGTGTTAGCGCGAATTCTTTAAATAGTGAACCCGTAATGCCCCCCATCAGTGCGATTGGCGCATAAACGGCACCCAAGGTTAGTGTCATCGCAATAACCGGAATCGCAATTTCACGCGTACCAATGATTGCCGCACGGAATGGTGATTCACCTTCTTTAATATGACGGTCAACGTTTTCTAGTACAACGATTGCGTCATCCACCACCAGACCGATGGCGAGTACCATTGCCAGCAGCGTCATCAAGTTCCAAGAGAAGCCCATCGCCTGCATGATCATCGCAACACCAATCAATGATAGTGGGATAGTAACGATAGGGATGATTACTGCACGGAATGAACCTAGGAACAGGGTGATCACAATTAGTACGATCACAGCGGCTTCGACAATCGTTTTCACAACCTCGTGAATCGATTCATTGATCGCTATGGTTGAGTCGTACATCACGTTCATTTTGATGTTACTTGGCAAGTTGCGTTCAAGTTGAGGCAACAGCTTCAGTACATCAGTTGCGATGTTGATAGGGTTTGCACTTGGTGCCGCATTGATTGCTGCAACCACAGCTTCCTTGCCGTTTGCACTAGCGCGGTAAACATCGTGACTCTTTGCTAACGAGACTTTGGCAATATCACCAAGGCGTATCACGTCACCGTCGCCTGTCTTCACAACTAGCGCTTCAAGTTCAGCAACGTTAGATACCTGAGTATCCGCGCTACCGTTATAAAGAACGAATTCACCCGTTGCTTGGCCAGTTGCCGACTGGTAGTTGTTTGCGTTCAGAACGCCCATTACATCCGTCGCAGCCAGCTTAAGAGCCCCCATTTTCGCCGGATCTAGCCATACGCGAAGTGCGTATTTCATGCCACCGTAAAGGTCGACTTTTGATACACCGTTTACCGTGAACAGTTGCGGGTTGATTACACGTTCAAGGTAGTCGGTGATCTGGCTTGAAGACAACTCATCACTGGTGAAACCAATATACAGTACTGCAGTTGTTGAACCAGTCGACATGGTAACGGTAGGGTCTTCCGCTTCTTTAGGAAGCTGAGATCGTACGGAGTTTGTTTTCGCCAAAATGTCAGCCAACGCTGCATTTGGGTCCGTGTTCAGCTTCATGTTAACGGTAATGGTTGAAGTACCTAAAACTGAAGATGAAGTCATGTAATCGATATTATCGGCTTGAGCAACAGCTTGCTCCAAGGGCTGAGTAATAAATCCTTGGATCAAGTTAGCACTTGCACCGTAATAACTGGTGGTGACGGTAACCACCGTATTTGTCATTTCAGGGTATTCGCGAACCTGCATTTTGAACACAGCTTGTAAACCAAGCAACGCAATCAAAAAACTGATCGATACCGCCAGAACTGGACGTTTAATAAAAACATCAGTAAAGCGCATGATGCCTCCAATTAAAGCATTGGTGTTACTGTAGGTAGGGTAAGGGCATCATCTTCAACGATGCTTACTTTAGCGTGATTGCTCAAACGGATTTGACCTGATGTCACTACCACATCTCCTGGTTTTACACCGTTTAAGATATGCGCGATGTCTTTGGTACGTTCACCTACTTTGACAACATGTTGCTTAACGCGTTTTTCGCCATTTTCGTCCGTCACGATGTATACGTTATCACCGTACAAGGTAAAGGTGATCGCAGTTTGTTGCAGTGTTACTTGGTTCTCTAACTTCGGCAAAATGATATTTGCTCGCGCAAACATGCCACTACGAAGCTTACCATCACTGTTTGGAATGTCTGCTTGAACTTGGATTAGACCACTCTGTACGTTAACCGCCGGTTCGATTGCTGAAATTGACCCTTTGAAAGACTTATCCGGATAAGCATCAACAAAGATATCTACCTCTTGGCCTAGTGTGATACGAGAGATATCAGTTTGAGGTACGGTAAAACGCAGACGCATTACGCTTGTATCTTCTAGTCGTACAATATCAGTGCCTGTTTGTAGATACTGACCAAGGTAAACATTACGAATACCAACGACACCAGCAAAAGGAGCTTTGATTTCACGACGGTCGATGGTCGCTTTTAGACTTTCGATATCCGCTTTAAGTGAGAAGTAATTTGCTTCCGCTTCATCGTACGCTTCTTTAGAGATAGAGCCTTTTTTGAAGAGGCCTTGGTAGCGTTTGTATTTCGCTTGAGCAGCAGGTAGTTTTGCTTGAATGCTTTTTAGGTTTGCCTTTTCCACATCAGAGTCTAGATGAACCAAAGGTTGGCCTTCTTCAACTTGTGTGCCTGAATGGAAAGTGATTTTATCAATCACACCACTGGTTTCGTTAGCAATCGTAACCCCTTGGTTTGGTTCGATAAAGCCAATTGCTTCAATCACCGGTATCCAGTCTACCGCTTTTACTTCCGTGACCGTTACAGGAAACTCTGGCTCCGGACGATTCGCCATGTATTCAGCAATTTTCTGTTGCTTGAATAAGTTGAAACCTATCACGCTCCCAAATAGGAGAATTGCGATAAGTAACATAAAGAAAGTCCACTTTTTCATTCTTATAAGAACTCCAAGTTAGTGTTTAATAATTGCATCCCAACTGGCCTCAATGGTTGCTTCCAACGCATCGTCATCCAATTGATAAAACCCCAAAGCATGTTTTCTAGCAAGTGCGACACAAGCTTCAAAACTTAACCCTGAAAGAATTTCGTTATCGAGGGGTTTGAAAACACCCTCGGCTTTGCCTTGATCAAAAAGGCGATTTACTTGGGCAAACATTTGTCGTTCAAGTTTCCGTGTATTTTTACGATTTGCACAGGGTAATGATTCATATTGGACACGACTGCTTATTATGTCTGAATTTGAACCAGCTAAGCGCCAAATATTGAGCCACATAGTACAGTAACGTTCTTTCAAGGCCATGTTGTCATGAACATCTGCCTGAACAGCGTTCGCAATACGTTTGGTTACGTTAAGGCGAACTTCCTCTAAAAGATGTTCTTTATCTGAGAAATAACGATAAATTGTACCTGCCGCAACACCAGCCTCAGCCGCAAGCTTGTGCATAGAAAGGCCGTGAAAGCCTGATTCCGCAATCAAACGTTCTGCGGCAGCAATGATTTGCTCGTATTTATCGCCAGTAGTGTTATTGGTCATAACCCCATCACCAAATGAATGAACGTTCATTCATTATAGCTTGATTCCTAGTTGGAAATACAACAGAGTGTTGCAAATGTCAGCGTAAACTTTACGTGAAAATGACCGTAGATTTCATACGATCGCCCCTTTATCATAGGCACCACTATTTCCACCCACAGAGAATTGTTATGAAGCTGAACCCTAGACAAGACGAAGCCGTTAAGTACGTATCAGGCCCATGCTTGGTACTTGCAGGGGCTGGTTCGGGTAAAACTCGTGTAATTACCAATAAAATCGCTTATTTGGTTCAGCAGTGTGGTTACAAGGCTCGTAATATCGCAGCAGTCACCTTTACCAACAAAGCCGCGCGTGAGATGAAAGAGCGTGTTGGTCAAACATTAGGTAAAGCGGAAGCGAAAGGGTTAATGGTTTCGACCTTTCACACTTTAGGTCTTAATATCATCAAGCGTGAATACAAAGCGCTTGGGCTAAAGTCCGGTTTCTCGTTATTTGATGACCAAGACCAGTTAGCATTGCTAAAAGAACTGACAGAAAAGCAGTTGGATGGAGACAAAGACTTGTTACGTCAATTGCTAAGCTGTATTTCTAATTGGAAGAACGACATGTTGTCGCCAGAGCAAGCTAAAGCGCAGGCAAAAGGTGAGCAGCAACAGTTATTTGCTTTCTGCTTTGAGATGTACCAAAAGCAGATGAAGGCTTATAACGCGCTCGACTTTGATGACTTGATACTGATGCCAGTATTATTGCTGCGAAATCATGAAGAAGTGCGCCAGCGTTGGCAGAGTCGTATTCGCTACCTGTTGGTGGATGAATACCAAGATACTAATACCAGTCAGTATGAATTGGTAAGATTGATTGTGGGTGAGCGAGGGCGCTTGACTGTCGTTGGTGATGATGACCAGTCTATCTACTCGTGGCGTGGGGCGAAGCCGCAAAATTTGGTGCTGCTTGGTGAAGATTACCCAAATCTGCGTTTGATTAAGCTAGAGCAGAACTATCGCTCGACGAGCCGTATTTTGCGTGCGGCAAATATCTTGATCGCCAATAACCCACACGTATATGAAAAATCTCTGTTCTCAGAAATTCCAGACGGTGAAAAACTCAAGGTACTATTGGCGAAAAATGAAGAGCATGAAGCCGAGCGTGTCACCGGAGAGTTGATTGCACACCGATTCCTGAATCGTACTGAGTATAAAAATTACGCGGTGTTATACCGAGGGAATCATCAGTCACGTTTGATTGAAAAGTCACTGATGCAGAACCGAGTGCCATACAAGCTGTCTGGTGGTACGTCTTTCTTTGCCCGTTCAGAAATCAAAGATATCATGGCTTATCTGCGAGTACTGGTGAACCCTGATGATGACAATGCCTTTCTACGTATTGTGAACACACCTAGACGTGAAATTGGCCCTGTTACTTTAGAAAAACTAGGCAGTTACGCCAACATGCGCGGTAAGAGTCTGTTTGAAGTCAGTTTTGAAATGGGGCTTGAGCAGCACCTTACTGGTCGTGGATTGGAAAACCTGCGCCGCTTTACTCACTGGTTAGTAGCGATCGCTGATCAAGCTGAGCGAGGTGACACCGTTGAAGCCGTGCGTTCGCTGGTTCGAGATATTCACTACGAAGACTGGTTGTATGAAACTTCTGCCAGCCCAAAAGCGGCGGAGATGCGAATGAAGAACGTATCGGAGCTTTACTCTTGGATCGTGTCGGACCTCGAGGGGGATAACTACGATCAGGAAGAAAAAACGCTAAAAGAAGTGGTTCAGCGGTTAACTCTACGCGACATGATGGAGCGTGGTGAGGAAGATGAAGACAGCGACGCGGTGCAGCTAATGACGCTTCATGCATCAAAAGGTCTAGAGTTCCCGTTTGTATACTTGATCGGTTCGGAAGAAGGGATATTGCCGCACCAAACCAGTATTGATGAAGACAACGTCGAAGAAGAGCGTCGCTTGATGTACGTCGGTATTACACGTGCGCAGCGCGAGCTGACTTTTACGATGTGTAAAGAGCGTCGACAGTTTGGTGAATTGATTAAACCGACCCAAAGCCGTTTTTTGGATGAGTTACCATTTGATGATGTGGAATGGGAAATCAACAAAAAGCCAGTCTCCCAAGAAGAGCGCATGGCGAAAGGACAAGCACATATCGCCAATTTACGTTCAATGTTTAAGAAATAGCGTTATCGTCGATGACGGCACAAAACAAAAAGGCTTGCCATTTGGCAAGCCTTTCTCATTTCTAAATGATGGTTTATAGGTCTTTGATCATGTGGTCGATGGCTGCAATGATTTCATCATCAGAACAGTCCATACAGGAGCCTTTTGCTGGCATTGCGTTGAAGCCTTGAATCGCGTGATCGGTCATTACATCTTTGCCTTGAGCAATACGTGGAGCCCAATCAGCAGCATCGCCAGTTTTTGGTGCGCCACTCACACCAGAAGCGTGACAAGCAATACAGAACGTGCCGTAAACAGAAGCGCCATCGCGTGGTCCTGTTGGCTCTGCTTTTACAGGCTCTGCACCAGCTAGATACACATCACCGACAGGTTTGATGCGCTCTGCGATCGCATCGTATTCAGTTTGGCTGATGTCAGAAGCTAAAGCTGCCGTAGAAAAAGTTAAGGCAGCGAACAAAACGCTAATCATTCGTCGAGACATATCCATTAAACCCACTTCACATTCCCGAGGTAAGTGACTTACCTATTTATATAGTTAGAGTATTGAGACCAGTTCGAAAAATATTCGTAAAAATTTTCTCGAGAGGCGTAAATTGATTAAACAACAACGTCGCAGCTGTTAAATCAATGTAAATAATGGGTGATTATATCCCGATAAGTTGTTGCAATAAACCACAAGTTATCCACGACAGGGCGTGAATCACACCAAAAAGCCAGTTGTCAGGTGGCTAACTGTCGAAAAAGAGACCAAACGATAAAAAAAGTAAAAAAAGTACTAGACGCCATAGGGTGATATCCGTATTATTCCTCTCCGCCGATAGGGCATGCGCCCGTAGCTCAGTTGGATAGAGCGTTGGCCTCCGGAGCCAAAGGTCGAAGGTTCGAATCCTTTCGGGCGTACCATTCGCCAAAAGGTTATCGGTAAAAATTTCAGTGGTGGCTATAGCTCAGTTGGTAGAGTCCCGGATTGTGATTCCGGTTGTCGCGGGTTCAAATCCCGTTAGCCACCCCATTATTTTAAGGTGACTTCTTTAGTTGAAGTGTCCTGTTGGATTTGAGATAATCAAACGAAACACAAGTCGGTGAATAGCGCAGCTTGGTAGCGCATCTGGTTTGGGACCAGAGGGTCGGGGGTTCGAATCCCTCTTCACCGACCACTATTTAGTTTATGGCTATACTAAAGCGGTAAACAAAACAAATTTGATGGTGGCTATAGCTCAGTTGGTAGAGTCCCGGATTGTGATTCCGGTTGTCGCGGGTTCAAATCCCGTTAGCCACCCCATTATTTTAAGGTGACTTCTTTAGTTGAAGTGTCCTGTTGGATTTGAGATAATCAAACGAAACACAAGTCGGTGAATAGCGCAGCTTGGTAGCGCATCTGGTTTGGGACCAGAGGGTCGGGGGTTCGAATCCCTCTTCACCGACCATCATTAGAAAGCCTGCTTTTTAGCAGGCTTTCGTCGTTTTAGAGCTTATTACATCGCTTGGACTGCATTAGTCGGCAATGTATCCATGGATTTGAACCCAAGTGGGGTTCGCCTGAAGTTAGAATATGGCTCTTCACCGACTACGATTTAAAGCCTCAGTCGAATGACTGGGGCTTTTTTACATTTGAAATTTAGAATGTTTGGGATCATAGGGGCGTTGGCTGGAGCGCCAGCCTGGTGGAGCGCCAGCCCGCAGGGTGCCCTGTCGCCGAAACTCGGACGTGTCGAATCCTTTTTTACCGATTACAATTTGAAGCCCCAGTCGAAAGACTGGGGCTTTTTGGCATTTGTCATCTTCAAAAATGGGCACTTAATTTCAAGCTTCCCAGAAATGTGCAGCTCTAGGCGCTTTTGACCAACTATGATCTAAATGCTTTTCGAGCTGACAAAAGAAACCCCAGCGCGGTGGCTAGGGTTTTGTGTTTCTTTAATCTAGCTTGTTATTGAGCAAGGGTTTTTAGGATCTCGTTTAACTCAACCGTTTCTTTCACTTCATAGTTCGGCTTGATATCGGTTGGGTTTATCGAGTCTGTTGCGTTAACCCATACGCTTAGAATACCCATATTGTTGGCGCCAGCGATGTCTGCTGGTAGAGAGTCACCGATATGGAGCGCTTCTTCTGGCTTCGCATCAACAAGGTTAAGTGCTTTATGGAAGATGCTTGCAGCAGGCTTCTCTTCTGGCTCTTCACCACCGACGATAATGTAGTCTACCCATTCACTCATTTGAGTTGCTTTTAGTTTCGGATACTGGGAGAAGGTAGGTCCATTAGTGATCACCACGAGTTTGTAGTGCTGGCGAAGATTGATCAGCATTTCCTTCACACCCGGCAAGAAGGTAAATGCCCCCATACGAGCTGCATCAAAATAGTGTTGAGCCTGTTGAGCTTGTGCAGTGTCGATATGAATACCATGTTCTGCCAGAACGGTTTGGATCAGACCACAGCGGAACGCATTTTCATCCGGCAGTAACGAAACAAGGTGAGGAAATTCGTTATTTAGCTTTTTATATACGCCTTGTAAGTAGCGTTGTACAAAGGCTTCGGAATCAATGATCTGTGGGTAAGTTTTTTGGATCCAAGCGGAAAACTTTTGTCCAGCGACTTTGTCGGCTTGAGAAGTGCCACATAAGGTTTCGTCCATATCAAAAAAAATCGCTTTAAGCACAGGGGCTCCTTCATTCACAACTCGAGATTAGACCTTGATTATCCCTTATCCCAATCAAAATAACAGCGTAAAGCGCGAAATCAGTCTCTCTATTCGTCTGCTTTACGCAAGAACGGTGTGATTTATGGTGAATGTTTAGAGTGAGCGCTTTTGAGGGTAATCACTAAACCGCATAAAAAACGCATAACTTGAGGTGGGTGAACGATTTCATTTGTTTTGCTGATGTGTTCACGTTTTAGGTTCATGCCACACGCATGACCTTTAGCTTTTTTTGGTACGGACTATTTTGCTAGTAACATTTTGTGTCGAATAAATCGCCATTAAACAGAATCTTGTTTATCAAATGTCAATTTATCCTTGTGAATAGTATGGATACTATTGGATGAGAGGCTGTGTTTAAATTTGGAGCATATTTCTGTTTATTATGGTTATTGACGCACAAAAATAGTGCATAATTAAAGTGGTTAAATACTTGTTAATGCATTTCTATTCGTTTATTGTGCGTGTAATTAATGTTTTTTCGGCGGAATATACTTTAATTGTTGCTTTTTTGTGTGATCTTTGACAAATTGTCACCGCATTAAAATTTCAGAGTATTATTCTGAATTTGAACGGATTCATTCAGGTTATAAATGGCGCTAGGTCGCGCGATTTGATACCACAGACAAGGCAGTAGAGGTCTGAAATGTCACTATTAGAGGTGAAAAACCTTCGTATTGAGTACCCATCACGCCACGGTGTCCATGCTGCGGTGAAGTCACTCTCTTTTAATATTGAAAGGGGTGAGATAGTGGGAGTGGTTGGCGAGTCAGGTGCGGGTAAATCCACCGTTGGTAACGCCGTTATTGATTTGCTAAGCCCTCCAGGTCGCATTGCGAGTGGTGATGTGTACCTTGATGGCGAAATTATTTCTGGGCTGTCCCCAGAGGCGATGCGCAAGGTTCGTGGCTCGAAGATTGGTTTCATTTTCCAAGACCCAATGACCTCTCTTAATCCTCTATTTACGGTTGAGCAGCAGCTAAAAGAGACCATCCACGCCAACATGAAAGTGTCGGATGAAGAGGCATACCAACGTGCGTTGTCTCTGATGCAGCAAGTTGGGATTCCCCAACCCGAAAACCGCCTAAAACAGTACCCTCACCAGTTCTCAGGTGGTATGCGCCAGCGTGTCGTTATTGCTATCGCGCTGGCCGGTGAACCTGATCTGATCATCGCCGATGAGCCAACGACAGCACTCGACGTGTCTATCCAAGACCAGATCCTAAACCTTATTCGTGAGTTGTGTCTCAAGAATAATGTAGGCTGTATGTTGGTCACACACGACATGGGTGTGGTGTCTAACGTCACTGACCGTGTTGCAGTAATGTACCGTGGCGATTTGGTCGAGTTTGGCCCAACGGCAAAAGTGCTAGGCGATCCGGACCACCCATACACACGTAGTTTGATCTCTGCCGTTCCTCGCTCTGACGCAAAACTCGATCGCTTCCCATTGGTAAGTTACATCGAAGATGCGACAGAGATGGAGCCACTAGACATTAAAAATCATTGGCTCGGCCAAAGCCAAGACCAACGTGAGTACACAGGTCCTCTATTGGACGTGAAGAACGTGAATTTGCGATTCGTGACCAAAGATTCGTTGTTTGAAAGCCGCCGTGAATACGTGCAGGCCTCGAACAATGTCAGCTTTGAAGTGCACGAAGGCGAGACGTTTGGCTTGGTGGGTGAATCTGGCTCAGGTAAATCAACCATCGCACGCGTGATTGCTGGCCTGTATGAACCAAACTCAGGGCAAGTCAGCTTTGAAGGCATTGACCTAACAGCGCTGAAATCAGAAAAAGAGCGTCGTCCACTGCGTCGTCAAATGCAGATGGTGTTCCAAAACCCATACACGTCAATGAACCCGCGTATGAAGATTTTTGACATCATCGCGGAGCCAATTCGTTTCCATAAACTCACCAAGAATGAAGCGGAAACGCGTCAGATTGTGAATGACTTACTTGATCACGTAGGTTTGGGCAAAATGGCGGGCGTGAAATACCCTCATGAATTCTCCGGCGGTCAGCGTCAGCGTATTTCTATTGCGCGTGCACTGGCGACCCGTCCTCGACTACTGATTTGTGACGAACCGACATCAGCGTTGGATGTATCGGTACAGGCACAAATTCTGAACTTGCTAAAAGATCTGCAAAGTGAACTGAACCTCACCATGCTGTTTATCAGCCACGATTTGCCGGTTATTCGCCAAATGTGTGACCGAGTGGGTGTGATGCAGATGGGTACGCTACTGGAAGTGGCGCCAACTGAGCAGCTATTTACCGCTCCTCAGCATGAATACAGCAAGAAACTGATTTCTCTGATGCCTGAATTCACAGGCTTGAGAGAAGAAATCAAAACGGCATAAACCAAGTTTTTCGCTTGGCTGACCATCAAGGTCAACAAACCTTAGTCATAACAAAGACGCAAACACAACAAGGGATTCGAATTCCCGCATGAAGGAGTTATGCAAATGAAAACCATGAAAAGCAAATTAGCAGTGGCGCTAATGGCAGCGGGCCTAAGCTTTAACGCATTGGCAGCAGATATCAAAGTTGGCTACGCCGCTGACCCAGTATCGCTAGACCCGCATGAGCAGCTATCAGGCGGTACGCTGCAAATGTCACACATGGTATTTGATCCACTAGTTCGTTTCACACAAGACATGGACTTTGAACCTCGTCTAGCTGAAAGCTGGGAACGTGTGAACGATACAACGGTACGTTTCAAGCTACGCCAAGGTGTTAATTTCCACTCTGGGAACGACATGACGGCGGACGACGTAGTATGGACTTTCGAACGTCTACAAAGCTCTCCAGATTTCAAAGCGATCTTCGACCCGTACGAAAAAATCGTGAAGGTTGACGACTACACAGTGGATCTCGTGACTAAAGGTCCTTACCCACTTGTGCTGCAAACGGCGACTTACATCTTCCCAATGGACAGCAAGTTCTACTCTGGTAAGACAGAAGACGGCAAAGACAAGTCTGAGCTAGTGAAGCACGGTAACTCATTTGCATCGACTAACGTATCTGGCACGGGTCCATTCATTGTGACTTCACGTGAACAGGGCGTAAAAGTGGAATTCGAACGCTTTAAAGATTACTGGGACAAAGAGTCGAAAGGTAACGTTGATAAGCTAACGCTTGTACCAATCAAAGAAGACGCAACTCGTGTAGCTGCACTACTTTCTGGCGGCGTTGACATGATTCACCCTGTTGCGCCAAACGATCACAAACGTGTGAAAGATGCAGACGGCATCGACCTAGTAACGCTACCTGGTACGCGTATCATCACGTTCCAACTAAACCAAAACAGCAACGAAGCACTGAAAGACGTTCGCGTTCGCCAAGCGATTGTTCACGCAATCAATAACGAAGGCATCGTGAAGAAAATCATGAAAGGCTTCGCAACGGCAGCTGGTCAGCAAAGCCCAGCAGGTTACGTGGGTCACGATGACAAGTTGGTTCCTCGCTACGATCTGAAGAAAGCGAAAGAACTGATGAAAGAAGCGGGCTACGAAGATGGCCTAACGCTAACGATGATCGCGCCAAACAACCGTTACGTGAACGATGCGAAAGTAGCGCAAGCGGCGGCGGCAATGCTGTCTAAGATCGGCATCAAGGTTGATCTGAAGACGATGCCAAAAGCGCAATACTGGCCAGAGTTCGACAAATGTGCAGCAGACATGCTGATGATCGGTTGGCACTCAGATACGGAAGATTCGGCGAACTTCAACGAGTTCCTAACTATGACTCGTAACGAAGAAACGGGTCGTGGTCAGTACAACTGTGGTTACTACTCAAACCCAGAAATGGACAAAGTGGTTGAAGCAGCGAACGTAGAAACGGATCCAGCGAAACGTGCAGCAATGCTGAAAGGTGTAGAAGCGACGCTATACAACGACGCAGCATTCGTACCGCTACACTGGCAAAGTGAAGCATGGGGCGCAAAGTCTAACGTGAAAGCCGCAGACATCGTGAACCCAATGGTAATGCCTTACTTCGGTGACCTAGTGGTTGAGTAATCACGGTTGGTCGCTTTTGAGGAGGGAGGGATGATGTCCCTCCTCAACTTAAAGCACTCGGCTCAGTTTTGTTTCAGTCGGACTGAGTTTTTTTTAGACTGAATTTTCTCTCTGAATAGAGATCTATGGATAGTTAAGGGGCAAGGAATGTTTTCGTTTCTGGTCAAGCGCCTGTTTCAGGCACTGATAGTGATGTTTGTGATCAGTTTGGTGGCGTTTGCCATTCAGGATAACCTGGGTGACCCGCTGCGTGAGCTTGTAGGTCAATCGGTTTCAGAAGCGGAGCGTCAAGCGCTGCGTGACGAACTGGGCCTGAACGATCCCTTTATCACAAAGTACACTCGCTTTGTGGGCAATGCGCTACAAGGTGACTTAGGTACATCTTACTTTTTCAAACGACCTGCGGTTGAGGTGATCCTCGATAAGCTGGTCGCAACGCTTGAGCTCGTGTTTGGTGCGACGCTCATTATTATTCTTCTCTCGATTCCTCTTGGGGTGTATTCCGCAATTCATCCGAAGAGCATTTTTACCAAATTTGTCATGGCGATGAGTAGTGTTGGTATCTCGATCCCGGTGTTTTTAACCGCGATCATGCTGATGTACGTCTTCTCCATTGAGCTGGGCTGGCTACCGTCCTACGGGCGAGGAGAAACCGCAAATGTCTTCGGCTGGGAATCCGGCTTCTTCACCATTGATGGTCTCAAACACTTAATTCTGCCGTGTGTGGCACTAGCGTCTATCATGCTACCGCTGTTTATCCGCTTGGTTCGATCTGAAATGCTGGAAGTACTCAGCTCGGAATACATCAAGTTCGCTAAAGCAAAAGGTTTGAACTTAAATAAAATTTATTACCAACATGCACTTAAAAACACCATGCTACCAGTACTGACGGTCGGTGGCGTGCAGATTGGTACTATGGTGGCTTACACCATTCTTACTGAAACCGTGTTCCAATGGCCGGGTACGGGTTTCCTTTTCCTTGAGGCAATCAACCGTGTCGATACACCGTTGATCACTGCCTACGTTATCTTTGTTGGTCTGATCTTCGTGGTAACCAATACCATCGTTGACTTGCTGTACGGCATCATCAACCCAACTGTGAATCTAACTGGAAAAGGAGCTTAATCATGAGCCAATCAAATGTAACGGCCGTTCCTGAATCCGCACCGTCCGCGTGGGAGCGTTTTAAAAACTCGGACTTCTTGTATTACTTCAAACGCGACAAAGTGGCGATGGCCAGTTTTACGGTGTTTATGATGTTCCTGGTATTGGCGTTGGCCGCCCCAATTTTGGCACCGACAGACCCATATGACCTAACGTCTATCGACATCATGGATTCTGAGCTCCCACCATCATGGATGGAGGGAGGAGAAGAGCGTTTCTTGCTCGGCACCGATGAGCAAGGTCGTGATATTTTATCGACCATTCTATATGGCTCGCGTTTATCACTGACTATCGGCTTTTTAGCGGTAGGTCTGCAGCTGATTCTGGGTATCATCATTGGCCTGTCTGCGGGTTATTTCGGTGGTCGTATTGATAGTTTCTTGATGCGTTTTGCGGATGTGCAGCTGTCGTTCTCGACCATGATGGTGGCGATCATTGTATCGGCCATCTTCAAAGCCAGCTTTGGCAGTGATTTCTACAGCCAATATGCTGTCGTTATGCTGGTGGTGATCATTGGTGTGGCAGAATGGCCGCAATATGCGCGTACGATTCGTGCCTCGGTATTGGCAGAGAAGAAAAAAGAATACGTAGAGGCAGCACGTGTGATGGGCTTTAAAGCACCGCGTATCATGTTCCGCCATATTTTGCCGAACTGTCTATCGCCAATCTTGGTTATCTCGACCGTACAGGTTGCCAACGCGATCATGTCGGAAGCGGCGCTGTCGTTCCTCGGCTTGGGTCTTCCTGTCGATCAGCCGTCATTAGGTGCGTTGATCAGCATCGGCTTTAACTACATCTTCTCCGGTGCATGGTGGATCACTGCATTCCCGGGTATTGTTCTGGTTACTTTAGTGTTGGTTATCAACTTATTAGGTGACTGGCTACGTGATGTGTTTAACCCAAAACTGTATAAAGGTTAAGAAAAGCCAACCAAGTCATTGCTTATCGCGTTGATTATTTCCTAAACTGAGAGCCGGATAAAAATCCGGCTCTTTTTTTGCTTACTACTTTGTATACCCTAGTAATTTTGCATCTTATCTGTTTAGAGTGAAGCGTATGAAAATGAAGAAGGCACACCACTCACCTCGTATTGTTCAATTCAGTCTGAGCTTAGGGCTGCTACTTGTGTGCGGCCAGTTTTCTGCGCCAGCATTGGCCAATGACGTGCTCTGTGATGCATCACAAGCCAGTCATAAAGAATTGCCAGTGCTTGAGCAATCTTGTCCGATTGGTAAAGGGTTATGGGGAAAAAAAGTGCCGCAGGGAGGCAATGATTTTTTCTGGATCCAGTGTGGTTTGCTGCCTAAGCCGATGCCGCTTGCTAATGCCAAACCGATTTACAGCAAGATCACGACTGATGTGTGGATGAAGCGAGAAAATAATGACTATCGCTGTTTGATTGGACCGTATTTAGATTTTTCTGAGGCAAAGGAAGATTTACATCGCGTGAAAACCTTGCCGGATTATAAAGACGCTTTTATTCGAGTCGTCAACAAGTCGGGTGCGAAAGCCCAGAAACAGACCAAACCCGCCCCCAAGCCAGTTGCAAAAAAGCCTGAAGTCGCCCCTAAACCGAGAGCATCGGTAACTCGTCCTGATACCGATGCATTTAAAGCGAAATCGGCGGCAGTTGCCCAAAGTGCGACCAAGTCAGCCATAAACAGCAACAATGTTGAACTGCGCTTAGAAACACAATGGCAAGGGGTGACGTATGCCGTGCCTTATTTCTCAGACAACCAAAACCAGTTTTACATGGAGCATGGTAAACCGTGGAATCGTTTAGATTACTCGACGTCGGAGAAAGTGTGC
Organism: Vibrio sp. PNB23_22_6; assembly: GCF_052877535.1. Taxonomy (NCBI): domain Bacteria; kingdom Pseudomonadati; phylum Pseudomonadota; class Gammaproteobacteria; order Vibrionales; family Vibrionaceae; genus Vibrio; species Vibrio sp. PNB23_22_6. The sequence goes on along the minus strand of NZ_JBNFXP010000033.1, from coordinate 10,630 downwards.
CAAGTGATGGGGATGACGCTTGCGACGGTTGGTGAATTTAAAGCACTGCGTCAATCTGGCGTCATGGAGAAAAACCGCTGGCCGATGCAACTGCCTTACTGGGGCAAAGATAGAAAAGGGTTGTTTGCGGATCGAGAGCCGAATCAACTAACGGGCACATCACTGTTGAATGTGATGTGTGTGAAGTGATCGTCTTTAGTTAAGTTGATATAAAAAGAGCTCGCATGGCGAGCTCTTTAAGAACGATAGTTTAACTCAGTTAAAAAGGCGTATCGCCTTCATATCACTAAGGGTTGAGTAATTCTGAAGCCAAAGCTTGATCCTGTGTGAAGAGGCGGTAATTCGTCTTCAGACCGTCTCCACCATCGTGCATCCATTGGCAACTCATCGCAATTAATTTCTCATCACTTGATAACACTTTACAAGTTTCTTCGAATACTCCGTCGTAAGATTCGAATGTGTAGAAGATTTTGTTCCCTTCAGTGTAAGTGATGCTTAGAGAGCCATCATCCCATGTTTTGTTACCGATATCTAATGTGAGCGACATCATCTCAGGGCTAGCAGAGCCAGCGTCGTCCATTAGTGAAATCCACACCCCTGATTTTAGCCTGTCAGGAACGGCCTGTGCAGGTGCAGCGTGGTCGATGTTATCATGAGACCAAATAACCAGATCCTGATCTCCTGTAGCAACATAAGCAACAGCTAAGTTGTTGTTGCTACCGATGTATAGAAATTCATCGTAGCCTTCGGTATGAACGATTTTGTTGCCCTCAATCGTGGTTTCTTCGTCGTTGTATGAGTAATCACCAGCGAACATTTCAACACCACCGTCCGAATTGAACAGAGCTTCGTTCATACTCGCGACATATTCAGGCAGTTTACCGTTAACAAGGAAGCTTGTTAGGGTATTTGATGGCTGCGTTTCATCGGCTTTCACCACTGGAAGCTTAACTTGCTCCATTGATGAAACCACTTCATCCGCTTGGTCTACGTAGATACCAGCTGCGATGTAGAACACGCCGTTCTCGCTTGCTTGTGTTGGTGTACCACTTAGCGATAAAACACCTTCGTCAGTGACATCCACACGGATACCATCAATTGAAGTTTGGTGATCGCTGTTGGATGTGTTCATACCCGCAAAGTATTCAACTGGGATGTTGATGTTTTGCGCAGGGAAGATGTCTTTCAGTGTGGTCTCAAGCGTTACTGGTGTGATTGGTTGGTTTTGCGTCAACTCACCCAGTTTGGTTTTGATTTCACTTTCTAGCGTGATCCGTTTGGCTTCATTAAAGCCGAAGCTTGGTACTTTTGCTTCTTCAACGGTCAGGGTGATCGTGGTTTCAGCCGCTTGCTCGTGAACTCCGTCGGTTGCTGAAAGCGTGATGGTGAAGCTGCCGGATGTGGAAGGGGTACCCGTGATCATCAGCTCATCTGCCGTTAGCGTAACGTTAACGCCCGCTGGCGCACCAGCAACGCCATAGGTTAATTTGTCACCATCTGCGTCTTTAAATAGGCCAGTCACATCGTACACAGCGCCGACGATCTCTTGACCTTGGGTGAAGCGCTCTTCAGCAAAGGTGTCTTTCAGGATTGATTCAACACTTTGCTCAACCGTTGGCGCTGAGTTTGGTGTGGTGATGGTTACTTGTAAGTTAGTAGGGTATGACAGTGAGCCGTGTTCATCTTCTGCGAACACTTGGTATAGGAATTGGCCCGCTTTGCTAGGAGTGCCAGAGATCACGCCTGTGTTCGCATCAATGCGAAGACCGTTGCTGTTACCTTTTAGCTCGATCATGCTGTAGGTTAGCTTATCGCCATCTACGTCGCTGAACTTGTCCGTCACGTCGATAGTCTGCCATGCGTCACCGAAGATCATCTCAACTGGAGCTATCGTGCTTGCAACTGGGCGACTGTTTGGTTTAACTGTAACGACACCATCTGTTATGTCTACAACGGGTGCATAGTTATTTAGGTCTTCAGGCGTGCTTTCAAGGATTTTGTTTGCTTCGGTTGCTACTTCAGTTGAAATGGCTAGTTGCATTTCTACATCTAACTTATTATTGTCAACCAGTGTTTCACCGATAACTTTTAGTGCTTTTGCTTCATTCGATGAGCTTGCAAGGTAGTCACCAAAAATCATCGCAGAGTCTGCGCCAGTAATTGACGTGGAGATTGAAGCTACAACCGCTTCTTCAGCCTGCTCTTGTGTCAGTTCGCTGTTCGCGCTCATTTGCTCAACAACCATATTGGTCATTGGGTTAACAATAATGTTGTTGTCTTCACTTGCTGGAGAAGCTAGGTCAAACCCTTTAGTTACCAGGCCACGATCGTTATCGATGGTTTTACCAGCAACCGCTTTGATACATACGTTCATACCAGCAAAGTCGGCTTTGCTGATTGTTGCTTTACCGTCTTCGTTAGTCACGATCTCTGTATTGAGCTCACAGCCGTTTGCAAGGTTACCATCTTTATCAACCCAAATTTCTGCGTTGTGTAGGTAACCATCAATTGCGGTAATTACAATGCCACGAGCTTCAACAGGTTTTGAACCACCATCTGAACCACCACAACCTGCTAGCGCGATAGCCACTGACGCTGCTAGTAAACTCACCTTATTCATTGTTTTAATCCTTGTTTCGTTTCCGAATGAGAAAGTCGCGTTTTATCGTTTTATCTTTCAATCTCACTAGTGAGATTGAAAAAGCAGCGCATTTTGGATCGGTTTTGGAAGCGGCTTCAAGACACGAAAAGCCGCAAAAAAACCGTAAAAAAACTTTGAATATTTTTTTGTGGCGTTGATTAGTGGTGTGAATAGCGGCTTGAGGTGGTTGCTATTTAATACAGATACTTATTTTGACCTTTTACTCATTTGTGATTGGTTTTTGAACCAATAGGGTCGTAATAAATCATATTCATTTTCAACTCCTCTACGCTATTGGCGTATTGAGGAAGTGGGCGCAAGATGTAGCTGTAAGCTTCACCCTGAAGAAAAACGTCATTGGCATGGTAGTCATTGTTGAAATAGACATAAGCGTATGCCGACGGTTTAGGAGCAGTCGCGCAATAGGTATTGTTGGAGTATGAAATTACATCGCTAAACATCCCTTCACCAGCGATGATTGAGGTGTCCCAAAACTGACAGAATTCATGAGCAAATAAGTCGCTATTAGACGCGACTATGTTGAGATCTGAGTCGAAACCGTCGTAATACTCATTACCTTGAGCGAAGCGTCGGTCAAAAATATAGTTACCAGCAAGCGCATGGCGGTAACCACCGGCAGTCGGAATGAGCAGATCAAATCGGGCGGATTGATACAGCTTCTCTCCTGTATTGACGTTCAAACGCTCTTCCATTGATCGTTTGTTCTTCTGCATGGTGTAGCTTTCGAAGCGATTATTGTCGAAAACGGTGATGAAGTAGTTTTCGGTTTCTTTGTGTACGCGTGAGGTGTAGACCTTTTTGGTGGTCCAGATTTGTTGTGAGTCGCTTGTTTGCACTATTAATGATTCATCGCTGATCTGATACTGACCGACTTTCTTTAATTCATGCTCTTCAGGGCAATGGGTTTTGTTGTTGGCAGCCGCATAGAAGACTTCTTCTTCGACAAATTTGAATGCCTCACAGTACACCACTTCATAGGCGTATTTTTTCCCACCAAGTAAGTTTGTGGTTTCCAGGCGATACACAATGCCATCAATGAGAGGGTGCTCGGTATCATTTTGTTCTTCGATTACTGCTGGTAGCTCAAAGCGTGTTGTTACCCAAGCATGGTCTTCTGTCCCATGGTGGTCATCACGAGCCGATACAGCCAGATAGGTCGTTTGGTTGAAGGACTTTGGTGCGCCTTGCAGCATGATTTGTCCTTGATTAAGGACACTTAACCCATTGGCGTTTTCCAACCAAATTCGGGTGGTGAGAAGGTCGCCTTCTGGATCTTCAAACAGCTGCTCTAACCCCAGCGAATAGTTGATCGGGTTGTTCTGTGTTAGCTCCCAACCAAAGATGATGGTTTGAAGCTGCTGTTCCACCGCAAGGTTAATGATCGGTTTGCCGTTGTCTGTCGAATCATGGTTTGGGTTGTTGCTAACGTAGGTTTGAGTCAGACTTCCGGAGTAATTGACCACCGATGATCCAAAAGCATCTGGAACCTGTTCAGGATGCTCTGACAAGGTTGATTCGAGAGCTTTTTCAAAGGCGAGATCGTTGCTCCGCTCTAGTGCTGACGAGGTTAAAGCTTGTTTTACTTCAATCAAAGAAGTGCGCTCACCATGAGCGGCGTCTTTCTTATCAGTACTATTTTGTGCAGGTTTGATATTGGCAGCGACAGCTGTCGTTTGTTCATCTGAAAGCCAATAGCTTGCCATCAAGCAGATACCTAGTGCGCCTGCAATCCAGTATTTTTTTGTCATGATGTTACGCGTGCGCCATTCTTGAGTGCAGCCAACTGCGTGAAAACTTTAAGTCTTTTTCAATCAAACTGGCGCTGCATTCCAGCAGTTCACAGATCTCTTGGTTTTTCATACCCATCAAGTACTTGAGCTTCAAAGCGTTAGACTGGCGCGGATAACGCACACTGAAGCTGTCGAGCGCTTTATCCATGATGATGAGTTGCTCGAAGCGATCTTCTTCCTCCTTCATCAAGGTGATGTGTTGGCGCTTCTGCGCTTGGTGGGCGCGAGCGTTGTCGATCAAGATTTGGCGCATCACTTTGGCTGCCATTAAGAAGAAGTCGCGCTTGGTTTCAATCTCACTCATGTCGCAGTTAGACATTTTCAAATAAGCATCATGAATGAGCGCCGTGGTGCTGTTTACGCTGTCTGAAAGTACCTTGTTGTCGGTGCCGTATTTCTCTGCGTTGCGTTCACGTTCCTGTTGGGCGATTTTACGCAGCTGTAGGTAAGCGAATTGGTACAACTCACTTTCCGCCTGTTTATCGCCGGCTTGCCACTGCTGGATGATTTGCGTCAGGGTAGATTTAGAAGCCATGGCTATACGTCCTCACTTACTTTTACAAACTCAGAGATAGAATGGGTTTCGATACGATCAGAGCCATCGCGATTACGACTGATGTCTTGCTGGTAACGATACAAAATGCCTTGCTCCCACGTTTTGCCTGCTGGCAGGTATTCCCACGTGGTGTAGTTGATTTCTGAAGGGGCGGGTGACCAGCGAACCATCACGTTCATCTGTGCTAATTCGGCGTTTTCCTGATCGTTGTTGACCCACCACATATCTAAGTATTCGTTAGTGACGTCTTGGGTGTATAGGCTGATATCTGTAGGGCATTTAACGGCATCGACAGGTAAACGCAATACTTGGTTATGGCGCATTAGAAGACACGATTGTTTCATCGAGTCTTGTAGGTATTGAGTTTGCTGCCACACACCTTGGTAGGCTATTTGGTTATCAACCGAATCAGGATAGGTAAACCACAGCATTTCAGTGCGGTTGTGGTGTTTAACGTGTTCATTTGGTCCCAAACCTTGCACTTTTTCCATCAACAGTTGGGTATTTGGATCGAAGTTGAGTGCGACCGAGCGATATTTCCAGTCGCCTTCATCATCATAATCTTCCAGCGAGAAGCCATTTAGGTCATTGCGGGTGCAACCTGTATCCGCGCAGCCGACAAAGCTCTCCCACTCTGAGAACTTTTCAATTGGTTCGATAATGTCTTCGGTGACGCTTTGATTGAGCGCTAAGAAACAGCCTTGGAAATAGTCCCCCACGCTTGGGTGCTGGATCAGATTTTCTTCAGTGATGGTGAAGTTAACCTCACCGATTGGTGGGCGATAACGTGGATGATGTTGGTAACGAATATCAAATGCACAAGCGCGGCCTTGCCAGTCCTTTTTCTTGATGATGATGTTCTTAAAGCGCACGTTTTTGGGCTCAAAGATGATTTCATTCGAAGCAAAGTTTTTCTCAATATAGGTTTGGCTTTCATTGAGATGCTCCACCGCTTCTTGTACCGAAACCCAATCTAAGTTGAGCTGATGTTTGGCATTATCAATGACATTGAGATCGAGGCGTTTGAGTTGCGCTTGGAAGGCTGGGTCAGAGAGAACCTTGTTGGCTAACACAATCTCTTGACGATTTTCTGGTGTGCTATCGAGAGAAAGCAACAAGCGGGTCATATTGATACTGCGACTTGGCTTGGTGGTTGCCATGGTTGGCGTGAGTACTTCCTGGCTCGACATCGTGGTGAGCAAGTAGCCGTTATCGTCATTGCCGAGGAAGAAGCTGATGACATCGCCAGGGCGATACTGAAACGCGCCCTTATCGGTGTGGCCAGAAAGGTTGGAACTGGTTTTGTAATACAGACCAGTCACCGGTGAATCGATGAAGAAACCTTGCTTTATGGTCGGCGTTGTCGCTTCTAGCGAGGGAGTCGCAGAAGTTGAGCTTGCCCATGCTGGCGCTATCGCTAAAGCAGACAGCCAGATCGTAACGGAACGTGTGTGCATCTTTGTTTTTAAGCCTTTTTCTTGTTTAGTCTTACTGTTGGGGGCGATCCTTTGGCGCACAATTTGGCTGACAAATTATTGATTTAGTAAGGCGCTTCTCTGGCACCGGTGTCATCATCGCCAACAACATTTTCTGTTTTATGTGTTTGGGGATATCAGGGTTAGACAGAATCCGCCTGCGTGTCAGCTCCATCATGGCACTGACGGACATTTGCTCGACGTTTTGCCCCTTGGCATGAAAGACAAGGCGCGTTACTTCGTACATAATGTCTTCTGCAATCTTCTTCTCTTGTTGCAGTTGTATGTTTTTTTGAATCAGCGTGTTACCAAACAGCAAGCCAGATAATACTAAGATTGCGAACAACACCGATGGCAGCGGTTGGCGTTGTACTAAACGAAGCGTGCTGTACAGCGGCCAGTGCTTCTTTTGCTCAATTGGGTGGCGCTCCAAAATGCATTCAATATCTTGGCGCAGCGCGCGAACATTGAGGTAGCGCTGTTTCGCTTTGGTTCGTGTCGCGCGTCTCACTAGCCAATAAATATCTGACCACATTGGCTGATCAGGAAACATCAGCGCCAGAATCTTACCCAGTGAATACACATCACTTTGCTCAGTCAAAAACGCTCCGGCTTGCTGTTCTGGGCTGGCGTATTTTTCACTGAAGGCGATCAAGGCAGGAGACGAATCATCACTGTTTGATTGCACCTTTTGCGTCAGGTTGAAATCGATCAACTTTGGCCGTTTATTGCGATCAATCAGGATGTTTTCTGGTTTGAGGTCCGCATGTAGAACTTGATGCTGGTGGGCGTGTTCCATTGCCTGACAAATCTGCTTAAACAGCAGCAATTTGTCATCCTCTTCCATGGGGGGGGCGTTCAGGTAAGCGTCCAAGGTTTGGCCAAATACCCGTTCCATCACAATATAAACGGAATCGTCATGCAGGCCGCCATCAAATACCTTTGCAATATAAGGATGGTTTAAGCGCGCCAGTAGTTGAGCTTCATCAAACAGTGCGCGTTTGTCCAAAACATTACTGAGATTGGCTTGGATGAACTTGATCGCTAGGTCTTGTTCAAACGTCTCGTCAGCACGTTGTGCCGCATAAACCACACCCATGCCTCCGCGTCCCAACTCATGGGTCAGACGGTATTTACTGACAATCTCACCACGAAGATCGACCTCTTGGTTAGTGGCCTGATGCGCGCCGAAGCCTAGCAGTTGGGTCAGTTGTTCATCCGCCGTATCACTGACCAAAAGAGGTGTTATTTGGCGATAGAGATCCGGCTGAGTTAGACGCAGATTATCGAGATATTGCTGCTTCTGAGAGTCGTCCAGCTCAAGCAGGTGATAGTAAATCTGGGTTTCGCTAGATGCGGACTGCACTTTGTTTCATTTCCAAACTATTTGAATTTGGTATTGTATTTCAAATATTTATCAAATATCAGTTCTTTTCTATTATTGATAGTTGTGTCACTTTTTAATGGATGATCTGTTGCATTTTGATGCCGATTGCGATGAGTGATGGCTTGTCGGAGGGCAGGCAAGTATTCATGATGTTACTCGTAACATTAAGGATGACAAATTAAATAGTGGTTCAACAAAACAAAAAAACACTACAGGATATAGTCGATAAGGTTGGCGTAACGAAGATGACGGTTTCTTGCTATATGCGTAATCCAGAATCGGTAGCCAAAAAGACTCGAATAAAGATCGCTGTGGTGATCGTAGCTGCGTTTGTTATCTCTACCTGTCTACGTGTTGCTCAAGGCTCAGCAACCGTAGCGCTAACCACTACCGCAGCACTTATCGCGCCAGTGGTAGCAGTAACAACGGGTTTGAGTGAGACCTAGTTTTATCGTTATTGCGTTCGCAGGCGGTGCGACGGTACTTTCTCACTTTAACGACTCTGGTTTCTGGCTAGTATCTCGTTTACTAAATATGGATGAGAAGATCACGCTAAAAACTTGGACGATAATGGAAACTTTACTTGGTGGTATCGCATTTATTATCGTAGCAACATTATGCTTTACTCTTTAGAGGTTACCCATGACAACACTTGAACAACGATTAAGAGAAATCAAAATCGTCCCAGTTATCGCAATCAACGATGTAGCACACGCTCTGCCACTGGCAAAAGTGTTGGTAGAAAACGGTTTACCATGTGCGGAAGTAACATTCCGCACTGAAGCGGCGGCTGAGTCGATCCGCATCATGCGTGAAGCGTACCCAGAGCTGCTGATCGGTGCTGGTACCGTACTGACAACAGAGCAAGTGGACATCGCGATTGAAGCGGGTGTGGACTTCATCGTGAGCCCAGGTTTCAACCCAACCACAGTGAAATACTGTCAGCAACGCAATGTTGCTATCGTTCCGGGTGTGAATAACCCAAGCTTGGTTGAGCAAGCGATGGAAATGGGTCTACGTACCCTGAAGTTCTTCCCTGCAGAACCATCAGGTGGCGTAAACATGCTTAAAGCACTGACTGCGGTTTATCCAGTGGAGTTCATGCCAACGGGTGGCGTCAGCCCATCTAATGTGGAAGATTACCTAGCGCTGAAATCCGTTGTCGCTTGTGGCGGTACTTGGATGGTTCCAACCGCTATGATGGACAACGGCGATTGGGAAGGTATTGCAGAATTGGTTCGCGCAGTTAAGTAAAACGCGCAAACAGCTCCGAAACACCCCCAAACGTTGGAAAACGTGAATAGAAAAAGGGTCATCAAGTCATTGATGACCCTTTTGTTTATCTGATTAAATCCGCAAAGCGATTCGCGCGTGATTAACGCATCGTCACGAATTCTTCTGAGCCCGTTGGGTGGATAGCCACAACAGAGTCGAAATCTGCTTTGGTTGCGCCCATCTTCATTGCTACGCCGAAGCCTTGAATCATTTCATCAACGGTAAAGCCGATGCCATGTAGACCAACTACCGTCTCTTCTTCGCCAGCACATACTAGCTTCATCTTACATGGTTGACGGTGCTTAGTGACCGCGGTGTACATCGCAGTGAAGCCAGACGTGTAGACTTTGACGTTGTCTTTGCCGTACTTCTCTTCTGCTTCTTGAGTCGTTAGACCGATAGTGCCGATTGGTGGGTGGCTGAATACCACGGTTGGAACCAAATCGTAATCCATCTTCGCGTTTGGTTTGTTGTTGAACAGACGCTCAGAAAGTTGACGACCCGCTTTAACAGCCACAGGTGTTAGCTCGATACCGCCTTCCATGATGTCACCGACACAATAGATGCCTTTCACGTTCGTTTCTTGGTATTCGTCTACCTTGATGTAGCCGCGGTCGTTCGTTGCAACGCCAGTTGATGCTAGGTTGATGGCGTCAGTCGCTGGGTGACGACCGATTGCCCAAATTAGGGTATCAACGTTTTGGCTTTCACCGTTTTCTAGGTGCAGAGTTAGGCTGCCGTCTGCTTCTTTTACCACTTCTTTTGGAACAGAGTGGGTGTGTAGCGTTGGGCCTTCCGCTTCCATCACTTCTACTAGCGTTTCGATGATCATTGGATCGAAGCTACGTAGTGGTGATTCTTTACGGCAGAATAGGTGCGTTTCTGTACCAAGTGCATGCAGAACGCCAGCGATTTCAACCGCGATGTAACCTGCGCCAATAACTGCAACGCGTTTTGGTTGCTCAGCTAGCTCGAAGAAGCCGTTTGAATCGATGCCGTATTCTGCGCCTGGGATGTTTGGAATCGTTGGACGACCACCCACTGCGATCAGGATGTGATCTGCGGTGTAGTGTTCACCGTTTACTTCTACCGTTTTCTCGTCAACAAACTTAGCAAAGCCTTTGATAACGTTTACCTTGTTGTTGCCAAGAACGCGATCGTAAGATTGGTGGATACGACCAATGTAAGCCTGACGACTCTCAACCAGTTTGCTCCAGTCGAAACCTTTTACATCTACATCAAAACCGTAGTCTTCTGCGTACAGGTTCATTGCTTCTGCAACCTGCGCGCCGTGCCACATCACTTTCTTTGGCACACAACCAACGTTTACGCAGGTACCGCCAAGGTCTTGAGCTTCGATAAGCGCTACTTTAGCACCGTACATTGCCGCACGATTTGCTGATGCGATGCCGCCGCTGCCGCCGCCGATACAGATATAATCAAAATGAGTCGCCATTACTTTCTCCAAAAGCTTATTAATTTTGT
>NZ_JBNFXP010000032.1:0-35124 GCF_052877535.1 Vibrio sp. PNB23_22_6 | reverse complement strand
ATACCGGCCTGTCACGCCGGGGGTCGCGGGTTCGAGTCCCGTCCGCTCCGCCATTTATTCAGACAAAGCCCTAGCAGCAATGCTAGGGCTTTTTCGTATGTGTAAGATTTGAATTAATACAAAAAAGCTTAATGCTAAAGGTAATACTAATCACAGTAAGTAATCAGAGTTAGCTCAGGAAAAACGCTAAAATTTTCGATAAGTAGTTATTCCACAATTAAAATTTTAAACGAAGTTATCGAGCGTTATAACAAGCTAGAATGATCGGTTATTTACTACGATTGGTATAACCTCGAAGATTAATTGTTCGGGTTTATTTCCTCTTTTTGTCTTCCTAGCTCCCTTTCATTGTATTTATAAATAACCATTAGTCGTATTTTTAGTGGTGCTGCTTATTTGTACTAAGTGATACCTGTAACTTTTTAAATACGTGTAACTGTTGGATGTTGTTTTCGCTGAATTCTAAGACTTTATAATCACTATTATTATAAATTTGATTACAATATCGCCATCAACTTTTCTGGGGGCATTATGGGACAACTATCCATTTTGGGCTTTATTGCATTAGGTGGCGCATTTGGTGCGTGTACTCGTTACTTAATTTCTGAACTTTGTGTAATGCTACTGGGGCGTGGTTTTCCTTACGGTACGTTAACGGTAAACGTCGTTGGCTCTTTCATCATAGGCCTTTTGATCGCTGCGTTTGAAACTGAACTGATAACAACTGATCCGTGGCGCCAAATTATCGGTCTTGGTTTTTTGGGTGCATTAACCACTTTTTCTACCTTCTCGATGGATAACGTGTTGCTTATGCAGCAGGGTGCCTTCTTTAAAATGGGATTGAACATACTGTTGAATGTCGTGTTAAGCATTTCAGCTGCATGGATTGGGTTCCAATTATTGATGCGTAGTTAGCAAAAATACTCAAATTTTAATCAGGTCGGCTTGGTTTAACCAAGCCGTTTTTATATACTGATTTCACTTGTCGGAGTGCCATAAGGCTGAGACCGTTAATTCGGGATCCGTTGAACCTGATCAGATTAGAATCTGCGAAGGGAACAAGAGAAGATATCTACACCAGAGTTCTATCTGGTCGACCTATCAAATAGTCGAATGTTGTTATAGACGAAGAGCACCCGCTCAACCTGTCCTTAATTCGATTCCTCTTGTCGCATCTATCCGCCAAGCATTTTTATCCCAATACTTTTTATCTAAGCATAACAAAGCAAGGAAAAATGCTATGTCGAGTCGCAAGCAAGCGAGACTGGAAGCAAAACAGTTCATTGATACACTCTCGGTACAACCGTACCCAAATTCAAGCAAAGTCTACGTAGATGGTTCACGTCCCGATATTCGTGTGCCAATGCGTGAAATATCACTCGCTGATAGCCTTATTGGAGGCACAAAAGAAGCGCCTATTTTCGAGCCTAATGAGCCAGTACGCGTTTACGATACCTCAGGTGTATACACAGATCCAGAATACACCATAGACCTCTACAACGGCTTACCTAAGCTGCGAGAAGGGTGGATTGAAGAGCGCGCTGATACTGAACTACTCGATGAAGTAAGCTCGGTATACACCAAAGAGCGCTTAGAAGATGAAACGCTAGACGATCTTCGTTACGGTAATCTACCACGTATTCGACGTGCTAAAGGTGGGCAGTGTGTGACTCAGTTACACTATGCTCGCAAAGGCATTATTACCCCAGAAATGGAATACATCGCGCTACGTGAAAATATGGGGCGTGCTCAATACCGCGATGAAGTGCTGAATCAACAACATCCGGGTCAAAGCTTCGGAGCGAATCTTCCAAAAGACATTACCGCCGAGTTTGTGCATAAAGAAGTCGCCGAAGGTCGCGCGATTATCCCTTCTAATATCAACCACCCAGAATCCGAACCAATGATCATTGGGCGTAACTTTTTGGTCAAAGTGAACGCCAACATCGGTAACTCATCGGTCACTTCTTCGATTGAAGAAGAAGTAGAGAAGTTAGTATGGGCAACGCGCTGGGGCGGGGATACGGTAATGGATCTCTCTACTGGACGTAATATTCACGAAACTCGTGAGTGGATTCTACGTAACAGTCCGGTTCCGATTGGTACTGTACCCATGTACCAAGCCCTTGAGAAAGTAAATGGTGTTGCGGAAAACCTTAACTGGGAAGTGATGCGCGATACTCTGATTGAACAAGCAGAGCAGGGTGTGGATTACTTCACTATCCATGCCGGCTTACTACTTCGCTATGTACCAATGACAGCAAAACGCGTTACTGGCATTGTTTCTCGTGGCGGTTCTATCATCGCGAAATGGTGTTTAGCACATCACCAAGAAAGCTTCTTATACACCCACTTCCGTGAGATCTGTGAAATTTGTGCTAAGTATGATGTGGCACTCTCTCTCGGTGATGGCCTACGCCCTGGTTCGGTTGTCGATGCTAACGATGAAGCGCAATTTGCTGAGCTTCGTACCCTTGGTGAGTTAACCAAGATTGCGTGGGAATACGACGTTCAGGTGATTATCGAAGGTCCTGGTCATGTTCCAATGCATATGATCAAAGAGAACATGGAAGAGCAGCTAGAGCACTGTCATGAAGCACCGTTCTACACGCTTGGTCCACTGACGACAGACGTCGCTCCTGGTTACGATCATATTACTTCAGGTATTGGCGCGGCCATGATTGGTTGGTATGGCTGTGCGATGCTTTGCTACGTAACACCTAAAGAGCATCTCGGCTTACCAAACAAAGAAGACGTGAAGGTTGGCATGATCACTTACAAGCTTGCTGCGCACGCCGCTGACTTAGCGAAGGGACACCCTGGCGCTCAAGTACGTGATAACGCGCTGTCTAAGGCTCGCTTCGAGTTCCGGTGGGAAGACCAATTCAACTTGTCACTCGACCCAGATACCGCGCGTGCTTTCCATGATGAAACCTTACCTCAAGAGTCTGGCAAAGTTGCTCACTTTTGTTCGATGTGTGGACCAAAGTTCTGCTCCATGAAGATTTCCCAAGAGGTACGTGAGTACGCGAAAGATATTGAGCAAGTTGCTGCGGACCAAGCTATCTCGATCAAAATGCTTGATGACCCTCTCGAGGGCATGCGTCAAAAATCGCAAGAATTTAGAGATACAGGATCTGAGTTGTACCACCCAGCAGCACATGCCGAGGTAAGTGACTAATGAGCCAAATCCTTATTCCGTCATCATTGATTGATCTGACGGGTTCAGTTCAGCAATGTTTGTTGGTGGCAAAAGAACAGGGGTTTAGCATTGTAGACATTGAGTTGGGTGTGAGCCCAGCTCAATCTATTCAGCTTGTTCGCGACCAACAGACCACACACATAACGACTGATCTCATTGATGGTTATGACTCTGAGCCTAAGTGTTCATTTGTGCTTTATTATCGTTCTGCTTTATCGGTAGAAGCGTGCGCAAAGCAACCGTCAAAAGCGATTTATATTGGTATTGCTGATCGTCAGGTTTCCGGTGAAAAGCATGAAGTGCTTCAGCTTGATATCTGGCGTCACCCAATTAACGATGAAGTGAGAGCGCTTACCGTTAAGTCCAAGCTCAACACAGCATTTGCTCCTGAGCATCACCTTGCTTGGATAGTAACGCTGACAGTACTCGATTTTCCTATTGAAGATGCATTAACACTTGCTCGAGCAATGACAACGCAACAAGCGAATGTTTCACGTGAAACACTATTGAATGACAACCTTGACGAGGGCCGATCTACTCAGTGGGCTGACCAATTTGATGATTTCCCCACACCTGTACTGGAAGATAACCGACTCGATATTCAAGTTGGTTGGTCTGCACAAGGAGAGAGCGTTAGCTTTCCAACGCTAACCAAGCAAAGTCTAGGGCTTTATCCAGTAGTTGATGATGTTGCTTGGATTGAGCGTTTACTGCCTTTAGGCATCAACACGATTCAACTACGAATCAAGAACCCACAACAAGTCGATTTAGAACAACAGATCATTCGAGCAATTGAGCTAGGTCGTCAGTATCAAGCACAAGTGTTTATCAATGACTATTGGCAGCTGGCAATCAAGCATGGCGCTTATGGCGTTCATCTAGGGCAGGAAGACATAGAAGAATCGAATTTGGCTCAGCTAACTAAAGCCGGCATTCGTCTTGGTCTTTCTACTCATGGTTATTATGAGCTACTGCGCATCGTACAAATTCACCCTAGTTACATTGCGTTAGGGCATATCTTCCCAACCACCACAAAACAGATGCCATCGAAACCACAGGGTTTGGTGCTCTTGGCACGGTATCAAAAGCTGATTGATAGCATTCCTTATACAAATACAGAGCCGACTTTCCGTCCTTCAAAAGACAAAGCAGTAAGTGTCGACGAGCTCGGTTTTCCGACGGTCGCGATTGGTGGCATTGACCAATTTAATGCTGACCAAGTTTGGCAAACGGGCGTCTCTAGTTTGGCAGTCGTGCGTGCTATTACGTTGGCAGAGTCACCTCAGTCCGTCATTGAATTTTTTGCACAACTGATGAAGGAAAGACAGCTAACGTTTGCTGACCAGAAAAGCGAGGTGGTGGATGTTAAGAGGGATGAACATGCTTACGCATAAGCAGTTCCTTCGTTATCAACGCCAAGTTGCTTTGCCTGAAATTGCCGAAGTTGGGCAAGAGCGCATGAGAAAATCGCATGTGCTGGTCATCGGTTGTGGTGGGTTAGGCAGTGCAGCGAGTTTGTACTTGGCATCGGCGGGCATCGGTAAATTGGTTGTGGTTGATGATGATGAGGTTGATAGCAGTAACCTACAACGTCAGATCATTTATCGTGAACAAGACCTCCAAGTTGCGAAAACAGAAGCAACCGTAAAGCAGCTCACTGATCTTAATTCGATGATCCAAGTACGCGCTCTCAATAAGCGATTAGACACAGCACAGCTGCAGCTTGAGGTGATGTTGGCGGATGTGGTGCTGGACTGCACCGACAATATGCCAACCCGTCAGCTAATTAACCAAGTCTGTTTTGAACAAAACACGCCACTCATCTCAGCGGCGGCAATTGGTTGGCAGGGGCAGTTCGCCGTCTTTGATTATCAAACACCAAGTGAACAAGAAGTAGAAAGCAAAGCCTGTTACCGCTGTTTATATCCGTTCGATGAATTACCACAAACGCAAAAGTGCAGTGAGAGCGGTGTCGTCGGTCCGGTGGTCGGCACACTTGGTAATTACCAAGCGCTTGCGGCAATTCAAAAACTGGCGACGGGAAAGTTTCATGTCGAGACTGCCAAGTTACACCTGTTTGATGGATTGAAAATGCAATGGAAAACCATGGCGATAAGCAAAGATAAACAGTGCCAAGTGTGTGCTCAAGTTTAGCTTACGAGCTAACTGAGCAAGATTTCAAACTGGCTATTTATTAGTGATAAACAGCTAGAAGTCATGGTCGTAATTATGAGAGTTGGAAGTAATGACGTTATCAGAACAACAAACAACACAAATGACCGCTGCTGACTTAGATGTGATCACCATTGTCATCAATGATCAGTCACATCAAGTTGCCAGTGAGTCGAATTTACAACAAATCATTAGTCAATTTGAGCTGCCAGAAATGGGCTGCGTTTTTGCAATTAATAACAACGTTGTGCCGCGCAGTGAGTGGGCTAGCACCGTTCTTTCACAGGGAGATAGCATCTCTTTGTTTCAAGCGATCGCAGGAGGTTAACGTCGATGCTTAAAATTGGTGATAAAGAATTCGAATCTAGACTGTTCACAGGAACAGGGAAGTTTGCCAACGGCCGATTAATGGCAAAAGCGATTCAAGTGTCGGGCTCTCAACTTGCGACCATGGCGCTGAAGCGTGTGGATGTGAACGACCTACAAGACGATATTTTGCTGCCGTTAAAACAAGCGGGTGTGAACTTATTGCCGAACACCTCGGGTGCAAAGAATGCTAAAGATGCAGTGTTTGCTGCTCAACTGGCGCGAGAAGCGTTGGATACCAACTGGCTAAAACTGGAGATTCACCCAGACCCGAAGTACTTAATGCCAGATCCAATTGAAACACTTACGGCTGCTGAGCAACTAGTACGTGAAGGGTTTATTGTGCTTCCTTACTGTCATGCTGACCCGGTTCTGTGTAAACGATTGGAAGAAGTGGGTTGTGCAGCGGTAATGCCTTTAGGTGCACCGATCGGTTCCAACAAGGGGATTGTTTCTCACGACTTCCTAGAGATCATCATCGATCAAGCCAACGTTCCAGTGGTTGTAGATGCGGGTATCGGTGCGCCATCACATGCTGCGCGTGCGATGGAAATGGGCGCAGATGCCGTGCTCGTCAATACCGCGATTTCAGCTTCGAGCGATCCCGTTGCGATGGCGAAGGCATTTAAGTTGGCGGTGGAGTCGGGACGTATGGCTTATGAAGCTGGTCTTGCTGGTAAGGTTTCTCATGCGGTTGCGTCGAGTCCACTGACGTCATTTCTAGATGAGCTTTAGTCTTAGATGTGTAGCTATTAAGTGAGGGAAACATGAGCTTCGTTGAACAATTTAAGCTGCTCAATTGGGATGACATTTCGATGTCGATTTACGCCAAAACCGCACAAGATGTTGAGCGAGCATTGAATAAACCCAAGCGTGATTTGGAAGACTTTAAAGCGCTAATTTCACCAGCGGCTGAAGCGTACTTAGAGCAAATGGCGCAGCTGTCATACTCAGCAACTCGCAAGCGTTTTGGTAATACCATGTCGCTTTATATCCCATTGTACCTTTCTAACTTGTGCGCCAATGCTTGTACTTATTGTGGTTTCTCGATGGAGAACAGAATTAAGCGTCGCACCTTGAATAGGGACGAAGTGGCTGCAGAAGTCGAAGCCATTAAACGAATGAAGTTCGATAGTGTATTAATTGTGACTGGTGAACACGAGACCAAAGTGGGTATGAAATACTTCCGCGAAATGGTGCCGATGATTAAGCAACGCTTTAATTATTTGGCGATGGAAGTGCAGCCACTTGGTCAAGATGAGTACGCAGAGCTCAAGACATTGGGTTTGGATGCGGTGATGGTCTATCAAGAAACGTATCATCCTTCGACCTATGCTGAGCATCATTTGCGAGGCAATAAGATGGACTTCGAATACCGATTGGATACACCTGATCGTCTTGCAAAAGCGGGTATCGACAAGATCGGTATTGGTGCTCTGATAGGATTGGAAGAGTGGCGTACAGATTGCTTTTATGTGGCAGCGCACTTGGACTATCTTGAGGGCACGTATTGGCAAACTCGTTACTCGATTTCATTCCCGCGTTTGCGTCCTTGTGAAGGTGCCCATTCTTTAAACGGAAAGCAGCCAAAGTCAATAATGACGGACAAGCAGCTTGTTCAGCTGATTTGTGCTTATCGTTTATTGAATCCAGAAGTGGAGTTGTCACTATCGACTCGTGAGTCACCCAAGTTTAGGGACAATGCTTTTCCTTTGGGTATCACCAGTATGTCTGCCGCATCGAAAACTCAGCCGGGAGGTTATGCGATGGAAGATGTTGAACTCGAGCAGTTTGAGATCAGTGATGAGCGCAGCGCTGGCTCAGTAGAAGATATGATTCGAGCCAAAGGCTTTGACCCAGTATGGCGAGACTGGCACTCGGCGTATTCTGGTTAAGTCACAAGTAAAGTCACTGGTCATCGTTATGTTTCACGTGAAACATAAGCAAAAAGTAGAGGGTTGATGCAAAACATCAACCCTCTACTTTTCTAGCTTCTAGCTTCTAGCTGTGCGCTATAGGTAGCGTTGCTTGACGAAGCCACTTTTTCACATCACCTTCAACAAGTGGGCTGATCTCATCCCACACTTTCTGATGGTAATCATTCAGCCAAGCAAGCTCCGGACGAGTTAGCATATCAACGTTGATGTTGCGCTTGTCGATTGGGCAGCGTGTTAGCGACTCAAATGACAGGACAGGGAAGTCACCGTTAGTGGGTGTTTCTACAACAAGCTCTAGGTTTTCAATACGGATGCCAAATGCATCTGCACGGTAGTAACCTGGCTCGTTGGATAGCACCATACCTTCTGTTATCGGCACGTCGATTTGCTTCTTCGAAATGCTCGCAGGACCTTCATGAACACTTAGGAAGTGACCAACACCGTGGCCAGTACCGTGATCGTAATCGTAGCCTTCCGCCCATAGGTGCTGACGAGCTAGCGTATCAATTTGGTAACCACGAGTGCCTTTCGGGAAACGTGCACGAGCAACGCCAATGTGACCTTTTAGTGCGAGAGTGAATTGTTTAATCATCTCTTGTGATGGCAGACCGATCGCAATAGTACGCGTGATGTCTGTAGTGCCATCTAGATACTGACCACCTGAATCCACTAGGTAAAGTGTGTTCAGTTCTAGCTTGCCAGGTTCAGGTTGGTTTTCGTGGTTGTAGTGACACATCGCCGCGTTGCCGCCCGCTGCTGAAATGGTATCGAAGCTAAGGTCCATAAGTGTCGGATCTTCGCTACGGAACGCTTCCAGTTTGTCAGCCAGTGTCGCTTCATCGTGCAGCTTACCAGCAACGACTTCTGCATCTAACCAAGATAGAAACTTGCTCATCGCCACGCCATCACGGATATGACATGCTTTCATGCCTGCGATTTCAACCGCGTTCTTCGCCGCTTTTGGCATTAGGCATGGATCAGCTTTACTCACCACTGATGCACCAGCATTTTGTAGAACCAACTTAAACCATGCGTTACTTGTCGCAGGGTCAACCAGTACATTCTTGCCAGTTAGGGTTTCTAGTCGTGCTTGCAATGCTTCTGGGTGATGAACGGTCACACCCGCACCAACGTGAGCGTCAAACTCAGTAGGTAGACGAGCTGGGTCTAGGAAGTATTCCACGCTTGAATCTGAGTGCAGAATCGCGTGAGAAAGCAGAACCGGTAGACGTGATACATCAAGACCACGAACGTTGAGCAACCAACAGATAGAATCTAGCGCTGTGATCACTGCGCTGTCTGCGCCGGTTTTTTTCACGAGCTCTGCGATTTCTTGGCGTTTGCTTTCACTGGATTGGCCAACTGCTTCTGTTGCCATTAAACGAACATCAGAAACCACAGGAGCAGGACGATCGTGCCACAGCTCATCAATTGGGTTGCTGTCGAGAATCTTAAGCTCAAGTGCGCCTGCAAGTTTTGCCTGTGCCATGTCTAGCCAAGCAGAGTTGTGCATGCGAGGGTCGATTGCCACAGATGCGCCATTTGTAAGATGGTCTTTAATCCAATCTAACGCAGGCTCTTCAATCAGGTGGCGGTATTCGAATAGATCAGCAGGAACCTGCTTTGTTACTTGTACCGTGTAGCGACCATCAACAAAGATAGCGGCTTTGTCTTTGGTGATTACCGCAGCACCAGCAGAACCGGTAAAACCAGTTAGCCAATGTAAACGCTCGTTGTGCGCTGGTACGTATTCGCCCAAGTACTCGTCTTCATGTGGGACTAGTAGGGCATCAATATTATGTTGTGCTAGCCACTCGCGAACTGCATTCACGCGGCTTTGGGTATCGTTGTGCATCTGTGTTATTCCTTCAAATTACCGCTCCTTCATGCTCAGGTGTGGGAGCTGTTTCCATCTGCTTCATGCAGTTTACGATTCCATTGAGGTTCGCAATCACCTCAATAGAGTCGCAGTACAACAGGCCATAGATGAGCCAAAAAGGACTATCGACTGTTAAGCTACTCATTTTATCGCAAGAGCGCAAATCGCGTCCGGGATTTTTATCTAAGATGATCGGTTTTTTGCGTGATCATGGTACGTAGCCAAGTTAAAGCTGGGTCATTTTCTCTGTCTCGGTGCCAGAACAAAGTGTATGCCATGGGCGGGAATTCGAGTGGCAGTGGCAGCAATGCCATGTCGTGTTGCTTGGCTGCCAGTTTCACAAAGTGGCTTGGCGCGGTAAACACAAAATCGGTGTAAGAGCACAAACTCGCGGCGCTGTTAAAGTCCGGTACAGTTACCGCGATATCACGTTCGCGACCAATGTCGGCTAAACGATAGTCGAGCAACCAACGGTCATTGCCATCGCAACGTACTTGAACATGACGCAGTGTTAGGTAAGCTTCCAAGTTCCAATTACCACGCAAAGCAGGGTGGTCTTTACGCACGATACACATCTGGTGGTCGCGATAGATTTCCTGCTCGCAAATGTCGTCTGGCGGCAGCATAGTCAGTTTGGCATCGTTGATGTCGATGTCTCGACCTGTCATGCCTAAATCAATTTCACCACGTTGAATCATCTTAAACGTCTGTTCTGACCATGAGTGGGTACTGATGGTTACGCCCGGCGCTTGCTGGAATATCGCCGGCAAGAAGTGGGGCAGGATTAATGGGTAAACACTCTCTACTGCGGCGATTTGGAAACGGTATTCACTACTCTGTGGAGCGAACTCTTCGGGTTGAGTCAGCACCTCAAGTTGGTTTATCAACAGATCCAGTTTCGGTTTGAGGAACAATGCGCGCGGCGTTGGCGTCAATCCATGTGAGTTTCGAGTGAATAGAGGATCATCAAATTGGGTACGTAATTTGGCTAAGGATTTACTCACCGCCGACTGGCTCAAGCACAGTCGGTGGGCGGCGCGAGTGACATTCAACTCTTCAATCAGCACCTTAAAACAGACCAGTAAGTTAAGGTCGATGCGCGCCAGTTTTTCTACGTTCACAGTGATTTTCCCTATTGGAATAATGGTCATGATTATACATCATTTCCATTCATATCATCAGATGATTAAGCTTTGCGCAAAAGTTCTTGTTCAATTTGGAGTGTTTTGTGTCTAGCCATATTACTAATAGCAAAAAACAGATGGCGCTATTGACCATGTTAGTTCTGTTCAGTCCGCTTGCGATTGATATTTATCTGCCTGCTTTACCCCTTATCGCGTCCACTTTTCAGGTAGAAAATGCACTAGCACAAGACACCATTACTTGGTTCCTATTTGCTATGGGCGTTGGCCAGCTATTCGCAGGCCCCTTGGCAGATAAACTCGGACGTCGAACCGTTGCATTGGGCGGCATCACCATCTACGCATTGAGCGCTGTATTGGCGTGGAGTGCTCAAAATATTGAGTGGATGTTGACGGCTCGTTTGCTACAAGGCTTAGGTGCATGTGCAACATCTGTAGCAGCCTTTGCAACCGTTCGCGACATCTTCGGTCCGGAAAAATGCGGAAAAATGATCAGCTATCTTAACGGGGCGATCTGCTTTATCCCGGCATTGGCACCGATTCTTGGTAGCTGGTTAACCCAGCAATTTGATTGGCGTGCAAACTTCAGCTTTATGGCCGGTTTTGCTGTGATTGCGGGTGCGATGATGTTCTTCGGCATGAAGGAAACCAATCCTGCAACAGAAAAGCAGGCGGTATTTAAACTGAGCCGCTACTGGACAGTATTGAGCACACCATCATTCATCTTCCATGCATCACTGTGTTTGATGGCGATGGCTGTGATTCTTGCTTACGTCACATCTGCACCGGTGGTGTTGATGACGGGCATGGGCTTGTCGATGAATGAATTCACGTTTTGGTTTGGTCTCAACGCGGCGTTTAACATTGCAGCTTGTATGTTAGCGCCTAAGTTCATGGATCGTTGGGGCACACATAATTCACTTGTTGTGGGTATCACTATATTGGGCATTGCAGGTGTGGTGATGATGGTAATGCATGAATACGATACAGCATTCTCTTTCATGCTACCCATCTTTATGTCTTCTGTCGGTTTTGCTTGGATTTTGGGGGCGGCGGCAGGTAAAGCACTTGAGCCATTTGGTGATAAGGCTGGTACCGCAGCAGCACTACTTGGCTTGTTCCAGATGAGTGGTGCAGGTTTGTTGGTCGGTACGCTACAGCGTCTATCACTTGATCCACAAACACTGATTGCGATTCATATGTGGGTGTTGCTACCAGCATTGCTGATTCTGTTCACGAAAGCAGGCAAGAACTGGCATACGAAGTTGGTGAATGCATAAAACAGCTCAATTTAGTATTTTCCAATGTAACTAACGCGTGTATATTTGTCGCTTAAACTTTTCTCGACACCACAACGGAACTCAGCAAGTAATGTCGTTAACCACCTATGAAATGGCTCGTATCTTAGAGCAAATGGAAGAATCACCAGAGAAGGTGATGTTTGGCAAGTTGCTAAATGAACTGGGTAATCAGAGCTCAGAGCGTGTTCGTAGTGCGGCAAAGCAAGTTCCATTGCCAATCTTGCGTGACCTTGTGTATCAGTTTCAGCAAGTGATTGAATCGCGTAAAGGCGAGCAAGTTGAGCTGATGGCAAAAGAATTGGCCCAGAAAGGCATTTCAGCAGAAGAGTTGCTGGCTTACTTAAACAAATAAAAAATCCCCCCCGCAGACGCGGGGATTTTTTTATTTGGCGATCTTGTTTCTCAACCATTGGTCGAGTGAAATTGGTCCGGGTCCCCAGACGATGACGATAAGTATCATCAAGCCCCACAGTTGGTGGTCATAAAACCCTTTCTCCCACAGCAGCGGGTAAGAGATCACGGCGATGATGTTAAACACAAACAAAATCGCAGCCATTGGACGGGTAATCAAGCCAAGCGCTAAGAAAGCAGGTAGCACCAGTTCGGCAGCCGTGCCTAAGTAAGCGGCGAGTTCCCATGGCAGCAATGGCACTTGGTATTCCAACTCGAACAGATAAAGCGTGCTATCCCAAGACGTGATTTTGATCAGTCCTGAATTGAAAAATACCCACGCTACCCAAAAGCGGCAAAATAACAGCATTAAAGGGACAAAGCCTGCTTGTAGGGTACTGATTAAATCGTCATACCGATTGACTAAGTTTTTAACCGTATCCGTCATAGAGTGCTCCTTAAATTGGTTTCAATGTAAAGCCGTCAACGAGATCGAGTGCCATGATGCTATTGAGATGAGCGAGTAAAACTTTAGGTATTACGCTCAAACTCAGCTTCTGCTCTAAACATTGCAGCAGTTGGAAGAGATCGGCATCGAGTGCGTGACATAAGGCTTCTCCATTAGCTTGAATCGAGATAGCACCTTGTTGTAATTGATTGATGTTGAGTTGTTCAAATTGCCCAGTTTGAATCGCAGAAAACAAATCAAACACGGCATAATCGGAGGCAAAACTTCGGCAACCTTGTTTCAGGTGCAATACCAAAGCGGGTTGAAGTTCTTCACTTACTTGACCAAGCAAAGCAAGTGGTTTTATCTCAGCTGAGCGAGGTTCTTCGAATAGGGTTTGTCGGGCGAGATCGATGTACCATTCGAAGCGTGCGACTTCTGGGCAGTAGGGCGCCTGATCGATCACCTGATTAAATTGCATGATGGTGTCCTGAAAGCCTTCGCCATAATGCACCACATTGCCTTCTTCTAATGGGGAAGTGAGTACGTGTTGACGCGCAATCTGTTTAAAGCACTCTTCACCAAGCAATGCTTCCACCATAGGATAGGTTGCCGATAAAACCTCACTCAAACTGACAATGAAGTTGTTGCGGTAAATCTGCATGCGTTCCTCTGCCGTAAACTCTTCACTGGCAATATCGCAATCTTCACCGAGTGCTTGATAGTGCAGAGCTTTAGCAAACTGGCTTTGTAAATTGGCTAGATTCATGATGCCTTCCTTGGCTCGCTTTGTTCACTTGGAAGTGTGCCTTGTAACAGCAGTTGCGATGCTTTCTGGGCTTCTCCGAGCAAGACTTCTGGCGCGGGGATATCCAAATCCCATTCAATCAACGCATGACGTGGACCGTGTTTTTTTGTCCACTGCGCGAACAATTGCCAAACGTCATCGCTGATTGGGCGGCTATGGGTATCAATCCATATCTCACCCTTGTCGAGTTGTTTGATGGTAAAACCTGCCAAGTGAATCTCATCCACTTTGTCGGCTGGCATCGCATCTAGGTAGGTGTCGCAATCAAAACCGTGGTTGAACGCCGAAACATAAACATTGTTTAAATCGAGCAACAAACGACAGTCAGTGCGCTTTTGTACTTCGGTAAGAAACTCCCATTCGCTGATAGTCGAATGTTGAAACTTCACATAACTAGATGGGTTCTCTATCAAGATCTCGCGCTGCAAATAATCCTGCACTTCATTCACGTTGCGAGTGAACACCTTCAGTGCTTCTTCCGTGTAGGGCAGTGGGAGTAGGTCATTAAAGTAGTGACCGCCGTTTTCACTCCAACTTAAATGGTCAGAAACAAGAATCGGAACGATTGAATCAATCAGCGCTTTGAGTTGAGCAAGGTGCTTTTTATTCACACGTTCCACTGAACCAAGTGACAAGCCGATACCGTGACAGCTGACTTGATACTTCTCGCGCAGACTCTGTAGCTGATAGCGTTCTGCCGCATTGGGTTGGAAGTAGTTTTCACTGTGGATTTCTAACCAAGACAACCCAGGAGCGCTCTGGCTGAAATAATCGAGGTGAGGGGTTCTTAGTCCGACACCAACAAGTTCATGGAAGATGTGGTGTTTCACGTGAAACTCCTTTTCAGATTGGACGGGAAAGTAAGGATGCGCGGCTCCGCGACTACGCATCCAGAAACAGCGGCGATAAAAAATTAGGAAGAAGTCGTACTACCGCCAGCAAGTTTGTCGCACAGCCCTTTAGGAACGACGACGAATGCGTCTTTTTGGTTATCTTCTTTCGAGGTACCAGCACAAGAGCTGCTTTTCGTTGCGCAATCATTTTTACCTGCTTTTGCAACGCCGTAGCATTTTTCTTTTTCAGCAGCGACAGCAGGAGCCGAAGTGAGCATCGTGCCCCCTAGAGCGAGTAAACCAGTAACAGCAGCAGTAACAGCAAGATTTGACTTTTTCATAGTTATTTCCTCTGAATGATTTCCTTTACTTTAAGTTGGCAAGGTGAACCGCCTGTTTTGGCGTTTTGTTAACAGCTTACTTAATTTAAAAGATAGGAAATTGACTAAAAAACTTTCAGAAAAACGGAGGAAATGGACGGTATATTGAGTGAATGTCATACAAGGTCTTGATGTTCAGTGCAAAAAAGCCGCAAACTTTTTATCAAGTTTTGTCTAAACAGCACCCAGTTGTTTAGGTTATAATCTATTTTTATGTATAAATAACCAGTAGCTCTCATCATGATGGATCCATCTCTATTACTTGACGGTTTGAACGACAAACAGCGTGAAGCCGTTGCAGCGCCTCTAGAAAACTTGCTCATCCTTGCTGGTGCGGGAAGTGGTAAAACGCGTGTGCTTGTGCACCGTATCGCTTGGTTGATGTCGGTAGAGCAGGCTTCTCCGTTCTCTATCATGTCGGTCACCTTTACCAACAAAGCGGCAGCAGAGATGCGTGGGCGTATTGAAGAGCTTATGATGGGGAGTGCCGGTGGTATGTGGAATGGCACGTTCCACGGCATTTGTCACCGTATTCTGCGTGCACACTATCTTGATGCCAAGCTGCCGGAAGATTTCCAAATCATCGACAGTGATGACCAGCAACGCCTACTAAAGCGTTTGATCAAAGCGCAAAACCTCGATGAGAAGCAGTGGCCTGCGCGCCAAGTTGCGTGGTGGATTAACAGCAAGAAGGATGAAGGTTTGCGCCCAGCGCACATCGATGCGTACCACGATCCAGTCACGAAAACTTACCTACAACTGTACACCGCATATCAAGAAGCGTGTGACCGAGCGGGTTTGGTCGACTTTGCGGAAATCTTGTTGCGCGCACATGAGCTACTGCGTGATAACAAGTTCGTCCGTGAACACTACCAAGCGCGCTTTAAGCATATTTTGGTTGACGAGTTCCAAGATACCAACAATATTCAATACGCTTGGCTGCGTATGATGGCGGGTCCAGAGTGCCATGTGATGATTGTCGGTGATGATGACCAGTCGATTTATGGTTGGCGTGGCGCGAAAATCGAGAATATTGAGAAGTTTACGCTGGAATTCCCAAGTGTGAACACCATTCGTCTTGAGCAAAATTACCGTTCTACCAAGACGATCTTGGAAGCATCGAACGCGCTAATCGCTAATAACACCGAGCGAATGGGTAAAGAGCTTTGGACTGATGGCATCGTCGGTGAGCCGATCTCAGTTTACAGTGCTTACAACGAATTGGATGAAGCGCGTTTCGCGGTTAACAAGATCAAAGAGTGGCAAGACAAGGGTGGTGTTCTGAGTGATGCTGCCATGCTTTACCGTAACAACGCTCAGTCACGTGTTCTGGAAGAAGCGTTGCTTCAAGCAGGTTTACCTTACCGCATTTATGGCGGCATGCGATTCTTCGAACGCCAGGAAATTAAAGATGCGTTGAGCTACATGCGCTTAATGGCGAATCGTAATGATGATGCGGCGTTTGAGCGTGTTGTTAATACACCAACGCGTGGCTTAGGTGATAAGACCTTAGAAACCATTCGTCGTGCCGCTCGTGATCGTGGTTGTACTATGTGGGAAGCGAGTGTGGCGATGTTGGATGAGCAAGTTCTCGCGGGGCGTGCGGCTGGTGCGTTGAGCCGATTTATCGAGCTTATTACTGCACTGGAAGATGACACTATCGAGATGCCACTACACCACCAAACTGACCATGTGATCAGATACTCGGGCTTGTTCACGATGTACGAGCAAGAGAAGGGTGAAAAGTCTAAGGCGCGTATTGAGAACTTGGAGGAATTGGTGACCGCAACGCGTCAATTTGAGAAGCCAGAAGAAGCCGAAGACATGTCACTGCTGACGGCATTCCTTACTCACGCAGCATTAGAAGCGGGCGAAGGACAAGCGGACGAGTTTGAGGATGCGGTTCAGCTAATGACGCTGCACAGTGCGAAAGGTCTAGAGTTCCCATTGGTGTTTATGGTGGGTGTGGAAGAAGGCATGTTCCCAAGCCAAATGTCGGCGGAAGAAGCCGGGCGCTTAGAAGAAGAGCGTCGTTTGTGCTACGTAGGCATGACCCGTGCAATGCAAAAGCTCTACATCACCTATGCGGAAATGCGCCGTTTGTATGGTCAGGATAAGTATCACAAGCCATCTCGCTTTATTCGTGAATTACCAGAAACCTGCTTGGATGAAGTACGTATGAAGGCGCAGGTCAGTCGCCCAACAAGTAGCGGTCGCTTTAGCCAAACCGTGGTGAAAGAAAGCTTTAATGAAACAGGCTTTACGCTCGGTTCTCGCGTGATGCATCCGAAGTTCGGAGAAGGTACTATCATCAACTTTGAAGGCAGTGGTCCACAAAGTCGCGTACAGATCGCTTTTAACGGTGAAGGCATTAAGTGGTTAGTGACTGCTTATGCGCGACTTGAGAAGCTGTAAGGCTTTGCGAAAATCAATAGTTTCAAGAGCTGCTTCGGCGGCTCTTTTTATTTTTACTATTTAAGCCAATAAAACTTGTTGTCGGAAAGTGTTGTTTGAGGTGGGCTTTATCCTATTTCAGGTAAAGAAAAACCCCGAGGGCTTGCGCCCATCGGGGTTATAGTCTTACTCGCAGCAATCCGGCTACTAAGAGTGCTCCATGCATCTAATCCATGATAGTGTGCTGAATCCGTCAGCTTAATCCTTACGTCGCCATCCTAGCGGTGTCCTTGACCTTATCCTGGTCTGCTAACAATCCTCGTTAGCTCTCATCACTTGTTCCCTGAGCGGTGTCCCTGACATCATCCTGATGTTCAAATCCTTGCCTCGTCCAGAGGTGTCCATTTCCCATCCTTAGTAGCAACCATCCTAGTCACTATTGATTCCGTTCAATGTCCAATTTTGCAATCCATGCCCGACCATTCATCCTGAATAATCGTTTCTTCTTCCTGAAGTTCACCAAGTCCTTGGTGTTTCCTGTTCCGTGTCAGCATCCTTCCGACAGGGTTAATATTACCGGTTTAACGTTTGCGAACAATGGTGATAAATCACATTTTTGATTGCCATTATGTTTGAATAAATCACAATTTAAAGTTTAATCAATGGTTTATGTGTCGTCGTGACGATTTTTTTTATGAAAAAAGAGAGGTTTGCTCACCCCTTTGTAAGAGATCTCGCACAAAGGGTCGAGCGAAAGACTCTTATTGCCCAATGGCCACGCCTTCACGCCGCGGATCCGCAGCACCTTCAAGGCCTTCTTTGGTAAGACGTATCGCATGCAGTCCAGAATTCAAATTGCGAACATCGGTTTTAAAACCCATCTTCTCTAATTCAGGTTGTAAGCCTTCTGCGATGGTACCTTGCTCAATCTCTAAGGTACCAAACCGATTAAGTAATCGTGGTTGATTAATCGCGCTTTGGATATCCATGTCCCATTGAATGTGGGCGATAATGGTTTGTGCGACGTAACCAATGATGCGGCTGCCGCCCGGTGAGCCAATTGCCATGTAGGGTTTATCATCCTTCATCATAATGGTCGGAGCCATTGATGAACGTGGACGTTTACCCGGTTCTAAGCGGTTCGCGATTGGCACACCATCTTGGTGGGTGCGGAAGGAGAAGTCGGTGAGTTCGTTGTTGAGCAAAAAGCCATGCACCATCAAGCGCGAGCCAAAGGCGTTCTCAATGGTTGTGGTCATTGAGACCACATTGCCTTGTTTATCGACGATATTGAAATGGCTAGTGGAAGGCAGTTCGATCGATTGGCCCATGCTTAAGTTCATCGCATGCGACCACGGTGGATTACCCGCTTCAATCTTACTCAGCGCTTTGCCTACTTGGATTAGTTCTGCACGTTGTTTGAGGTAATCATTATCAAGCAAGCCTTCGGTAGGCATCGGCACATAATCTTGGTCAGCGATGTATTTGCTGCGATCCGCGAACGCAAGGCGAGATGCATCGGCGATCACTTGCCATGATTTCGCACTTGTGGCACCCCAATCTTTAAGATCGTATTGTTCGGTGATTGCGAGAATCTGCCCAACCGTCAGTGCGCCAGAGCTTGGTGGTCCCATACCGCAAATGTCATAGCTTTGGTAAGCCGCACAAACCGGTTCACGTTGTTTAATTTGGTAAGTGTCAAAATCAGGTTGAGCTAATACACCAGGGTTCCCCGGTGCATTCTGTACTGTCTCGATAATGTCTGTAGCGATATCGCCTTGGTAGAAGGCTTTTGCTCCTTGTTCTGTCATCGCCGTCAGGGTTTGGGCGTATTCTGGGTTCTTTAACAGTGTGCCTTCGGCTTTCGGTGAACCATCAGGATTAAAGAAGTAAGCCTTAGTCGCAGGGAAGCGTGACAGTCGCTTGGCATCTTTCTCAATCAGACTAGCGAGGCGAGGGCTGACTTTGAAACCTTGTTCAGCCAAAGTAATCACAGGTTGGGTGATCTTCTTCCATTCCAACTTACCGTATTTCTGGTGGGTGTCCCACAGCAATTTCACTGTGCCAGGTGTGGCAACGGAGCGACCACCGACAACCGCATCGTAAAATTGCAGAGGTTGTCCTTTTTCATCCAAGAAGAGCTTGGGGGTAGCGGCGAGTGGCGCGGTTTCACGCCCATCATACGTGGTCAGTTTTTGTTTCTCACTGTCCCAATATACTAAGAAGGCACCACCACCAATGCCAGAGGATTGAGGCTCTACCAAGCCTAGCATCAGTTGCACCGCAACCATGGCATCAATGGCATTACCACCTTGTGCGAGGACATTGACACCGGCTTGGGTGGCAAGTGGGTTAGCGGCTGTGACCATGTAGTTTTTAGCTTTAACTAATTGTTTTGTCTCAAAGCCCGTACTGTGTTCCGGTGCAACCGCATCTGCAGCTTGGTTCGCGAGGGATTGGGTGGATAAAACCAAAGGGGAAGTAAGAAAAAGACCCGTGGTCACGAGTCGGTTGAACGTCCAATGCATGATGACTCTCCATGTTGCCAGTTTTGTGTTTTCAGCTTGGCAGTCATGGAGAGCAACGTCGAGTCAGCAATCTTAGAAATGTCGATTGTGCTACGCTTTTAAATCAGTATGTTACCTAATAAAAGAGCTGATGGTTTGGTACAAAATACTGCTGCCTACCAGAGTAAACACCACTCCACATAGACCGTCGATGTAGATCCCCGCTTGCAGCAATTTACGTTGCAGCCGCTGAGTCGACAGCATCCATGCGAGACTGGAGAACCAAAACAGTGACAAACCAAACAGAATCACTAGGGCAATACTTTTGCCTGTCACCGACATACCCACAGGCACTAAGCTCGACATCAAACTGATAAAGAAAACTAAGGCTTTCGGGTTAAGAATGTTGGTCGCAAACCCTTTGGCAAATGCTTGACGCTTGTTACTGATCACTAAGTTGTTTTGCTTCTTAGATTGATCCGCCAATGGATTTTTGATCATTGCGATCACGCCGCGCAAAGCCCCAATACCTAGGTAGAGCAGGTAACTACCACCGAGCAGTTGCACCACGGAATACAACACTGGGTGCTGGTGGACGATATAGCTCACGCCTGTCAGGCTGAACAAGGAGTGCAGCAAAATACCGACAGACAATCCCAACGCGATGTACAAGCCAGTTTGACGACCGTGACGTGTCGCATTTTGTACGACGAGAGCAAAGTCCGGACCTGGACTCATTAGGGCAATAAAGTGAATGCTGGCGAGTGTCAGCAATATGGTGGATTCATTCATAACACATCTCAAATATAACCAATGCGGCTATTGTCGTGGCAAGTCACTTGTGACGCTTGTAAAAAACTGACAGCTTTCTCGGTAAATAAAATTAACGAGTCACTTGAGAAGGGGAAACGCCATAAGTCTGCTTAAACGCTTTGCTGAAATGCGCTTGATCGTAGAAGCCGATCTGATGGGCGACGTCGGTACCGCATTGACCAGATTGCAGTAACTTCATGCCTTGTTCGAGGCGCAGGCGTGCGAACCATGCATAAGGTGTCATGCCGGTCTGTGCTTTAAAATGGCGCTGGAACTGAGTTGGGCTCAGTTGGCACAGTTCTGATAACGAATCCAAACGCACCGCTTGGTCGAGGTTCGCCATCAGATAATCTTTTAACGTCCCAAGCGATTGTTTGCCTAAAGTCACCACTTTTTGTCGCTCAAGTGATCCGTAGCGATCAAAAAGTTGGTTGAATCCTTCAAAAGGTAGGCAATCTTTGGCAAGTTGACTGAGGTTTTCACGGCGAAGCAGCCCGTGTAAGTTGCTAAGTTGTGAAAATATCTGCGGATCCGAGATGATCAGCTCGTTAAAGTGTATTATTTGACCGCTTCGCTTAAGATCAGCCAGATCGCTCAATAGGTGAGGTTCGATCGCAAACACATTCACCTCATAGCCACTTTCGAGTTTAGCTTGCCCGTCATGCAGCTCATCAGGGGGCATAAGGACAATTTGTCCGTGACCGACTTGATGGCAGTTGCCTTGGTATTGGAACTTTTGCTCGCCATGCGTGATCAGGCCGAGATGAAAATCCAGGTGGTAATGCCTTTGAAAAGCAAACTTCTGATATTTCGCCTCAATCAGACTCAAGTTGTTATGGGCGGTTGCGTAGTACTGAATATGTTCCATTAAGTAAAAAAGCTTGGTCACATTATGACCAAGCTTATCCATCAATTTTTAACTTGTCTTGTAAAAAAAGTCATTGAACCTGGATTGCTCTACGCGATTTACGGTTATTACGCAGACCATCAAAGCTAAACACGACTAATGCACCCCAGATGAAAGCGAAAGTGAGCGCTTTATCTGTGGTGAACGGTTCGCCGTAAATCAGTACCGCAAGCAAGAACATCAAGCTTGGCCCAATGTACTGGAAGAAGCCTAGCGTCGAGAGTTTAAGGCGTGTCGCTGCTCCGGTAAAACACAGCAAAGGAAGTGTGGTGATCACACCTGCAGCTATCAATAGGCTATTTAACTGCCATGAGTTATTAAACATATTCGATGTAGGCGTGCTTGCGATGAACAACAGGTAAATAAGGGCGGCGGGGAGTAACATGCACGTTTCAATAAATAGCCCTGTTTGAGCATCAAGGCTGACTTTTTTACGCAGCAATCCATAAATTCCAAAGCTCATGGCGAGTGCAATAGCCACCACAGGGACAGAGCCAAACACAATTAACTGGACCAATACACCACACGCGGCAAGTACAACAGCAAACCATTGCAAATGGCGAAGTCGTTCACCAAGGAAAATCATTCCGAGTAAGACATTGATTAATGGATTGATGTAATAGCCGAGACTTGCATCCAGCATGTGATTGGAGTTCACCGCCCAGATGAAGATCAACCAGTTGGCACCAATCAGCACAGAACTAAACAGTAAGTAGACGATTTTAGTTTTGTCTTTGATAACGCTAAACACTGAGCGCCAACGACGACCAAAATGGAGGAGCGCAGCAAGTAAAAAGAAAGACCAAATGACGCGGTGACTTAAGATCTCTAAAGGCGAGACCTGTGCGATTGATTTGAAGTACATGGGAGCAATGCCCCACATAGTGTACGCACCAATCGCAAGCAAGACGCCTTGTTTTGCACGCTGTTGTTCTTCTAGGGTCATGGAGTGTCACCTAATTGTGTGTTTATAGAGCAGAAAATCAGTATACGAGTCGTGAGTAGAATCACCTAGCAATTTGCGGTTTTATTCACCATCAAACCCCATTACAATGTGCCTTCATTTTGTGTGTTGGTAGCATGCAATAGCACTTCTTTTATGACCCAACCTGAGATTATTCATGACCTCGACCTTGTTAGCCGAACAATCAGATCTGCCTGTAACTCCTCAACGTATGCTGGAGGATGTGTTTGGTTACCAGGAGTTCCGTGATGGTCAGCAACTGGTGATTGATGCGGCGGTAGAAGGTCGCGATAGCTTGGTTATTCTGCCTACGGGTGGTGGTAAGTCACTGTGTTATCAAATCCCTGCATTGGTTCGCTCTGGCATTACCTTGGTGATTTCTCCGCTTATCTCGTTGATGAAAGACCAAGTTGATCAGCTGAAAGCGAATGGTGTGGCTGCTGAGTGCATTAACTCGACCATGCCACGTGAAGAGCTGCTCAGCGTGTATAACCGCATGCATACTGGTCACCTTAAATTGGTGTACGTCTCGCCAGAGCGCGTATTAATGCGTGATTTCATTGAGCGTTTGGAAAACTTGCCGTTGTCGATGATTGCTGTCGATGAAGCGCACTGTATTTCGCAGTGGGGACACGATTTCCGTCCTGAGTATGCTGCACTTGGCCAGCTGAAGCTGCAGTTCTCGCACGTGCCATTTATGGCGCTGACCGCGACAGCTGATGACGCTACGCGTCGAGACATTCTTGAGCGTCTTCAACTGAGTCATCCAGAAGTTTACTTAGGCAGCTTCGACCGTCCTAATATTCGCTACAACTTGGTTGAGAAGCACAAGCCCGTGTCGCAAATCGTTCGTTATCTTGAAACCCAAAAGGGCAACTGCGGCATTATCTATTGCAGTAGCCGTAAGAAAGTCGAGATGGTGACTGAGAAGTTGTGCAACAACCACATTCGAGCCGCAGGCTACCATGCTGGTATGGATGCTGACGAGCGCGCTTATGTCCAAGAAGCTTTCCAACGTGATGATATCCAAATCGTTGTCGCGACCGTGGCATTCGGTATGGGTATCAACAAGCCAAACGTGCGTTTTGTAGTGCACTTTGATATCCCGCGTAATATCGAATCCTATTATCAGGAAACCGGTCGTGCGGGGCGTGATGGCCTGCCTGCTGAAGCGATGATGCTGTATGACCCTGCGGATATCAGTTGGCTGCGTCGTATGTTAGATGAAAAGGACGACGGTCCACAGAAGCAAGTGGAAAGCCACAAATTAAATGCGATGAGCGCGTTTGCGGAAGCGCAAACATGTCGTCGTCAGGTCTTACTCAATTATTTTGGTGAGTATCGTGATAAGCCCTGTGGTAACTGCGATATTTGCTTAGACCCACCGAAACACTTTGATGCTACTGAAGAAGCGCGTAAGGCATTGTCTTGTGTGTACCGCGTAAACCAAAGCTTTGGTATGGGTTACGTCGTTGAGGTATTACGCGGGATGCAGAACATTCGTGTGCGCGAAAATGGGCATGATAAAATTTCCACCTACGGGTTAGGGCGTGACCACAGCCATGATTATTGGATCAGTATCTTTCGTCAGCTTATTCATAAAGGCTTGCTGTTTCAAAATATTACGCGTAACTCAACGCTGCAATTAACCGAAGAGGCGCGTCCGTTGTTGCGAGGTGATATATCACTAGAGTTGGCGGTGCCTCGTTTGGATACCGCTGCACGTGCTGCGAAGTCGGATAAACTGACGAGTAAGAATTACGATAAGAAGTTGTTCGCGAAACTGCGTAAGCTGCGTAAGTCGATTGCCGATGAAGATGGTCTGCCTCCATACGTCGTATTCAGTGACGCTACTCTGATTGATATGGCCGAGATTTTGCCAACCTCTTACGGTGAAATGCTAGCGGTAAGCGGTGTTGGTCAGCGTAAGCTGGAGAAGTACGCCGATCCATTCCTTGATTTGATTCAAGAACACATTACTCACCACGGATAAGGAACCAAGATGCAAAAGGAATTTGGCTTAGCGGACTACATGGAACAAGAAGGGCGATTAATCATTACCGCGCCGAGCTTTGACCTTGATACTTTTCCTGCTTTGGGTGAACGTTTAGTTGGGCTGCTATCTGCTACTGTGGTTGAAAAACAGTGGGATGCCGACATTCACTCTTGGTTGATTGACTTTGAAGATTGTCGACTGTTTATGAAAGCGGAGCATTATAGTGAAGCGATTTGGTTTGAAGCCTTAGCGATTGAAGAGAGCAGGGAAGAGTTGGATTACCTAGCGGGATTGTTCCAACGCGGCTTCTAGAAACTTTGGTGTATTTACAAAGGGTGTTTCACATGAAACGCTCTTTTTTAAGCCCAAACGTTTGCGTAAAACAGACGACTTGCAGCGAAAAGTGGTTACTGTATAATCACCCACCGTTTAACTCTGAATGAGTTAAGCTATTTTATATTTCATTTTTACATTGTTGGTAAGAGTCGTTTTTTATTAAGCGCTCGATTTGGGTTCCCTCACCCCCAAACCAAACTAAAAAGGTATCGCATGAGTAACTTTACCCCTGCGCAGCAGCGCAACGCCCTTATCTATCTGGCTCTATTCCACCTAGTGATTATTGCATCGAGCAATTACCTAGTTCAGCTACCGTTTACTATCTTTGGCTTCCATACCACTTGGGGCGCATTCACCTTTCCATTTATCTTTTTGGCGACTGACCTAACCGTACGAATTTTCGGTGCGCAAATGGCACGTAAGATCATCTTTTTAGTGATGCTGCCTGCGTTAGTCGTGTCGTACTTCTTATCCGTGGTGTTTTTTGAAGGGCAGTTCCAAGGTTTTTCTCAGTTAGGGGAATTCAATCTGTTTGTTGCTCGTATCGCGATTGCTAGCTTCATGGCGTACTTACTTGGTCAGATCATGGATGTGCACGTGTTTAACCGCCTGCGCCAAATGAAGCAGTGGTGGGTTGCGCCAACGTGTTCAACACTCTTCGGTAATGCATTAGATACCGTTGCTTTCTTTGCCATTGCGTTTTACCAAAGCCCAGACCCATTTATGGCGGCACACTGGACAGAAATCGCGCTGGTGGATTACGGTTTCAAACTGATTATTAGCTTGGGTCTGTTTGTTCCAATGTATGGTATGTTGCTTAACTATTTGATTAAGAGGCTGACGGCGGTGAATCCGAACTTCAAAGTAGGAACGACGGTTCAGTCCTAATTTCAGTGGGAACCCCGAAAGCCGCTTGTTCAATGCAAGCGGCTTTTTTGTTTTTGTCGGAAGGGCGTTTGCTCGGTCTGTACAGCGTGGGGAGTAATTAGATTATTGGTGTCCAAAAGCTCCCTAAGCTGTACAAGTGAAAAATGAATAATAAAAAAAGGCCCCGAATGGGACCTTTAACGAAGTATTTAGCAATCGTGCTAACTAACAACTCACTATGCTTAACGGCCAGCCGATGTCAGTCTGACGGTTAGCTTCGATTTCCAACTCTGCGGCGGTTAGCGGATTTGCCGCTAACCATGCTGCATCAATACTGAGTGTTAGTTTGTCGTCCTCTGCTGTTAGCGTCACTTTAGGCTCTAAATCAGGGGTGCGGCGATGGCTAAGTAGAACAGCAAGGCGCAATAAACGAAGGACACGCTTACCGCTGGTACCTGACATGGCATGTTGTTCAGGTAACGAGGTTAGTTGTTCTCGGTAACGGCGAGCAATTTCGCCGATAAAGAACTTCTGCGCGCGCGTGTAACCTGGCAAGTCCAAATGCTGAAGTAGGTAGGCGCTGTGCTCCCCACCTTTTTTGAAATCGATGGTTAAACCGATTTCGTGCAGTTTGGCGGTGGTTTCTAGTAGCATTTTGCCCTGATGCTCTGCGACCCACACATTGCCGCCTGCTTGATCGAGTAGCTTACTCGCGAGGCTCGCGACTTGCTCACCATACTGGCGATCCAATTGGTAACGAGTTTGTACGCTGCTAATCGTACGGGCACGAATATCATTCTGACGCAACTCTTCGACCATTCCGTACACGAGACCTTCACGTAGTGCACCGCCAGCAAGAGTCATAGCATCGATTTCTAGCAGTTCGAAAATCGCGATCAAAATGGATAAGCCACTTGGAAATACCAGTGCGCGTTCAAGGGTTAAACCTTCGATATCAAGCTCTTCTAAGTGATCGGCCTGCATAGCTTGTTTTTGTAGACGCTTCAGTTTGGTGTGAGTAATGACCTCATCCATACCTTGTGTCAGCATAATTTCTTGTAATGCTTGAACCGTGCCTGATGCGCCAACACAAATATCCCAGCCGAGATCAGTATACTGCTCCAGAATCGGCTTTAGGGTTTGTCTCGCGCCTTCAATCGCGGCTTCGAAATTACGCGCATTCAACTGACGGTCTTTAAAGAAGTGTTCTAACCAAGTGACACAGCCCATTTTTAAGCTAGTTAGCGCTTTAGCCTCAAAGCCTTCACCGATGATCAGCTCAGTACTCGCACCGCCGATATCGACTACTAGGCGACGGCCACTACCTCCAGAAGTATGAGCAACGCCCTTATAGATAGTGGCAGCTTCTTCTTCGCCACTAATCACTTCGATAGGCTGACCTAAAATTTGGTTTGCTTTCTCTAAAAAAACATCCGCATTGATAGCTGTGCGCAATGTTGCGGTACCGACAATACGGATGTTTTGTTTAGGAATATCCTGCAAGCGTTCTGCAAATAGACTTAAGCAGTCCCATCCTCGCTGCATAGCTTCCATACTAAGAGAGTTACGTTCATCTAAGCCCGCCGCAAGACGAACTTTGCGCTTAATTTTAGCCATGGTTTGAACGCTGCCATCGATATGACGCACAACGAGCATGTGAAAACTGTTCGACCCGAGGTCGATGGCTGCGTATAGCGGTGATGATCCTGCTTGACTCATAAACGACTTCAGTTTCCTTTTATGATTGTTTTGGCGCTGATTGACGTGGTTGACGAGGACGGCGTCCTTGCGGCTTACGGTTACCAGAGCGCGTGCCACCGGTATTGGTACGACGTTGCTGAACACGAGGCGCACGCATACGGATTGGTTCTGGCAGATCTTGGATCAGAGCCGATGCATCGTAATCCGATACTGGGATTGTATGTTCGATGTATTCTTCAATCGCAGGCAAGTTGATTGCGTACTCTTCACAAGCAAAGCTGATTGAGTGACCACTTGCACCTGCACGACCAGTACGGCCGATACGGTGAACGTAATCTTCACAATCGTCTGGTAAGTCGTAGTTGAATACGTGTGTTACCTGAGGAATATGTAGGCCACGAGCAGCAACGTCAGTTGCAACTAAAAGGTCTACTTCACCGCGAGTAAATTGTTCAAGAATCTTTTCGCGTTTTTTCTGAGGAACGTCGCCGGTCAGTAGACCAACACGATGGCCATCTGCTGCTAGATGACCCCAGACAGATTCGCACTTATGTTTGGTGTTGGCGAATATGATCGCGCGATCTGGCCAGTCTTCTTCAATAAGAGTCTGAAGTAGAGTCATCTTGTCTTCGTTAGAAGGGTAGAACAGCTCTTCTTGGATACGGTGACCGGTTTTTTGCTCAGGCTCGACGACAACATGCTCAGGGTTGTGCATATGTTCAAACGCTAATTCTTGTACGCGGTACGACAGCGTTGCTGAGAACAGCATGTTTAGACGCTCTTTTGGTTCAGGCATGCGACGGAATAAGAAACGAATGTCCTTAATAAAGCCAAGATCGAACATTCGGTCTGCTTCATCCAACACAACAGCTTGAATGTTGTTTAGGTTGAA
Source organism: Vibrio sp. PNB23_22_6 (assembly GCF_052877535.1). Lineage (NCBI taxonomy): Bacteria > Pseudomonadati > Pseudomonadota > Gammaproteobacteria > Vibrionales > Vibrionaceae > Vibrio > Vibrio sp. PNB23_22_6. The sequence goes on along the minus strand of NZ_JBNFXP010000032.1, from coordinate 6,889 downwards.
TACGCGCTGCTTGTAAAAATCAATGATACGGCCAGTGGTACCAATCAGAATGTCTACACCGTCTTGTAGCTTAGACAATTGCTTATCGTAGCTCTCGCCGCCATAAGCTAATGCCGCTTTTAGACCTGTACTCGCAATCAGAGGTTCAGCATCATTAAAGATCTGAATCGCTAATTCACGTGTCGGTGCCATAATAATGGCGCGAGGCTGGGTTGGTTGGCGACCTTCAGGTTCTGGTGTCGTCAGAAGGTGGTTGAAAGTAGCAGTAAGAAACGCGAGCGTTTTACCAGTACCCGTTTGGGCCTGGCCTGCGATGTCTTGGCCGGTGAGCAGTACCGGCAACGCCAAGGCTTGGATAGGGGTACAATATTCGAACCCTTTTTTATCCAATCCTTCAATGACTTGGGGCTTTAAATCCAAATCGGCGAACTTTTGCTCTGTGATATGCGTCTTTTTCATGACTATAGAATATCAGCTAAAGCTTGCAATACGAAAGTAAATACATTCCAATAGGGCATCTAATTACTGGTTATCATCCAACCAGTTTCTAAAAACACATTGGAGTGGAAGATGAGTGATAAGATTTTGCAGCTTACTGATGATGGTTTTGAAAACGATGTAATCAATGCTGCAGGCCCGGTTTTAGTGGATTTCTGGGCAGAATGGTGTGGTCCTTGTAAAATGATTGCGCCAATTCTGGACGAGATCGCTGATGAATACGCAGGCAAGCTCACTATCGGTAAACTAAATATTGACCATAACGCAGGCACACCGCCGAAGTTTGGTATTCGCGGCATTCCAACGCTACTGTTATTTAAAGACGGTAACGTAGCGGCAACGAAAGTTGGTGCTCTGTCTAAGACTCAACTAAAAGAGTTTTTGGACGCAAATCTATAATCACCACGTGATTACAAATAAAACCGTGCAATGTAACAATGCGCGGTTTTGTTTTTCTAACTCTGGACTAGAATAGTAATTAGTGCTAACTTATCGTGCGTTAATTGAACAAATTCTCTTCTTGGTCGATCCTGAGACCAAATCCATCTTAACTAGAAAACAGATCTTATTTTGACTAAACAAGAATCCACCACCATGAATCTTACCGAACTGAAGAACAGACCTGTGTCTGACCTTGTAAAGCTTGGCGAAAGCTTAGGGCTTGAGAACCTAGCGCGCCTGAGAAAACAAGACATCATCTTCGCAATTCTTAAAGCGCACGCGAAAGGCGGCGAAGACATCTTTGGCGATGGGGTTCTGGAAATTCTGCAAGACGGCTTTGGTTTTCTACGCAGTGCAGACAGCTCATACCTAGCAGGTCCGGACGACATCTATGTTTCACCAAGTCAGATTCGTCGCTTCAACCTACGTACAGGTGATTCGATTGCCGGGAAAATTCGTCCACCAAAAGATGGCGAACGTTACTTTGCACTATTAAAAGTAAACACGGTCAACCACGATAAGCCAGACAACGCGCGTAATAAAATCCTCTTTGAAAACCTGACTCCTCTTCATGCCAATGAACGTATGGTTATGGAACGTGGTAACGGTGCGACTGAAGATATTACCGCTCGTATTCTTGATTTGGCTTCACCAATCGGTAAAGGCCAGCGTGGCCTGATTGTTGCTCCGCCTAAAGCGGGTAAGACAATGCTTCTGCAAAATATTGCACAAAGCATCGCATACAACCATCCTGAGTGTGAGTTGATGGTACTTCTAATCGATGAACGTCCAGAAGAAGTAACCGAGATGCAACGTCTAGTTAAAGGTGAAGTGGTTGCTTCTACGTTCGATGAGCCAGCGTCTCGTCACGTACAAGTAGCAGAAATGGTAATCGAGAAAGCAAAACGTCTTGTTGAGCACAAGAAAGACGTCGTTATCTTGCTTGACTCTATCACTCGTCTAGCTCGTGCATACAACACAGTAGTGCCTTCATCAGGTAAAGTACTAACAGGTGGTGTGGATGCTAACGCACTACACCGTCCTAAGCGTTTCTTCGGTGCAGCTCGTAACGTAGAAGAAGGCGGCAGCCTAACTATCATCGCGACAGCGCTAGTAGACACGGGTTCTAAGATGGATGAAGTTATCTACGAAGAGTTCAAGGGTACAGGTAACATGGAACTGCACTTGAACCGTAAGATTGCTGAGAAGCGCGTATTCCCTGCGATTGACTTCAACCGCTCAGGTACTCGCCGTGAAGAGCTACTAACTAAGACTGACGAACTACAGAAGATGTGGATTTTGCGTAAGATTGTTCACCCAATGGGCGAGATCGACGCAATGGAATTCCTAATCGATAAATTAGCGATGACGAAGACCAACGATGAGTTCTTCGATGCAATGCGTCGTCAATAGTCTCAGATAAGCCATTCTGTAAATAGCCACCGCATATCGGTGGCTTTTTTATTGCTTTCTCCTGATAGAAACAGCAGAATGAAGAAAATGTTATCGGGAGGTTAACATGCAACACGGAATGTTGTCGTCATTACTCCTGAGCTTGTCACTTATGGTGCTACCCGCAACATCATCTGCGAAGGAAATGCAGGCATCAGAGGTAGAACAGTGGCTTCAGGACACCCAAATACAAACGAAAGTATCTGAACTGCTTGATTATGCGGTCAGAGACGAGGTCGACTCGCTTAAATTTGCCCTTGATCGACTTGCTTTTCCTCAACAAGAAGTCGCCCGCTTTCTGTTGCTCAACAAGTTTGAGCAGCAAAACATCATCCTAACGCCAAGAATGGCCATCTTTGTTGAATCTCAAATTAGCATCATACCGACTTATCAAATGCTTGAACGTGGAGATGGTTATGAATTCAGTGTCCCAGCATTTAATTTTCCTGCGATCGCGAGCCGTCAGATCAAGCGCTGGAAGCAAGACCAACGCACTTTAGAATTTGTCTTAGAAGCAGAGCGCGATGAGTTGAACCTCAAAGAGTGGCTGACTGGCACATCGTCACAAGTGCAGACTCGTGAAGCACTGCTTATTCGAGAACTGGATAGCTTGTCACCAAGTGCCTTAGAGGCATTAACCAAGCAATTGACTCACGCCAATGTGACCAGTTGGTTACCATCGTCAGCGGTAGTGGCTCGTTTGGCTCAAGTAAGCCAAGATGAAGCCATGTACGATATGCTATGGCGAATGCGAGCGGATTATAATGGTCAAACCGAGTTGGGTCGCCTTGCAAACGTCGGTGATGAGTTTTCATTACAGCAACTGATGAACTCAACCGTCAATCCAACGTTAAAGCCGTATGCCATTGAGCTACTGGCCCGGTCCAATCCACTCACTCCTGAGGTAAAACAGTTCTTAGTCGCAAAAATGGCGTTATCAGAAGAAGCAACATTGGTAGCAAGAGAGTTAGCGAAGCAAGGCCATCATTCTTGGCTTGAAGAACTGATCTCAAGCAACCGGAAAGTTCAAACCCGTCAGATTGAAAACGTATTGAAGTAACCATTCTTGGCGTTACCTAGCTCACATACCCACACAAAATAGGGGGATCTTAGCGTCTTCCTATTTGTTATACTGCGGACAGTTTAATCAGCCAATATGAAGGCCTATGAGTTTTAAGGATTTACGCGAATTTATCGATCATCTAGAACAGAAAGGTCGACTTAAACGCATCACTCACCCCGTCGATCCCGCTTACGAAATGACAGAAATCAGCGACCGTACCTTGCGTGCTGGCGGTCCTGCACTGTTGTTTGAAAATCCAATTGGCTATGACGTCCCCGTCCTGACTAACCTATTTGGTACGCCAGAACGCGTTGCGATAGGTATGGGGCGCACAGACGTTAAGGAATTACGAGAAGTAGGTAAGTTGCTGGCTTATTTAAAAGAGCCTGAGCCGCCAAAAGGCTTTAAAGATGCTTTAGAGAAGCTCCCTGTATTCAAGCAAGTGCTTAATATGCCAGCTAAGCGCCTGCGTAAAGCGCCTTGCCAAGAGGTTGTTTGGCAAGGAGATGACGTCGATTTGGATAAAATCCCAGTGATGAGCTGCTGGGCAGAAGACATTGCCCCGTTGCTGACTTGGGGTTTAACGGTAACTAAAGGTCCGTACAAGAAGCGTCAGAATCTAGGTATTTATCGTCAGCAAAAAATTGCCAAAAATAAAATTATTATGCGTTGGCTTGCTCACCGTGGTGGTGCGTTAGATCTGCGTGACTGGATGGAAACTAACCCAGGTAAACCTTTCCCAGTATCAGTCGCTTTTGGTGCTGATCCCGCAACCATTCTTGGTGCAGTGACACCAGTGCCAGATACATTATCGGAATACGCGTTTGCAGGTTTGCTGCGCGGAAGCAAAACCGAAGTGGTGAAATCGGTCAGTAATGATCTAGAAGTACCTGCGAGTGCAGAAATGGTGATGGAAGGGTACATTGATCCGAACGAGTTTGCTGATGAGGGGCCTTATGGTGATCACACTGGCTATTACAACGAAAAAGAGAAGCATCACGTTTTCACTATTACGCATATTACTATGCGCAAAGACCCCATCTATCACAGCACCTACACAGGTCGTCCGCCAGATGAGCCGGCAGTATTGGGGGTGGCGCTGAACGAAGTCTTTGTGCCAATTTTGCAAAAGCAGTTCCCAGAAATTGAAGACTTCTACCTGCCACCAGAAGGCTGTTCATACCGAATGGCAGTGGTAACGATGAAGAAGCAGTATCCAGGTCATGCGAAGCGCGTGATGATGGGGGTGTGGTCTTTCTTACGTCAGTTTATGTACACCAAGTATGTCATTGTGTGTGACGAGTCGGTTAATGCTCGAGATTGGGATAGTGTCGTTAAAGCCATGACAGAGCATATGGATCCTGTGCGTGATACTTTGATGATTGATAACACGCCGATCGACTCACTTGACTTTGCGTCACCAGTGGTTGGGTTAGGGTCCAAAATGGGCTTAGACGCGACCATTAAATGGGATGCTGAGCTAGTAACACGATCTCCAATCAGTGAACGTGATAACAAAATCATCACTGAAGCGGATCTGGAAACACTAAAACAACAACGCCCGGAAATTGTCGACATCTATCTACCATCAACGGCGAACAATCAGTTTGCCGTCGTTACGATGAAGAAAGACCAAGCGGGTCAATCTCAAGCGTTGATGGAATGCTTATGGGATTTCTTTGCTCAGTATACAAATAATAAGTTCATTATCTTGTGTGATGATGATGTGAATGTGCGAGATTGGAATGACATCATTTGGGCGGTGACAACTCGAATGGATCCGGATAGAGACACCGTTCAAGTTCCAGGAAAGACCGAAAGTTCATCTAAGTTAGGGCTGGACGCAACCAATAAGTTCGAATCTGAAGTCACGCGCGAGTGGGGGGTGCCTATCAAAAAAGATCCTAAACTTGTGGCTAAAGTCGATGAGATTTGGGACCAGTTAGGTATTCTATGAGTCATCAAGTCCACCTTCTACCAATGGACGTTACGTTCCAAGTAAAAGAAGGGGAGACCGTGTTGGAAGCTGCGCTCAACAACAATATTCGCTTCCCACACCGTTGCCAAGTTGGCGCTTGCGCCATGTGCATGTGTAAAAAGCTAACGGGCGAGGTGAGTTATCACCTCGAACCTATGCTAACCGAAAAAGAGCAACAGCAAGGTTGGATATTCCCTTGCCAAGCCTATACAGAAAGTAATTTAGTGCTTACTTTTGATGAGTAAGCGAGAGGAACACCATGACCATCCAATGTAAAGTAAAGTCTATTCAGCCGTTAGCTTGTAATACTTACCAAATCCTTCTTCACCCAGAATCACCAGTACCTTTTAAAGCTGGTCAGTACTTAATGGTTGTTATGGGTGAAAAAGACAAGCGTCCTTTTTCTATTGCAAGTAGCCCTTGTCGTCATGAAGGCGAGCTTGAGCTACACATTGGTGCGGCTGAACATAACGCTTACGCGTTAGAAGTCGTTGAAGCAATGCAAGCGGCGCTAGAAACAGATGGTCATATCGAAATTGATGCACCACATGGTGATGCGTGGATTCAAGAAGAAAGTGAGCGTCCACTATTATTGATTGCTGGTGGTACAGGCTTTAGTTACGTCCGTTCTATTTTGGACCACTGTATTGCCCAGAACAAAACGAACCCTATCTTCTTATATTGGGGAGCACGCGATAACTGTCAGTTATATGCAAAAGAAGAATTGGTCGAGCTTGCCGATAAGTTTGCTAACGTTCACTTCGTTCCTGTAGTAGAAGAGGCTCCTGAGGGTTGGCAAGGTAAAATCGGTAATGTGCTGCAAGCGATAAGTGACGATTTCGAAAGCTTAGAAAACTACGATATCTATATTGCTGGTCGCTTTGAAATGGCGGGAGCAGCACGTGAGCAGTTTACTCAGAATAAGAAAGCCAAGAGTGAGCGCATGTTCGCAGACGCTTATGCGTTCATTTAACAACAGGTTTTGAGGCATAAAAAGAGGATTTTTTATCCTCTTTTTTGCTTTTCTGATGAAATAGTCAGCGAACGGCTGTTTTTTTCCATTTTTTTTCAAAAAAAGGTTGCGAACGGATCTGAGTTCCCTATAATGCGCATCCACCGACACGGCAGGCGCGATAAGGCTTCGGCAGGGTCGGAGAGGTGAAAAGCTTCTGAGAAAATAAATTGAAAAAGTGTTTGACTCTCTCAATTATCTCGTTAGAATGCACCTCCTCTCAGAAAGAAAGTTTCTGAGCAAGCTCTTTAACAATATAGACCTATCAATCTGTGTGGGCACTCGTTGATGATAATCCAATTAGAAACTTCGGTTTCAAATTAGGTTTCAATGAACTGAGTGACCAATCGAGATTAAGTTTACTTAGTCTTGGCACAGTCAATTCATTATCGTTCTGTTGGAACGATAATAGCTTTAAAATTACATTAGTAGTTTTGAAGTCAGT
>NZ_JBNFXP010000031.1:0-41816 GCF_052877535.1 Vibrio sp. PNB23_22_6 | reverse complement strand
GGAACCCCTCCAGGGTGTTGTCTTACTCTTCACAAAGTAAGCTTGAAAAGTGTTTTCCCAACACGGCTTTTCAAGTGATTTCTTATGATGTGTTCACAAGAAGCAATATGGTGGAGGGGGACGGATTCGAACCATCGAAGGCGGAGCCGGCAGATTTACAGTCTGCTCCCTTTGGCCACTCGGGAACCCCTCCAGGGTGTTGTCTTACTCTTCACAAAGTAAGCTTGAAAAGTGTTTTCCCAACACGGCTTTTCAAGTGATTTCTTATGATGTGTTCACAAGAAGCAATATGGTGGAGGGGGACGGATTCGAACCATCGAAGGCGGAGCCGGCAGATTTACAGTCTGCTCCCTTTGGCCACTCGGGAACCCCTCCAGGGTGTTTTCTTACTCATTGCAGAGTAAGCTTAAGAGTGTTTTCCCAACGCATCTCTCAAGTTCGGAGCGAATCATAGCAAACTCGCTCCGGCTGTAAAGCGTTTTTCTTACGTTTTCACATCGAATGCTGCCTTTTTGGGCAAAGATGATAGAAACTCGGCATTTTGTATGTGGAATATACAAAGTAGATACTGACTTTTTACTCGAATTTACACTCCTTGACGTTATTAAGGGATTCAACTGATAAACTGTAGGCAGTTTAATGAGATAACCCTAAATGACATCAAAATTATGAGCATGAAAGCCACTTTATCTGTTTTAACGCTTTCTATATTGATGGCATCACCGACCGCTATTGCAGCAAAGCGTGGTCCATCGGCTGTTACGGTTGTGACAGAGCAAGTAGAAACGCATGAAATTAACCAATCTCTGTCGCTTATTGGCAAGTTAGAAGCCGCTGAATCTGTGGTGGTTGCCTCTGAGGTCTCTGGAAAGGTCAAACAAATCACCGTTAGTGCGAACCAAAACGTTCAGCAAGGTCAGCTCTTGGTCCAACTCAATGATGATAAAGCTCAAGCGGCTTTGATTGAGGCAAAAGCTTACCTCAGCGATGAGCAGCGCAAGCTCAAAGAGTTCCAACGTTTGTTAGAACGCAATGCGATTACCCAAACTGAAATTGATGGGCAAAAAGCGCGTGTAGAAATAGCACAAGCACGCCTTGACGCGGCTAAAGCTAACCTAGCGGATCTTCACATTACCGCCCCTTTTGCCGGTACCGTTGGTTTTATTGATTTTAGCAAAGGTAAAATGGTGAGCGCAGGCACCGAGCTCTTAACGCTTGATGATTTGTCGGTGATGGAACTGGACTTGCCAGTGCCAGAACGTTACCTGTCAATGCTTTCTGTTGGTATGGAAGTGCACGCAACGACCAGTGCTTGGGGTAATCTCGACTTTACAGGAAGAGTGACTGCCATTGATACCCGCATTAACGCGGAAACGCTGAATTTGCGCGTTCGAATTAAGTTCGATAATCCTGAGAATCGCTTAAAACCAGGTATGTTAATGAATGCAGCGTTGGCATTCCCGGCTATCGAAGCGCCTATTATTCCAGTGCAAGCCCTAGAGTACTCAGGGACGAAACGTTTTGTTTACGTAATCGATGAAAACAACAAAGCCAAGCGTCAGCAAGTTTTCCTTGGGGCTCGAGTTGAGAACGAAGTGGTGATCGACTCAGGTGTGGAAATTGGCGACAAGATCGTCGTTCAAGGCATTGTTAATATGCGCGATGGTGTAGAAGTAAAAGAGATTGCCGCGCCTTCTGAAGTAAAAAATGCCGATGCCAAGGGCGAGCAACATGAAGCCGCTAAGGAAGTGAATTAATGTTACTTTCTGATGTTTCGGTAAAACGCCCTGTTGCTGCGTTGGTGTTAAGTTTGCTGCTCTGTGTTTTTGGCTTTGTTTCATTTACTAAGCTTGCAGTCCGCGAGATGCCAGACATCGAAAGCCCGGTGGTTTCGATCAGTACACGTTATGAAGGCGCATCGGCCACGATCATTGAAAGTCAAATTACTTCGGTACTTGAGGATCAGCTTTCGGGCATCAGTGGCATCGATGAGATCAGCTCAACGACGCGCAACAGTATGTCGCGGATCACCATTACCTTTGAATTGGGTTATGACTTAAACACCGGCGTGAGTGATGTTCGTGATGCCGTGGCGCGTGCACAGCGTTCGTTGCCGGATGAAGCGGACGATCCCGTTGTTTACAAGAATAATGGTTCTGGTGAAGCCTCCCTCTATATTAACCTCAGTTCATCAGAGATGGACCGTACCCAGCTAACGGATTATGCCGAGCGCGTACTCATGGACCGTTTCAGTCTGATATCGGGCGTCAGTTCGATCGACTTGTCCGGTGGTTTGTACAAAGTGATGTACGTGAAGCTAAAGCCGGAGCTGATGGCGGGGCGCTCTGTCACTGCCTCTGATATTACTGCCGCTCTGCGAAGTGAAAACTTGGAAAGTCCAGGTGGTGAGGTTCGTAACGATTCAACCGTCATGTCAGTACGTACAGCACGTACGTACAATACACCGGAAGACTTCCAATATCTTGTCGTGAAACGTGCTAGCGATAACACGCCTATTTATCTGAAAGATGTGGCGGACGTGTTCATTGGTGCGGAAAACGAAAACTCAACCTTTAAGAGCGATGGTGTAGTCAACATTAGCTTGGGCGTCGTTCCGCAATCAGACGCCAACCCACTAGAAGTGGCACAGGCGGTGCGCTCAGAAGTGGATAAGATTCAGAAGTTCTTACCGGACGGTACGCGTCTGGCCATCGACTATGATGCCACAGTATTCATTGAACGCTCGATTGATGAGGTATACAGCACGCTCTTTATTACGGGTGGTCTGGTTATTTTAGTCCTCTATATTTTTATTGGTCAGGCTCGGGCAACGCTTATTCCAGCGGTCACTGTGCCGGTATCGCTGATTTCTTCTTTTATCGCCGCCTATTACTTTGGTTTCTCGATAAACCTGATCACCCTGATGGCATTGATTCTGTCGATTGGTTTGGTGGTTGATGACGCGATTGTGGTGGTAGAGAACATTTTCCACCATATAGAACGCGGTGAATCACCACTGCTTGCTGCCTATAAAGGTACGCGGGAAGTTGGCTTTGCAGTGGTCGCTACGACACTGGTTTTGGTGATGGTGTTCCTGCCCATTTCCTTCATGGATGGCATGGTTGGTTTGTTGTTTACCGAATTCTCAGTCTTGTTGGCGATGTCGGTGATCTTTTCGTCATTGATCGCGTTGACGCTAACGCCAGTGCTTGGCAGTAAGATTCTAAAAGCAAACGTAAAACCAAACCGTTTTAATCTCGTCGTGGATAAATTATTTGCCCACCTAGAAACCGGCTATCGAAAAACGTTAAAAGGTGCACTTAAGTTACGTTGGGTCGCTCCGTTGGTGATTGTTGCTTGTATGGGCGGCAGTTATGCGTTGATGAATCAAGTGCCTGCACAGTTAACGCCGCAAGAAGACCGAGGTGTGATCTTCGCGTTTGTTCGTGGTGCAGATGCAACATCTTATAACCGTATGTCTGCGAATATGGATATTGTAGAAGACCGTTTAATGCCGTTACTCGGTCAAGGTTTCTTAAAGTCATTCAGCATTCAAACGCCCGCCTTTGGTGGTAATGCTGGAGACCAAACTGGCTTCGTGATCATGATTTTGGATGATTGGAACGAAAGAGATGTGACCGCGCAAGAAGCCTTAAACCACGTTCGTAAGTCGTTGGCCGGTATTCCTGACGTACGCGTTTTCCCATTCATGCCAGGTTTTCGTGGGGGCTCAAGCGAACCTGTCCAGTTTGTTCTCGGTGGGTCTGATTATGATGAGCTACTGGTTTGGGCAGAGATGCTAAAAAACAAAGCGGAAGAATCACCGATGATGGAAGGGGCGGAGATCGATTACTCCGAGAAAACGCCGGAATTATTGGTCTCGGTTGATAAGCGCCGCGCAGCAGAACTGGGTGTGAGTGTCAAAGACATCTCAGACACATTAGAAATTATGCTCGGCGGTAAGAGTGAAACCACCTTCGTTGAACGTGGTGAAGAGTATGATGTCTACTTGCGTGGTGATGAAAACAGCTTTAGCAATGCGGAAGACTTGAGTCAAATTTACCTGCGCACCAATAACGGCGAATTGGTGACGTTAGATGCGGTCACTAAAGTAGAGGAGGTCGCGGCGTCAATTCGCCTGTCTCACTACAACAAACAGAAATCCATCACCATTAAAGCGAACTTGTCGGATGGTTTTACGTTAGGCGAGGCACTGAACTTCCTCGACCAACAAGCGATTGATAATCTGCCGGGTGATATTTCGGTGAGTTACTCTGGGGAGTCGAAAGACTTCAAAGAGAACCAGGCTAGCGTCGCGATTGTCTTTAGCTTAGCTTTACTGGTGGCTTATCTAGTACTTGCCGCGCAGTTCGAAAGCTTCGTTAACCCATTAGTGGTAATGTTCACCGTTCCAATGGGGGTATTTGGTGGGTTCTTAGGCCTTGTGGTTATGGGGCAAGGAATGAACATCTATAGCCAGATCGGTATGATCATGTTGATAGGCATGGTGACCAAAAATGGTATTTTGATTGTTGAATTTGCTAACCAACTCCGTGATCGAGGTATTGAGTTTGAAAAAGCCATTATTGATGCCGCCGCTCGTCGTCTTCGTCCGATCATGATGACGGCGTTTACTACGCTAGCTGGGGCCATTCCACTCATTGTTTCCACCGGAGCCGGTTATGAAAGCCGCGTCGCGGTCGGTACCGTGATTTTCTTTGGTATGGGCTTCGCAACCTTAGTGACGTTATTCGTTATTCCAGCAATGTACCGCCTGATCTCTGCGAAGACTCGAGCGCCAGGACATGTGGAAGCGGAGCTTAATAAAGCGCTTAGTCACGATAACAAGGGGCGTATCGCTCACCCATAATATGAGCGATAGCGTAGCCAATCAAAGCGTCGAACACTGGTTGTTCGGCGCTTTTTTATGTCAATCATTTCTGCCATTTCTCAAGCGTTTTTTCTACGCTATACCACTTACTTACCTGAGTCGGTATCACGCATCGTCCATTGCTCGGCTGTTCACTATGCCGTGTGGTTAATAAGAGGATTATTAAAACCGCGAGCTGCCGGTTTAAAACAAAGAGAACGATGAAGCAATTATTGGATCGTGATACGGGCTTTCACTTGTGTGAGGGGGCGTTTTTTGGCGGTAGAATAAAGCCCACCGAAATGGGCTTTAGTTTTCAGTTTAAGAGGTAAACGTCTTAGCGAAAGATTACGCAGGAATCGCAACAGTTTGTGCGACAACCACTTGATTGAAGTCCATGCGAGCTTGCTGTGCTTGCTCAGACAATTGCAGTTTTTTGTCTTGAGTCGCTGTTACAGCATCAACTAGAGCCTGCAATTCATCTTGCATGTCTTGAGGTAGGTGATGATCAGAAAAGTTGGTGTCGTTGCTGTGCTCCAAGGCAAAGGCACGAATACGTTTACGCATTTTCATCAGTGCTGCTAATGCTTCACGTTCTTCTTCCGCCGCTTCTTGAGCCGCATCACGTGCACGTTCGAACTTCGCCATCGCCATCCCTTCCGTTGACCATGGGTCAATGTCCGGAAGTTCTTCAATGTTGATAGTTGGCTCGACGTAATCTTCTTGATGTCTGATATCGAGTGATGTTGCGCGCACGGCGGAGACCATCAGCATGACTGAGATACCAAGTAGAGGTAAACCGCCAACGATCGCTGCTGTTTGTAGTGTGCTTAAACCGCCCATAAACAGGAGAACAGTCGGCAAGAACGACAACGTGAATGCCCAGAACATACGGTTCCAGCGCATTGGTTCTTCCGTTACGTTATTTTGCACAACAGAAGCGAGGATGTAAGAGATCGAGTCAAATGTCGTTGCGGTAAAGATGATACAAAGTATGGTAAATACAGCGATCACGACGGTGCTCATTGGCAGCGCATCCAACATAGCGAAAATAGCAGTGGTAGCGCCTTCAGCATTGAGAATGCCAACCACGTCAAGTTCACCGGATAGCTGCAATGATAGGCCGTAGTTACCTAAGATCATGAAGAACAAGAAACAGCCTAGAGAACCGAAAAAGATCGAGCCAGAGACCATTTGCTTAATAGTGCGACCACGAGATATGCGTGCGACAAACAAGCCCATGCTTGGTGCAAACACCAGCCACCACGCCCAGTAGAAGATAGTCCAGTCTTGTGGGAAATGAGTATCATCAAAGCTACCGTAGCCACCAAATGGTTCTGCCCATGTCGCCATGACAAAGAAGTTAGACAGCATACGGCCAATCGAATCGAGACCGGTTTCCAACATAAAGATGGTTGGACCTGCTACTAATACGAAAGCAAGTAGACCCATTGCGCCCCAGAAGTTGATGTTACTCAACACCTTGATGCCTTTCTCCATACCTGCGTAAGAGGAGTAGGCAAAAATGGCGGTACAGATGAGAAGAACAAGTACTTGGCTAAAGGTATTCTTTGGTAAACCAAACAGGTAGTGCAGGCCTTCACCAATCAGTGGTGCCGCTAAACCTAAACTGGTTGCCGCACCGCCAAGCAAGCCGAAGATGAATAGTACATCGACCACTTTACCTGCCGCGCCTTTACTGCGCGCTTCACCTAGTACAGGCATGAGTGCACTTGATACTTTTAGCACTGGCTGTTTACGCACATAAAAGAAGTAAGCGATCGGTAGTGCTGGGATAAGGTAAATTGACCATGCGATTGGCCCCCAATGGAACAGGCCATACGTTGCCGCCCAGCGAACCGCTTCTTCACTGCCTGGTTCTAGTTGGAATGGTGGCGACTGGTAGTAATATGCCCATTCGATACAACCCCAGTAAAGAATACTGGCACCGATGCCACCGCAGAACAGCATTGCAGCCCAAGACGCTGTTGAGAACTCTGGCTTTTCATCTGGGTCGCCGAGTTTAATTTGTCCCATGTCGCTGAAGACAACATAGATCATAAATACAAAGGCAGCGAGGCCGAGTGCCAAATATAGGAAGCCAAGTTTGTCTGTCATGAAGGTTTTCGCGACAGCAATCCATTCAGCGCCTTCTACAGGAAATAAAATTAAAGGGAAAACAATGGAGAGAAGTAGCGCAATGGCGCCAAAAAAAGTGGGTTTGTCGATAAGAGAAAATGCGTTTTTCAAAGTTCATCGTCCGTTAATGAATAGTTAATTATTATGGGGTGGAGTAAAAAAACGTTCAAACGAGGAAGCTTGTCGTAAAGAAAGATAATTTTGTTCATACCCAAGTAACCTCGAGATGCTTGGTTCATCGAGAATGACTTAGCTTGAAGTCACTTGGGTATAATGACTAACGTTTACACAAGTGCGAGAAGAACACCGCCAACCGTTAATAATGCAGAGAAGTATTGGCTTGCTGAGTATGAATCGTCTTCTTCTGCTTCAATGGTGTCGGGGTGAGCCATAGCTAACGCACCATGGGCAAAAGGTTCCACTTGCTCACCGACGGTTTTGTTTTCCGCTTCTACTTTTTTGCTTTCGTGGTCAATGTGCTTCAGTGCAGCAAGCAAGGATATACCTCCGAACATTAGCACTCGTTCACTGAGTGCAGGTAAAAAGGTGTTATTTTTGTATTGGTGAAGTGAGTAATTTCTTACGTGAATTCTATAAGAAATAGATCTGTTTCTGTCGATTTTACATGACTGAAAAATAAGCAAAAACCCGACCGGCTTTTCGCAGCAAGGTTAGGAAATAGGCAAATATGCTATTTGCATCGAAGAGTGTTGTTCCGTTCGGCAAGGTGTTGGTACGCTTGGAGGAGATTGTCTCTTTGGACGAATCGTACTGGTGGCGCTAATACGTTGAGTTGGTAATCTGCGCTATCTGTTGTGATCGCTTGGCTAGGGGTAATCACGACCACATTTAAGTTTGGATTGCGGTTGAGGATCGATGCTGCCGTGCCTAAGCCGCCTTCAGTGTGGAATTTACCGGCAACGTGAATCACTTGAGTGCCGGGATGTTTTTCTAAGTATTTGACGATGGACTCCGCCATGGTCTCATCCCATGTAACCTGAGCTGCGTATTGCTTTTCAGTTTGTTCCGGTTTGCCATGGTGCATGGATGCCATGAACTTTTCTTTGTATGGGCTGCTTGCTGTGTTGATTTCATCCGCAACAAAATTGCGCTCATCGCTATCGAGTTTATCTAGGTAAGCGACACCTTGGCGACCAATACAACGCACAATGTTTTTTGGCGCGTTTGCGGCAATGACTGGAATCTCAGTTTGCTTGGCAAATTCGACCAACGGGCGGTAATCACTTGCGTAATTTGGCCATGCATTACTTTGTTTCATGAAGTACTGCTCGCCAATTTCACCGTTTAGGTATGAATCCAAGATCGCTTGCTTATCACGCGCCACTTGTTCCATGGAAAGTGCAAGAGGACGGTTTATAGAAGATAGCTGTTTTAGCATGTCGGTCTGAAAACGGTGGATACCAGCGTGTGTATGCCATTCACCAATCAGAATCACATCGGCTTGCTGTAGCTCTGGCGTTAATTGATTGACAGAGATGGCTTCACCAGAAGGAGCATGAAGTTGGTAGTCATAGAAACTGGTCACGTTACCAGCAACGGTATTAGGAGTGGTCGGTGTATTAGATGTACAGCCTGTAATTAAGCTCGTAAAAATCAGACCTAGGGTAGAAAAGCGCATTGAAAGCCTCCAGAAATGTCTGAATGATATTGGTGGAGGCTGACTAGCGAATGAGTAATGGCAATTTAGTCTTTGACGTTAAGCCTTGCCACTCTCCACAACGGTTTTTTTGCGGTAAACACGCAACATAAAATCCGCCTCACACTGGAAAAGTGTAGCGGACTTGAGCTCCTCTCGAAGTTCGTCTGTTGCTTTCCATGCTAAAGGTGTCATCTGCAGAAGATCGAAGGCGACACCATTTTGTAAATCCATGCTGTAGTTAAGCTGTTGCTGATGCTCTAGCTCAAAGCCTTCGATGTTCTCAGGCTCTTCGTTGTGGAGGCGCACGTCTTGGTAAATACGCTCACGGAATTGATATAAGTGGCGAGCCGCAGGGGTGACGGTAATGACCACGCCGTTGTCTCTTATCACTCGTTGCAGTTCCTCGGCTTTGCACGGAGCGTAGATACGCAGAATGGCATCTAATGATTGCTCAGCAAATGGTAAGCGATGGCTCGATGCCACACTGAAATCGCAGTTAGGGTAACGCTTTGATGCAAAGCGAATGGCGATTTTTGAAATGTCCAAGCCGAAGACTTGTGCTTGTTCATCTTGCGCTTGCAGTGATTGTTGCACTTGATCAGTGTAGTACCCCTCACCACAGCCAATATCGAGCAATTGGTGGCGAGTACCTTCTGTGTACTTTGCACACAGGCGAGCCACTTCTTGGCGCAATGGATCGTAATGGTTCCCGTCAAGGAAGCGACGACGCGCTTGCATCATCTCTTTGTTGTCACCTGGATCTTTAGAGCGCTTGTGGTGTGCTGGCATCAAGTTCACATAGCCTTCTTTTGCTAGGTCAAACTGATGGTTGTTTTCACACTTAAACGTCTTTACGGTTAGCGTTAGCGGTAAGTGACATAGAGGGCATTGGTAGTTCATGACGATCTCTGACGGAGGTTAGGGCGACAAATTCTACCAAAAGGATAGCCTCAAGCGAAATAAAAAAGGCCGGATAAACCGACCTTAAATAATCTGAATTCTGGTTCCACACCATTTATCTTACGGAGATGATGGTCACCAGTTCATGGCTTTCTCCAGGTTGTAGAGTTTTACCTTGTTCAATACTTGGCGCATGAAGAGCGGATTCGACACAAAGCATTGTTTCATAGCCGTTGTCTGCCATGTCACCCATACCTTGTGCGCCTTCTGCCCAAGGATTCCACAATACTGCAGAGTTATGACCGTGGTTTTCTACGCTCAGTGTGCGGCTGAATACTGGATCTTTCACGAAGATTTGCGCTTCAGGCTGAGTGTAAACACGATCGATAGTGTCCGTCAGTTGCAGAACGTCACCACCTTGGCATACTTCGCCGGCTTTCAAGCTATCAATATATTCAGATCCCATACCGGTGGTGTGCGCTTGCTTGACGTCACCCACGTTGAGGTAAGTGTGCAGTGCACCAGAGAACGTCCAAGCATCGTCATCAATATTGGTCACTTTTAGTGTGATTTTCAGTTCTTCACTCACTTCAACAATTAGGCGAGCATCAAACATGTGTGGCCAAATGTCGTGAATCTCTTTTGAAGGGAGCAAAGCCAGTTCAACGATCACACCATTGTCGTTTTCGCGATGCTCAACCAGTTCCCATTCTGCTGTACGAGCAAAACCGTGTGCCGGCGCGGCAATGCGACCAAACCAAGGCCAGCAGACTGGGATACCGCCGCGGAGTGCGGCTTTACCATCAAAAAGGGCTTTTTCGCTCATCCAAATGAGATCGTCTTGACCTGCAGGCGTAAACGAAATCACATGACCACCGTGTAAAGCGATACCAGCGATGGCTTTATCATGAATAATGCGAACCACTTTTACTTGGTCGATTTCTACGACAGTGACATTGTCAGATAGAACGGTTAAGGCAGGTAGAGTATTTAAATCCATGTGATGTTTCCTATAGCTGGGGGCGGAGGGACCTTGACCCATTTACCACGGTTACTAGGGCGCATGTTGAAGGCAACCCTCAATTTCCAGATACAAAAAAGGCGACTCTAAGGCCGCCTTTTATTCAAATCTTATGTTTCAAACACAAGCTTCGCTAATAACTCAATATCTAATTACTTAGAAACGTGAGCGATTAGGTCTAGAACTTTGTTTGAGTAACCGATTTCGTTGTCGTACCAAGATACAACTTTAACGAAGTTATCAGTTAGAGCGATACCAGCTTTAGCATCGAATACTGAAGTTTGAACTTCACCGATGAAGTCTTGAGAAACAACTTGATCTTCAGTGTAACCTAGAACGCCTTTTAGTTCGCCTTCAGAAGCTTCTTTCATTGCTGCACAGATAGCTTCGTAAGATGCGCCGTTCTTAAGGTTAACTGTTAGGTCAACTACAGAAACGTTAGCTGTTGGTACGCGGAAAGCCATACCAGTTAGTTTGCCGTTTAGTTCTGGAAGAACAACGCCTACAGCTTTAGCAGCACCAGTTGAAGATGGGATGATGTTCTGAGAAGCACCACGACCACCGCGCCAGTCTTTAGCAGAAGGACCGTCTACAGTTTTTTGAGTTGCTGTAGTCGCGTGAACTGTTGTCATAAGACCAGATTCGATACCGAACTTGTCGTTAAGAACTTTAGCGATAGGCGCTAGACAGTTAGTAGTACAAGAAGCGTTAGAAACGATGTCTTGACCTGCGTAAGAAGCGTGGTTAACACCCATTACGAACATTGGAGTTGCGTCTTTTGAAGGACCAGTAAGAACAACTTTCTTCGCACCAGCTGTGATGTGCTTACGAGCTGTAGCATCGTCTAGGAATAGACCAGTTGCTTCAGCTACTACGTCAACACCGATTGCATCCCATTTTAGATCTTCTGGGTTACGCTCAGCTGTTACACGTACAGTTTTACCGTTAACGATTAGGTTACCGCCTTCAACTTCAACAGTACCGTTGAAACGGCCGTGAGTTGAGTCGTACTTCAGCATGTATGCCATGTAATCTACGTCGATAAGGTCGTTAATACCTACAACTTCGATGTCGTTGCGCTCTTGCGCTGCACGGAATACGAAACGACCGATACGGCCAAAACCGTTAATACCTACTTTGATAGTCATTATAGTTGCTCCACAACTTAATTTCTGATTAAAGATAACTGGTAGTAAAATTACAGAATCCAGTAAACATCTGCAACAGATAATCGGACTTAACTTGTCTAAAGTCAAAAAAATGCGACGTTTTTTTTAACAATTCTTCGCAAGTGCTCGATTTTTAAACTTTTTGCTGGCTATTCTACATTCCAGTTGGCGTAATATAACTTTTGAGATAAGTACTCGTAGCAATTTAATTACACGTGGTGTTCTGGTGAGAAAGTATGTGCTACAAATGTTACGAGAATCAAGTTTTTTGCCAAAAAAGTCATGACCAAAAAAAATAGAAGGAATAACCATTGGTGAAAGAAAGTAGAGTAAAGGTGATGAAGTCTGATGAACAGTGGCGTGAACAGCTTTCAGATGAAGAATTTCGAGTCTGTCGAGAGCAAGGCACAGAGCCACCATTTACGGGTAAGCTATTGCATAATAAGGAGACAGGTGTGTACGCCTGTACCTGTTGTCATGCCCCTCTGTTTGTTTCAGATAGCAAGTATGATTCTGGCTGTGGTTGGCCAAGTTTTGATGCGCCAATTGATGATAAAGCAGTACGATATTTAGATGATCTAAGTCACGGAATGGTTCGAACTGAGATTCGATGTGCGACCTGTGATAGCCATTTAGGTCACGTTTTTGAAGATGGTCCCCAAACAACGGGTGAACGTTACTGCGTGAATTCGGTGTCGTTAATTTTCAACAAATCTGGTCAATAATACGGATATTCATTGAAAGAATGTTTCATCCTTTCAATGAATAGACGACTTGTTCACGATGACCATGCATAAATAAACTCCCGAGTTTAACGGGAGTTTATTATTTTATAAATCGTTAGGAATCATCCTTGGTGAATAATTTCCTTTGGCTATCGACTTAGAAATAGAACTAGCCAGATCTTCCAACTCTTCATACGTTTCTGCTTTTGTAAAATTGAACATCCGCTTCAATTGGGTTTCATCGGCAAGAGGCACATCAAAGCGTTTCCCCACCATTGCCCATAAGTAAGCTTGCTCTTTATTTCCTAGGCCTTGGTTAATGCTCGCCATGGACTCGAGTATGACAGGATTCAGATTGCTAGCGTTGGACATCGATAACGCATTATTAAGTAAAACGAGTGTTTTGTGTGGGTCGCGGCTAGTATAGAAGGTCGCGAGGGCATATTGCAGTTCAGCGGAATTTAACTCTGGTTTGCCTTCTTTTTGAAGAAACTGACGACGGGCCTGCTCATCACCCGTTTGTGACCACAAGAAATAAAGCGTCGATGGATCATCCGATCCTTGTAGTTCAGCCACTATTCGATCCAGTTCATCAATGCTATGAACTAACGCATTGAAGCGCTTTCTCTTCAGCGCACTTTGATCGATTGGTGTGATCTGAGAGGCAAGCTCTAAACATTTACGGTATTTTGCGACTAAGCCGTATTCAACCACTTGATTGGCTTCAGAGGGCTCTTTGAGTTGTTCAAAGCGGTGCCAAACCAGATCCGTTCGTGGGATTCGGCATTGTCCGTCGTCCATATTGAGATGTTCACAACGCAGCTTAGGGTTGTTTTGACATAATTCTTCTGTCGTTATATTGCCTTCAAAGCAGCCTGTTAATGTTGCAGTGGCAAGACTTGCCAGTAACCAGTATGTTCGTTTCATGGTTTGCTTGTGATCCGTTACACCAATTCATTTGTGTGTTCTTGACTCTGTTTCTTAACTCGTTATGTTCTGTAAACGAATGTGATAAGAAGGTACATTATGGACGCAGAACAACTATTAAAAGCGATCACGCCAGAAGTCTATGACCGATTAGTCTATGCAGTAGAAACAGGAAGATGGCCAGAGGGTACAACACTTTCCCAGCAGCAGCGAGACTCATGTATGCAAGCTGTGATGTTGTATCAATCAAAACATAACACCGATGCTCAGCACATGACGGTAGCGGCAGGTGGTGAAATCAGCTTTAAGTCTAAGCAAGAATTGAAAAAGCAATTCTGTGAAGATGAGAGTGACATCGTCCGCGTGAACCCAAACCATACCTGATGGTGTGAGACAATTATACCAATCGTAGTAAATAATTGGTGATTATAGCTTGTAATAACGCTCGATAACTTCGTTTAAATTTTTGATTGTAGAATCACTATTTATCGAAAATTTTAGCCTTGTTCTTAAACGTTTTTCCTGTGCTGACTCTGCTCACTTACGGTGATTGAGATTAGAAGAAAAAGCCCAATTATCATCATTGGGCTTATGCATTCTAAACGTGTAGGTGCGCTAAGCTTACAGGCTCATTTCACCGCGTAGAACTTGCTGCATTTTTTCCTTGATTTCTTCGTACGACAGGTTTTGGCTAAGTAAGTAGTGCAATTTCGCCAGTGCCGCTTCGGAAGTCATATCAAAACCACTGATCACGCCAGAATCAGCAAGCGCACAGCCCGTCGCATAGCCACCCATATTCACCTTGCCCGCTAGACATTGCGTTAAATTGACCACAATAACCCCACGTTCAGAGGCTTCTTTCAAGTGGCCTAATAGCTCTGGATTTTGTGGCGCGTTGCCAACGCCGAAAGTGAGTAGGATCATTGCGTTGACGGGTTGGCGTAACGTGTTACGGATAACTTCGTGTGAAATACCCGGATACATAGTGATCACACCAATTGGCTGTGGCGTGATGTTATGTACTTTGAATTCACCTTCTGGTTTTGTACCCACACTCACATTGTTGCTGATCTGGATGTTAATCCCCGCTTCCAATAGTGGCGGAAGGTTCGGTGAAGTAAACGCATTAAAACCATCTGCGTGAGATTTGGTGCTGCGGTTACCACGCATCAATTGGTTATTGAAGAAAAGTGTCACTTCATTGATTGGGTAATTTGCGGCAATGTGTAACGCATTTAATAGGTTTGCTTGACCATCAGAGCGCAGTTCAGCCAATGGAATTTGCGAACCCGTTACGATGACCGGTTTACCCAAGTTTTCAAACATGAATGACAAAGCAGACGCAGTGTATGCCATGGTATCCGTACCATGCAGAATTACGAAGCCATCGTAGTCATCG
The DNA here is from genome assembly GCF_052877535.1 of Vibrio sp. PNB23_22_6. Lineage (NCBI taxonomy): Bacteria > Pseudomonadati > Pseudomonadota > Gammaproteobacteria > Vibrionales > Vibrionaceae > Vibrio > Vibrio sp. PNB23_22_6. Next base: position 27,006 of record NZ_JBNFXP010000031.1, on the reverse strand, counting down.
TAGTTAAAACGAATATCGTCAGCGATTTGCTGCCAATCTGCGGGCGTCATATCGGATGAGTCGATCAGAGGCTCGTACTCATGAATCGTGTATTCTGGCATTTCCGCACGGTGAAACTCGGGCATACTGGCGAGTTGCTTTTCCATAAAGCCAGCCACAGGCACGTAGCCGTGATCCGATTTTTGCATGCCGATGGTGCCACCGGTGTACGCGATGTAGATGTGTTTTCTAGTCATCGTTCTACTTTGTTTTCATGTATGGGAACAGTGGCGGGGATTATAGCGAAATGAAGCCTAATAAAAAGGGGCATCTCGCACAGAGATGCCCCTTTTTGGCTAAGCTAAAAAAGCTATTGTACTTGGCAGGTCAAACAGAACGCATATTGACCTTTTGGATCGTTAAAGCTTCGCAGCATGCTTGCGTCTTGTTCGAATTGTTGAACCACTGGCTGAAGACTTTTTGGTAGAAAGCTTGAGGCATCGATACCTAAAGACACTTTCGCCTGATTCATGAATTCTTGAATGAATTGTTCTGAAGGCGATAATGGCTCTTCAACCCAGTAAATGTTGTACTTATCGAGTTGCGCCAATTCTGCTGCCAGCTTGACCGCATCATCAAAGTCACCCATTTGGTCTACAAGTCCGAATCCTTGCGCATCTTGGCCTGTCCAAACACGACCTTGCGCGACTTTATCGACTTGTTCTAGCGACATATCACGATTAGAACCCACTAAAGAAATAAAGCGTTTGTAGCCGTGTTCGATACCGAGTTGAAACGCTTGAGACGCGCCTTCCGATAGACCCGTAGTGAGTCCTTCACCAGAGAAGGGGGATGTGCCAACCCCATCGGTATTGATACCCAGTTTATTAAAGCCTTTCTCAAAAGTCGTGATCACGCTGAAAATACCAATGGAGCCAGTGAGAGTGGTTGGCTGAGCAACGATCTTATCTGCACCCATTGAGATCCAATAACCGCCAGATGCCGCTAAGCTAGACATAGAAGCCACGACGGGCTTACCTGCTGCTTTGAGTGCCTCGACTTCATTGCGAATCACTTCTGAAGCAAACGCGCTACCGCCAGGGCTGTCAACACGAAGAACCACCGCTTTTACTTTGTCATCGTTACGCGCTTGGCGAAGTAGACTCGCGACCGTATCGCCACCGATACTACCGCGTGGCTGCTGACCGTCCATAATGGTACCGCTCGCGACCACAACCGCGACGTCACTTTCGGCGATATTAACATCTGGACGAATCGTTGCGAGGTAGTCGTAGTAGCCAATGGCGTTGTAACTGTCTTTACCATCACTGCCAAACTTATCCGCAAATAGGCGACGAATATCTTGACGGGTGGCGAGTTCATCCACCAACCCTACTTTTACCGCCAATTGTGCAATGTCACCATCGACAGACTTCATTTCAGCCAAAAGCTCATCCATCGTTGGGTTAAGAACGTTGGCATTGATGTTGCGGTTGGTGGCGACGTCATCAACGTAAGCGCTCCAAAGCTGAGTAATCCAACGAGTGGCAGACTCTTTTGCTGCATGAGACATATCATCACGAATGAATGGTTCAATGGCAGACTTATAGGTACCGACACGAAAGACATGAGTAGAGACATCGAGCTTTTCTAGCAGAGTTTTGTAGTACATCGAGTAAGAGCTGTAGCCTTTAATCAGTACACCACCGTCTGGGGCTAGGTAAACTTTGTCGGCGTAGCTTGCTAGATAGTATTGGCTTTGATTGTAAAACTCTCCAACTGCGTAGATTGGTTTGCCGGAAGACTTGAACTCATTCAATGCTTTTGCGATGTAGCGAAGCTTGGTGAGATTGGTTTCTGGCATATCACGTAGCGCAAGCACAAGGCCTGAAACTTTCGGATCATCTTTCGCGTAGCGAATGGTATCGACAATATCGAACAAAACATTTTCTTTTGGCAGCTCATTGCCTAATACTGAACTTGCAACTGAGTCCATCGGGTTGACGTAACGACGTTGCTCCACGATAGGTCCAGAAAGGTTCATGACTAACGCCGATTCTTTCTCAATAACGGGCTGGCCATTCCCTGTGTAGGTAAAAGCAAAATAGAAAATGGCGATCATCAATAAGAAAATCAAGTTAGCCAATGCAAGCCTGACAAAGGTGATGGCTTTCCAAATCCCCTTAAATATCAGACCAATAAATTTGAAGAGTTTTTTCATCTTGTCTCCACAATGAGATAGTCATTCCCTAATCTTATAAAGTCTGGGTTCTTATCTCTAAGATCTCATAAGATAACATTTTTTTAGCTTATCACGGTCACTCAATAATTGGCATATTTTCACTTGAGATTGATCGGTGTTACAAAAATGTAAACGTGCGTTTGATTTTTTTATGGCGCAGGCGTACTCTGGTCAGACCACAAAAATAACAATGGATGTTGAGCGATGTCTGCCATGTACCCAAATTTGTTAAAGCCATTAGATCTCGGTTTCACTCAATTGAAAAACCGTGTGTTGATGGGATCAATGCACACCGGTTTAGAAGAGCACAAAGAGGGGCTGCAGAAGCTCGCTGCTTTTTATGAAGAACGTGCGAAAGGTGGCGTTGGTTTGATTGTTACCGGCGGTTTTTCCCCTAATTTACGTGGTCGATTACACCCTTTAAGCGCTGAGTTCAGCAAGCCGAAGCATGCTAAAGCGCATAAAGTGGTCACTGACGCCGTGCATAAACACGGTGGTAAGATTGCCTTACAGATTCTTCATGCTGGTCGTTATGCGATGCATCCATTCGCGCAAAGTGCATCAGGCACGAAAGCACCCATCGCCAAATTTGCTCCGTGCAAAATGAGTGAACGCCAAATCAAGAAAACCATTGATGCTTTTGCCAATAGTGCCGAACTGGCACAGTTCGCTGGTTATGATGGCGTGGAGTTAATGGGCTCAGAAGGTTACTTGATCAACCAGTTTTTATGTCAGCGCACTAACATGCGATATGACGAGTGGGGCGGTAGCTACAAAAAACGCATGCGCTTTCCGGTTGAAATCGTTAGGGCGGTTCGTAAAGCGGTGGGTGACAAGTTCATTATCATTTTCCGTTTATCGATGCTTGATCTCGTAGAACAGGGCAGTACCTTTGAAGAAGTGATAGAACTTGCTAAAGCGTTAGAAGACGCGGGAGTGACCATCATTAACACGGGTATTGGTTGGCACGAAGCGCGCATACCAACGATTGCTACTCAAGTCCCACGCGGCGCATTTACTTGGGTTACAGAAAAGGTTAAGCCGCATGTTTCTGTGCCTATCATCACCTGTAACCGAATCAATACACCGGAAGAAGCTGAGCGTATTCTTGCTTCGGGCCAGGCTGACATGGTTTCCATGGCGCGCCCATTCCTCGCTGACCCATATTTTGTCGCGAAAGCAGAGCAAAATAAATCTCAATTCATCAATACTTGTATCGGCTGTAACCAAGCGTGCTTGGACAATGTGTTCAAAGGAAAACGTGCAAGTTGTTTGGTCAATCCTCTTGCCTGCTATGAAACCGAAATTGTGGTTAAGGACGCATTTAAGAAGAAAAATATTGCTGTAGTGGGCGCGGGGCCTGCGGGTTTGGCATGTGCGACGACCTTGGCTAAACGCGGGCATAAAGTCGACCTGTTTGAGAAGAATGATCGTATTGGGGGGCAGTTCCGCCTCGCGATGCAGATCCCAGGTAAAGAAGAGTTTCGCGAAACCATTCGCTATTTTGCCAACCGTCTTGATGAAACGGGCGTCCACTTGCACTTATCGACGGAAGCAAATTACGATTTACTAACGGAGTACGATGAGGTTGTCATGGCATCGGGTGTTGAGCCGCGTAAAGTGAACATTGATGGCATTGATAACCCGGAAAATGTCATCGATTATCAGACTCTGATCCGCGATAAAACCCCGGTGGGTGAAAAAGTGGCGATTGTTGGTGCTGGTGGCATCGGTGTTGACGTTGCAACCATGATAACGGAACCAGAAGGACAAACTCTGGACGATTGGTTACATGAGTGGGGCATTGATAAAGAGATGTCTCAACCTGGCGGTTTATACCCTTATCCCGACTCAATCAGTGATAAAGAAGTGTGGGTGCTTCAACGTCGTAAAGGCCGTGTGGGTAAAGGCCCTGGCAAAACCACTGGCTGGATCCATAAACGTACACTGGAAAAGCGCGGCGTTTATCTATTGGGTGGTGTATCGTACGATAAGATTGATGTTCAGGGATTACATATTCATGTCGATGGTAAAGAACGTTTGATTGAAGCGGATACTGTGGTGATTTGTGCTGGACAAGAGTCAGTACGACCGTTTGAAGACAAATGGCATCAATTGGGTGATAAGCTACACATCATTGGTGGCGCGGACCACGCAGGTGAACTCGATGCTGTTCGAGCGATTCGTCAGGGGGTTAAGCTCGCTGTTGAGCTTTAGCGATTCAAAGTAAGAAAAAGCTGCGTGTTTTGCGCAGCTTTTTTTGTTGTGAGAATCTCTTTCTCCTCACGCGCTGACACCATTTAAAACAGAGTGTTATTCGTGGTAGGGGATTGTGCTAAAGTGAGCAACGTAAACAATAATAGCTATATTCAATAAGGAACCGTTCATGGATGCTCTCGATCTTTTGCTCAATCGTCGTTCTATCGCTAAGTTGTCAGAGCCTGCGCCTGAGGGGGTGGCACTAGAAAACATCATTCGTGCTGGTCTTCGCGCGCCAGACCACGCTGGTTTAACACCATGGCGATTTGTCATCGCTCAAGGCGAAGGTTTAAAGAAACTCTCGGATATTCTGGTTAAAGCCGCTATCGCAGACAATAGTGAAGACGCGGTGATTGAAAAAGTGAAGAATGCCCCGTTTCGTGCACCTATGGTGATCACCGTGATCGCTAAGGTCACTGAGCATGAAAAAGTGCCAGCGTTTGAACAATACCTTTCTGCTGGCTGCGCAGCACAAGCGATGCAAATGGCAGCGGTAGCACAAGGCTTCCAAGGCTTTTGGCGTTCAGGTAAGTGGATGTTCCATCCAACAGTGCACCAAGCATTTGGCTTAGAAGGCGAAGATCAAATTGTTGGTTTTCTATATCTGGGGACGCCGGGTTGTACTGCAATGAAAGTTCCAGAGCGTGAACTCTCTAAGTTTGTTGAGTTTTTATAGCGTTAAATATTAAAGCCGATTAGATAAACGAAATTAAATAGAGGCCATTCCTACGGGGATGGCCTCTGTTCATATATTTATCCATAGGCCGTGTTATAAGATTGGGCGTTAGCGTGAAGAAAGATACGATATTAAAGAAGATTACTCTAACTTGATTCGCACCCTCTCGCCATAATCGGTTAGAATGTGGTTATTATGTTGAAGTAATTGAGAAAGCGAAGATTTATAACGAACAGTGTCTTTTTAGTGCTTAATAAAAATAGGAGGTAAACAGGTGAAAAAGAGATAAAAGAAACCCTAAACATTACTGCTTAGGGTTATCTTGTGCATTGACCAGATTGTGTTCTAGCTAAGCACCTTTAGATTCGAACCCAAAGGATAGCAAAGAACGCAATCGCTTAACATTATTTTATCTTTCAATCTTCGTTTTAAAGCGAAGTAAGGGTTATATATGCGTTTTTTCCGTAATTTGTTGTTTAAAATTAAACCTTGGGATCTCATGGCTTTGGGTCTCAAGCTACTTGCTCATGTGCTTTTCTGTGAGAAGTAGTGGCTGGAACGGTAGTTAATACAAGATATGGATTAATTACTGTTTATCTGTACAGTTTCTCTTGATTTGTTAGGGCGACATTAGATAATGTGGCCCTAATTATTATGACTTCCAAAAACTTATGTCTCGTCTGTTTATTGCTGAAAAACCAAGTTTAGGCCGCGCGATTGCGGCGGCACTTCCTAATCCTCAAAAGAAAGACCAAGGTTTTATTCGTTGTGGCAACGGCGATGTGGTCACTTGGTGCATTGGCCACCTGCTAGAGCAAGTTGAGCCTGACGCATACGACGAGCGTTACAAAAAATGGAACCTGGCAGATTTACCGATTGTTCCCCAGCAGTGGCAATTAAGACCAAGGAAAAGTGCCAGCAAACAGCTCACTGTGATCCGTAAGCTTCTAAAAGAGGCAACGGAAGTGATTCACGCCGGAGACCCAGATCGAGAAGGTCAGTTGCTGGTGGATGAGGTACTGGATTACTGCAAGCTTTCCAAAGCCAAAAAAGAGGCCACTCAGCGCCTGCTGATTTCCGATTTGAACTTACCCGCAGTCAAACGCGCGTTGAACTCGATGCGTAGCAATCGTGATTTCATTCCTCTTTCGGTGTCTGCGCTTGCACGCTCAAGAGCGGATTGGCTTTATGGAATGAACATGTCTCGCGCGTATACCTTGCTTGGGCAAAAAGCGGGTTATCAGGGGGTGTTGTCGGTAGGGCGGGTGCAAACCCCCGTGTTGGGCTTGGTGGTTCGCCGCGATGAAGAGATCGAAAACTTTGTGCCTAAAGATTACTTCACGCTACACGCTCTCATTCCGTATCAAGATCACAATGGCGCTTTTGATATTCGAGCACGCTGGAAACCCAGTGAAGCTTGTAAGCCTTGGCAGGATGAAGAAGGGCGCATTTTAAACCGAAAACTGGTAGAGAATGTGGCGAGTCGCATTGCAAACCAACCCGCTAACGTGACCGAGTCGGAGCAAAAGCAAACCAAGCAATCTGCGCCACTTCCGTACTCCTTATCTGCGTTACAGATTGATGCGGCAAAGCGTTACGGCATGAGCGCACAGCAGGCCTTGGATACCTGTCAGGCATTGTATGAAAAGCACAAGTTGATCACTTACCCTCGTTCAGATTGTCGTTACCTACCGATAGAGCATTATGCGCAAGCGGGGGCGGTGACATCGGCTATCTCGAACAACGCTAAAGAGCTTCATAGCGCGGTACAAGGTGCCGATTTGTCCATCAAATCCAAAGCATGGAACGATAAAAAGGTCGATGCGCACCACGCGATCATTCCCACACCGAAACAAGCCAATGTGAATGCCTTGTCGGGTAACGAGATGAAAGTGTACCAGCTCATTGCTCGCCAGTATTTGATGCAGTTTTATCCAGCAGCGGTGTATGCAGAAGCGAAGCTGGTCTTCGATATTGCGGGTGGCACGTTCGTGGCGAAAGGTCGTCAGTTGGTGTCCCCTGGTTGGAAAGCGTTAATGGGTAAAACGGACAAAGAAGATGAGGGCATTGATGCGGTGCCACCGTTACCCGAAGGAACCGTGCTGACGTGTCGCGAAGGGGAAATAAAAGATCGCAAGACTGAGCCGCCAAAACATTTTACAGAAGCAACGCTGCTGCAAGCCATGACAGGAATTGCCCGTTATGTTGCCGATAAAGAGCTGAAAAAGATCCTCAGAGACACCGACGGTCTTGGTACAGAAGCCACGCGTGCGGGGATTCTCGATACGTTGTTTAAGCGGCAACTTTTGACTCGGCAAGGTAAATCGATACTGAGCTCCCAAGCAGGGCGAGGTCTGGTTCATGCTTTACCGATCGATGCGACCTACCCGGATATGACTGCAAACTGGGAGCACCAACTGCAAGGAATGGCCGAGAGAAATCAAGCTTACCAACCGTTTATGCACGCTTTAGAGCAGCGTATCGATGGATTGATGGGACAGGTCAAAGCAGGGCCGATTCCTGAGTCGTTACGACATTTGCCAAAAGTCGAGCGACCAGCTTTTAAACGTAAGAAACGCAGTTATTCAAAGGGCAGTACATCTAAATCAAGTGCCGCTAAGCGTCAATCCTCCTAAAGAGTAAAGCGGCACATTTGGGTGCCGCTTTACTCTTTACCTATTAATCAAACAAGTTATCGTTATTGTGAATCGCCCCTCTTACATCGTCCTGAGTGAGAACACGCTTACCTAAGTCTTGTTTCACTTGTTTGCCCAAATCCACCAGCGCATCGCGATTGACTTGGGTTTGACGCTTGCCTGCACTTCTTAAGCAGTAATTGAGATCATGATCTTCACTGCAAATTCACCAAGTCTGGTTTGAAAATGGCGAAACTCAAGTCATTAAGTTGGGTTTAAGACGCAGGGAGAGAGGACGAAAGAGCATCTTCAGAAATCGTCAGTGATGAGCCATTTTTATTCATTGCTCGAAGTTGGTACTATTTCCTCATCATGTACCAAAAGACCGACGTATGCTGCCATTGATTTATCACCCTATCTATTCGCAACTCGATTTGCCAATTGGGCACCGCTATCCAATCATGAAGTATCAGTTTCTTTACCAAGCGGTATTGACGAAGATGAATGAAGCACGTTGGGGTCATCAGATACAGCTTTTCCAACCTGAGCCATTGACCGCCGATCACATTAAGCGAGTGCATGGCGAGGAGTATGTGGATTTACTGGTCAGTGGTACTTTGCCCGCAGCGAAGATGCGTCGAATTGGTTTCCCTTGGAGTGAGTCATTAATGACCAGGACGTTCACCTCGACGGCAGGCACCGTCCTGACAGCAGAACTCGCACTAGAGCAGGGAATCGCGATTCATCTTAGTGGTGGTTATCATCATGCTCATAAAGACTTCGGAAGTGGTTTTTGCCTTTTCAATGATTTGGTGATTGCTGCAAAACATATGCTAGATAATGAGCTGGTGGATAAAGTGTTGATCATTGATAGTGACGTACACCACGGCGATGGTACGGCAACCTTGTGTGAGCATGAGCCAGACATTGTGACTTTATCATTTCACTGCGATAAAAACTTTCCGGCGAGAAAACCAGCCTCCGATCTTGATGTGCCTCTCGCTCGAGGAACGGATGATGAAGCATTTTTGATGGCATTTAAGGAAGTGACCAAGATGGCAATTCACCTGCATCGTCCAGACTTGGTGATTTACGATGCAGGCGTCGACATTCACACCGATGATGAACTGGGGTATTTCGATGTTTCCACGCAAGGCGTCTTGGAACGCGACCGTTTTCTAATGCAGTTGATGAAAGACAAAGGCATTCCGGTCGCGGCTGTCGTTGGGGGAGGCTACCGAACTCAACACGCCGATTTAGTGCCCATTCACATGCAGCTCATTCATGCGGCCCACGATGTGTTTTTTCGGCAATGAACCGCTTCTACAAGTCACTGGTGAACGTCGAGTATTACTGTTTTATCTCAGATTCTAAAAACTAAGAGGTAGAGGATTCACGCCACCATTGCACTAAATGCAGCAACGCAAATAGGGCATGTCCAAAGAAATAAACTTGGATAAACGTGACGGACAGTTTGTGGATCGAGAGTAGCCACTCACTTGGACCACTAGTGAAAACCGTTAGATACCAAACGGAGCCAGTCACAACCGCAAGTATGAGCGCTAAAATCCCGAGCCCTTCTATTGTTGCTGCTAACCCGGATGGCTTGGCTTCGGGTAGCTCAAGTTTCAATAACGACTCTGCGTCCTCTTTAATCACTTGGTAATGACCAGATAGCCAAGGGTAAAGATCTTGAATTTTACGACGCATGATGACCTTAGTGGCGAAGATTAGGCTAACCGGAAGCAACACCAGACCAGAATAGATATGAATAAAGGCGAGGTCGCTAATTTGGTTCAATTCAGTGTCTCCATGGACATGCATCAAACCGCTTGAAAGTAATTGCAATAATACCCAGAAAAGCACCGCAAAATGTAGGTATCGTTCGATATTGGGTAATGTTCCAAAAAGCGTTTTTAGACCTACTTTTAGTTTGTTTTCCATATATTTACGTCCAAATTGTGACTCTTCACATAGGTTGATATCAGTTTATAACTAAGTGAATAAAGCTTAGTTGAGAGTGTAAATAATTACGAACTGATATGTTGAGTTGAACTATGCTAAGTGTCGATTTGGTTAGAAGTACACTTGATATCTATAGGTGAACAAAAATTACAGTTCTGCTGTTGCTTGATTGTGGCAAAGCTCTGTGAAAGATCATTATCATGATGGGGTGACAGCGACGAAGCGCAATATTTCGCCCTTTGGTTTCAGGCTGAATTTAACATCGAATGGAAAGCCGAGTGCGACTAAACGCTTGGGAGAACAGATACGGCCGTAGTAGACGCTGTAGCGGTTTTTATATAAATACATTGACTCACCTCATTGACTCAGTGAGCAATTCGAGTGGGCCAGAAAAGAAAAAAGCCGCTGAAAATAAGCGGCTTATCTCTATGAATAGTGGCGGAGAGATAGGGATTTGAACCCTAGGTACGCTATTAACGTACGCCGGTTTTCAAGACCGGTGCTTTCAACCACTCAGCCATCTCTCCGTTGTTGAGCGCATAATATAAGGCTTTGAAAATCTTGTAAACCCCAAAATGAATCGTTTGGACGTTTACTGCTCGATTATGAACTGTTTGCTGATAAAAGATACAAAAAAGCTCCCCGGATGTAGAGATTTTGCTCGAATTAATTGCTTTTCGAATAGAAGCGTTGTAATTCTGTTAAGCCTTGCATCAGCACTGGTAGCTTGGGTGTGGTTTCTCGCAAGCGCTTGTAGTCGTCATTGTACAGTTTATAGTTACCAAACTTGTCGATGACGGTTGTTTGAGAACCAGTGATTAAGGCAATTTCTTGGGTATCACCCGCTAAGATCCAGCGACGGCGGCTTTCATCAAATAAATTGCGGCCACTGCTGTAGTCGTAGGGATTGGATGATACACCCAACATATCTTGTAGCAGTGTGACTGAAAGATCCAAGTGGCTTGTGCTATGAGAAAACTCCCCAGGAAGCATGCCCGGCCAATGAATAATCATAGGCACCTGAAGTTGGTAACGACTGTAGTTGCTGTTAGCGCCCCAACTGTTGGTATTGGTTTCATTAAACTCACTACCATGGTTAGAGGTGATAATCACAATGGTGCTGTTTAATAATTGCTGTTGCTCAAGGGTTTCAATAATCCCTGCAACGGTCTTGTCTGCGGATTTAACGGCTTTTTCGTATGCCTTTTTGAAGCGTTCACTCGCAAGCGTTTCTTTGTTCGCAACTGTAGGTTCTGATTCGAAATTATCAACAGCTGTCACTTCGATATAGCTAAACCATGGCTGTTTCGCTTGTTCTGTTAGCCAATGCTTCCAAGCATTGATGGATTGTTTATCGTTGTGTGCTTGCGTTCCATCAAGCTGCTCTGCAAGGTTTAGATCTCTGAAGATGACTTCGAAATACAGAGTATCTTCAAATCCATTGCCGCTAAACAGGCCAAAGTTATAATTTTGTTCTGTTAGTACATCAAGCAGTACAGGAGCAGAGCCTTGAGCTTTGATACTGCTTGCGTAGCTGCTCGGTAAGCCGTAAAACAAGCCAAACGCCCCGTAAGCGTCGTTGCTTGAGCTGTAATGATTGATAAAATTTTGGTTGTTTTGCGCAAACCGATAGAGTTCTGGCATTTCGTCTTGGTTAAGTGCATCGGCACGAAGGTTGTTGACGCTGATCATCAGTACGTTCAACTTACTACCACGACGGTTAAATTCAAGCGGTTCGAGCGGGTAGTTCACGAGGGCTACATTGTTTTGGTTTTCTGCTAAGCGCTTAAGGTACTCTTCATGATCGAGTAAGCCATGCTTTTCCATGAAGCTTTTCGCTGTCATCGGATAAGACAATGGGAAATTAGAACGCTGGCTAGTAATCGGGTTATAGAAGTAGGCATCAGCCCAAATGTAAACCAAGTGACTAGTGATAAAGCTCAAGAAGAACACAGCGGCCAATGGACGGCCTATGTGTTTGTAAGAAAGTTTGCGCTGTTTGCGCCAAACCCATTCAGACAGACCAAGCTGAATCAGGAAGATCAGTGGCATAACAACAAAAAGGTGTTGTAAATCTGTACTAATGGCGCTTTTATCTTCACTAAATAACAGCTCCCAAACGACAGGGGTCAAGTGAAGGTTAATTGACTGATAGGCCTGCGTATCGACCAACAAAAGGGTTTGACCAATCGTCGCGAATATCACTGCCACCAAACGGAAAAGCTTCCGAGATGGCAGGACAAACGTCAGCGGGAATAGAACCAACAGATAAAGAGCGAAAACGAGGAAGCCAAAATGGCCAACCCAAGAAACCGCAAGATAGAATTGTCCCATCAAGGTTTCTGGCCAAGGCGACTGAACGATATAGCGTGTACCTATCAACATCGATGCGACGATATTGAAGAATGCAAACCAATGACCCCAACCAACCAGTCGAGATACGCGTTCGCCGTATGAGTTTCCGCTGTCTACCATGTACTTGTTCTATTGTCCGTGATTAGTGTGTTTTTGGCACGTCAAGAGAAGACATCAGTGCCTGAGCAAATTTTTCAGCAATAAGTTTGCGTTGTGAAGCAGCAACTTGTTGATTTAAGACATTGGTTGCGATATTTCCGGCAATCATTAGCGTCAACTCAGGAGAAGCTGCGTGTTTTTCTAGGACAGCACCCACTTCAGCAAGAATTTTCTCTACTTGTTCGTCAGTATATTTAGATGTAATCGGCATAAAGACTCTAATAATGATAGTAAAAGCGGCTTATGATAACCTACAATGCCTAATAACTTAAACCTTGTAGCAAGATAAAATCACTATGAGCCTTCATCTTTCAAATGTCATTTTGCACCAACTGTGCAAAAACGATCAGGACGAACTGGTTGTAAACTTTCGCCCGGCATCGTTAGAGAACGATACCTCGACAGAGAATCTCGTTGCGGAACTGCATCGCGTATTCCATTCTAAAGCGGGCAAAGGTTTCGGCTCTTTCCAGTCAGACAGCGAATTCCAGTTTTGGCTTCAGGAAATGCGCAAAGGAGAGAGAGATTTTTACGACTTCTCACAAATCAGTGCAAATCGCTTGAAACAAGAGTTGATTAAGTATCCATTCGCTGACGAAGGTATTTTAGTCTTCGCTGAGTATCAAAGTTTAGCCACTGACTATCTGTTTATCGGTATTTTACCAATGAACCAAAGCCTAAAAGTAACAGAAGGCTTAGATATTAGTGCCACTGACTACCTAGACATCACTAAAATGGACATCGCTGCACGTATTGATCTATCTAGCTACGATACGGATCGCGATTCAAATCGTTACCTTTCGTACATTAAAGGGCGTGTTGGTCGTAAAGTGGCGGATTTCTTCCTCGATTTCTTGCAGGCAGACATAGGTTTAGACACTAAGTTGCAAAACCAAGTGTTGATGCAGGCGGTAGAAGACTTCTGTGCAGATTCAAAGTTGGAAAAGCAAGAAGCGAACGAGTACAAGAAGCAGGTTTACAACTACTGTAACGAGCAAATCAAATCGGGCGATGAAGTGCAAATAGCTGAACTGTCTGGTGAATTGCCGGCAAGCCAAGGTGGCACGAGTTTTATGGACTTCACCAAAGAGCAAGGTTATGAGTTAGAAGACTCTTTCCCTGGTGATCGTTCAACTGTCCGTAAGTTGACTAAGTATGTCGGGGCTGGTGGTGGTTTGAACATCAGCTTCGATAGTCTGTTACTTGGAGAGCGTATTTTCTACGACCCTGAAACCGACACACTAACGATCAAAGGCACTCCACCAAACCTAAAAGATCAGTTAAGCCGTAACTAATTCATAAAAAAGAGAGCCGCGTGCTCTCTTTTTTTATGTGCAGTGTGCAAGCGAAGAACAAGCTCTTATCGGTTGTTGGCTCATCCTTCACTCAATCGTTAAAAATGAATGAAGGCGAATTTAGTCACGGATAAGAAAGAACATTTGGAGGATATGCTCTTGGCAGTGGAAGAACCCATTCTCGATATTGATAACATTCTTGATTCATTGTCAGGTGACGAGGCGGCCGTTCGCTTTTTGCTTGAACTTTTTATTCACGACCACTCCGGTGATGGAGGGAAGTTCAGGCAGTTAATGAATAATGACGACCGAGAGAGAGCTCAACGACTAGTACATAGCCAGAGGGGCGTATCTGGTAACTTAGGGGCGATGGTTCTGTATAGCGTATCTAGCGATATTGAACACTTAATGAAGCAAGGTATTGAAGTTCCAAAGGCTCTGATTGCCAAGTTGAGCAATGAACTGAAACGAACGGTCGATTTTGCCCAGCAAGTTCTCAATCTTGAAAAGATGCGATAATTACTAACGGGTTGAACTCTCTCTGGCTTAAAATAGCCGCGATAGCCAAGTTACTTCTGTGACTTGGTTATTTCTTTTTTGTTCTGTAGATTTTGACCATAGGTAATTTCATGTCTATCCGCCGACTATCCTCATTGATGGTGGCTTGTTTCGTTTTGACGCTTTCAGGCTGCTCGCTGCTGGAAATCAAAATTGATAGCCAAACGGTTCCGCTGACCAAGCAAGAATTAAACATGCGTATTATGACACGGGAATACGCTCAACAGTTTTTTGCTCAAGTCGAGCAAGCCGCAGATGTGCTCCACGAACGTTACGAGCCGAGAGATAAAGTGCATCAGTCTTACATTTTACTTTGGAAAATTAACGCAGAAGAAGGCTTGCAAGCTGCGGCATACCAAGTTTCTCCTATGGCCGCGTTGATTGATACTTGGGTGTTTACACTGCAAATGAATCAGTTTTACTCTCAAGGCGCTGGGAAGGATTTGTTTGCCACCACAGAAGCCCAGCAAGTTTCCGCCCACCTTGCGAAAGAGGTCGATAAGCTAGCGCAATCGTTATTGAAGAAAGACGTATACAACAAGACCAAACTCTTTGTGGCAGACTTTGTTGCACAATACCCGTTTGCTGATTTAAGCATGATTCGTACACCGGCTTATCGAGCGTGGTTAGAGGCGAGCAAAATCAGTGAAGAGGAGGCGGTGACGACGTTAGGTACGATGCCAGAAGCGATTGGTGATGTATCTGACCGGCTAAGCCTCGTGTCTGAGCAAACGCCAAAAATTATGACGTGGAAAGCACAGTTATTAGCGTTGAACAGCGCGGCAAGTATTGAACACGTTAATGCCGCATTGAATAGCTTAAAAGTGACATCAGAGTCTCTTAAAGACTTTATCGACAACAATCCTGAGTACATGCGAAATCTGGCACAGCAAATGGCCGTGCAGTTGCAGCCACTGGTTGAAGATATTGATGAAAAAGCGGAAGAGCGTTTATCTCAGCTAAGTGAAGAGCGACAAGCACTAGAGAAAATGGTGGCGAGAGAGCGTCAAGAGATCGCACAAATCATCTCAAGTGAGCGTGCTCAGTTTGCTAAAAACTTGGACCATGTTTCACAGGAAGTGGTGAGTTTGGCGATGGACAAGCTGATTGAACTGGTGAAGAGCACCATTATCTACTTCATTTTATTCATCTTGGTGATCTTCTTTGCGCCTCTAGCATTAGGCTACATGTTAGGTAAACGCTCTGCGGTGAGAGTGAAACCAACGTCAGTCTAAAGAGAAACATTTAAACGTAAGATCAAAAAAGAGCGCACGAAGCGCTCTTTTTTTGTTTGGCTGACGAGATTAAGCGGTTTGCTGTTTTAGTTCGCTTTCTTCTTGTTCTGCCCTGTCCACAGTTGGTTCACATTTATCAACAAACCAACCCATGTAAGAAGTGAAGATAGTTACGATGATACAAACAAAACTCAGCCACATGAATGGTGCGTAAGATAGGGTGGCCACACCAAGAATGCTTGCCATGTAGATACCGTTATCACTCCATGGCACCATACCTGATGTTAGCGTTCCACCGAATTCAGCGTTGCGTGATAGATTCTTACGTTTGTAGCCCAAGCGGTCATAGTTTTTCGCACAGATTTTTGGTGTCAGGATGAGCGATACGTACATTGCAGAGCCAAAAACGTTACCCATGAATGCTGTACCAATGGTGCTGGTAGCGAGTGAGCCCGCACTTTGGACTCGTTTCTCGCACAGTTTCGCAATGGTGTCCAAAACACCGACTTTATCGAGTAAGCCACCAAAACCCAGACCGAATACGATTACCGCAACCGAGCTAAGCATGGAAGACATCCCGCCACGGTTAAGAATCGAGTCAATGAACTCCACACCAGAAGAGATATCAAATGGAGCCCATGCGGTATTAAATGCGGTTAGGAAGTCGACATCCTGAATCATGACTGCCCAAATGATACCCAGCAGTGAGCCAAAGCTGATGACCGGGAAAGAAGGCATACGCATCGCAAGTAGACCTAACACGATGATGACAGGCACAAATGAATAAGGGGTGATATAAAACTGTTGCTCCATCGCCAGAATGACTGACTCCACTTGGCTCATGTCGAGTTTACCTGCGTAGTGGAATCCGAACGCAGTAAACATAATGCCAGTGATGATGTAGCTGATTAGGGCGATCGGCAGCATGCCTTTGATGTGCTCTACCACTTCAACGTTTGACATTGAAGAAGCGAGGATGACCGAGTCAGAGAGTGGCGACATCTTGTCACCAAAGTAACAACCTGAAAGCACCGCACCTGCAGTAATTGACGCGGGTACACCAAGACCTTGTCCAATCCCCATCATTGCGATACCAGCCGTACCAGCCGCGCCCCAAGACGTACCCGTAGCAAGAGCTGTCAAAGAACAAATGATCATGGTTGCGAGTAAAAAGATCGATGGGTGAATCGCATTTAAACCATAGTAAATAATGCTTGGCACAATGCCACCAGAAATCCATGTCCCCACGAGTGCGCCAACAGCCAAAAGAATAAGTACCGCACCTAAGCCATTAGAAATGCCGTTTAGTGCCGCTTTTTCTAGGTCTTTATACTGGTGACCAAGTTTTAGGCCCAATAGCATAATAATGAACCAACCAATATAGAGTGCGAGCTGAATTGGCAGGTTTAATTTGGCAGTAAATGAAAACGCCAAAAAAAGAAACAAACCTAGTGCGATCAATGCCTGTATCAGACTAGGAAGGCGTGGTGTAACTTGCTTCATATGTGCCTCTGTCGTTCTTGGAGCAATAGAGGAAGGCGCTCCCTGTTGTAATCGGGCCTAACATACATTAACAAAAATTATATTTCGAACATTTGGTGATTTATCTTGCCTATCGTCCATATAAACGTTTGCTTGTAAAATATATACACTGTAATTATTAATCAAAATGGACTTAAATGTTTTGTAGTGTAAATGTAGCGTGCTTCATATGTTCATTTTCTCATTTAGTGGTAAGACCATAACCAAACACCCCTCGGCTTTTGTTCGTGAATGGCCGTTTTCATAGAGAACAAAAGAAAGGAATGCCTCTTTGGATGACATTTCTAAGCATAAGTGCCGAAAAGTTGTACTTATTTTCAAATTAGTGCTTGAGATTTTGTGTCGAAAATTGAACTATGGAGAAAGTTTCAAAAATATACATGGAGAGTTAATGCGATGAGAGTAGGTTTAGTTGGTTGGCGCGGCATGGTCGGATCGGTTTTGATGCAGCGTATGGTCGAAGAGAATGACTTCGATTTGATCGAGCCAGTTTTCTATAGCACGTCTCAAGTGGGTATTCCTGCACCGCTATTTGTAAACAGCAAAGATGCGGGCCTACTGCAAGATGCTTTCGATATTGACAGCTTAAAGCGGCTTGATGCCGTGATTACGTGTCAAGGTGGTGGTTACACAGAGAAAGTTTACCCGGCGTTACGTCAAGCGGGTTGGAAAGGCTACTGGATTGATGCCGCTTCTACACTGCGTATGGCAGAAGACTCCATCATCACGCTAGATCCGGTAAACTTAGCACAAATTCAGCAAGGCATTCACGGTGGTACCAATACGTTTGTTGGTGGTAACTGTACAGTGAGCTTGATGCTAATGGGCCTTGGTGGTCTGTTCGAGAAAGGCCTAGTTGAGTGGACAAGTGCAATGACGTATCAAGCGGCGTCTGGCGCAGGTGCACAAAATATGCGTGAGCTGATTTCTCAGATGGGTGTGATCAACGACGCGGTGAGTTCCGAGTTGGCGAATCCTTCTAGCTCTATTCTTGATATCGACAAGAAAGTGGCTGACATCATGCGCAGTTCTTCATTCCCTACTGATCAATTCGGCGTGCCGCTAGCGGGCTCTTTGATCCCTTGGATCGATGTGAAGCGTGATAATGGTCAAAGTAAAGAAGAGTGGAAAGCGGGCGTTGAAGCGAACAAAATTCTTGGTTTCCAAGATGCGCCAGTGCCAATTGATGGTACTTGTGTTCGTATTGGTGCAATGCGTTGTCATTCTCAAGCATTGACGATCAAGCTGAAGCAAAACGTGCCAATGGATGAAATCGAAGAGATCATTGCGACGCACAATGACTGGGTGAAAGTAATTCCAAATAATCGTGACATTACCGCTCAAGAGCTAACGCCAGCGAAAGTAACAGGCACGCTATCTATTCCGGTAGGGCGCTTACGTAAGATGGCTATGGGCGATGATTTCCTAAATGCCTTTACGGTCGGTGACCAACTACTATGGGGGGCGGCAGAGCCTCTACGCCGAACTCTACGAATTATCCTTGCTGAAAAGGCTTAATCTATCCCAGTTCTAAGATATCTATTTTGAATGCGCCCAATTGGGCGCTTTTTTATCATGACTGATTTTTAGTCTCTTCATTTCTGACAATGCGTTTATCAGGGTCGGCAAGTTCACTACCACAATGCTTACAGTGCATTGCATCTGAATCATGACCTGAGCGATTGCAGTTCGGACATTTTACTAGTTGTTTGTGAGCGTTCATTTCATTACTTAATTCTGCAGTAATAATACCGGTCGGTACGGCGAGAATTGAATAGCCCAGCAGCATGGTCAGTGCAGCTATCGCTTTACCTAAATCTGTTTGTGGCACCATATCCCCGTAACCAACAGTCGTGATGGTTACAATGGCCCAGTAAATACTCTTCGGAATGCTAGTAAAACCGTTGTGAGGACCTTCAATCACGAAGATCAGTGACCCCAAAATAGTAACGAGGATCCCCACGGTACTAAAGAATATGAGGATCTTGCGGCGCGCCATCAGCAGTGAGCGTAACAGGATATTTGAGTCTTGTAGGTAACGAACCAGTTTTAGAATACGGAAGATGCGCATCACGCGCAGTAAACGCACTACCCCCATAAAGGACGCACCAGGGAAGAAGATGGCCAGATAAGTGGGTAAAATCGCGAGCACGTCTACCACACCATAAAAGCTAGTGGCATATGACTTAGGTTTTGGTGAGCAGTAGAGTCTTAGTAGGTATTCAATGGTAAATAGGGCAGTGAACGTATATTCAATGTACCGAAGCTGTTGAGACCACTCTGTCATCACGCTTGGTAATGACTCAAGAATAAGAACCACAAGTGATGTAATGATGGCGATAATCAGCGCGATATCAAAGGCGC
This sequence comes from Vibrio sp. PNB23_22_6, assembly GCF_052877535.1. Taxonomy (NCBI): domain Bacteria; kingdom Pseudomonadati; phylum Pseudomonadota; class Gammaproteobacteria; order Vibrionales; family Vibrionaceae; genus Vibrio; species Vibrio sp. PNB23_22_6. Next base: position 7,741 of record NZ_JBNFXP010000031.1, on the reverse strand, counting down.
GCCCGGCACGGGTATGTGTACCGAAGATAACGACGTATAAATGATGCTTAATAAACTTGCGAGGCATGATGTTGCACTGTCATTTTTGAAAATGAAATCAATCACAACATCATACCAGAAGTTTATGAACTTACGCTAAGCCAGGGAATAGGTTTCTTAAACCGTTAGCAATGAACTCAATGCCCAGCGCACCAAGGATCAGACCCATGATACGTGTAATGACGTTGATGCCTGTTTGGCCAAGGAAGCGAACGATCAAAGGAGCGGAACGGAATAGCAACCAAGAGCATAAACAGAACAGCATAATAGTGATACTAATGCCGACAGTATCCATCATGCTCGGGTAACGCGCACCGTATACGATGGTTGAGCTGATTGCACCAGGACCAGCCATCAGCGGCATAGCCAGTGGCACAACACCAATCTGCTCACGGCTAACGTACTCGGTTTTTTCCTGCTTGTTCTGTTTATCTTCACCTAATTTACCGCTCATCATTGAGAAAGCGATACTTAAAAGCAGCAAACCGCCAGCCACACGAAATGAGTCTAGGGAAATGCTGAACATGTCTAGCAGTAACTGACCAGCAAAGAGTGAAATGATCAAAATAATCGCAACCGCTATGTTTGCTGTCGTTGCGGTTTTGTTCTTTTCTTCAGGTGTCATATGACCGGTTAATGAAACAAAAACAGGCATGATACCGACTGGGTTAACAGCGGCAACTAAGCCTAGGAAAAACTGCAGGAAAATCGCTAGCTCAAAAGTCTGCATATCGCGTACTCATAAAGGATCACAGTAGTGAAAAAGGGAAGGAGTAATTTAGTCGCTAAATGTAAGGCAAAAGTCTAGTAGGAAGAAATGAAAAAAACTAACGTATCTGGCCTACTATTTGTGAGAAAAACTAATTATTGAAGAAAACGTATGTAATCTGTAAGTGATTTGTTACGTAAAAAGATGGTGAGAGAATGAGCTGTTTTATACAAGCGTTAACATTCGCACACTTTTGATAAAAAAATAGAGGGATTGTAGAGAGATAAGGTAAAGCGGATATACTCTCAGTGGCACATAAACTTGGCACTACATGTAATTTTGTTGGCCGAAAATGAAACTTTTTTACACATTATTGTTGTTTCTTATAGTTTCAAATCTGTATGCTGTTTTTTTGTACTGAAGTTAAATTATTTTAATTTTTATATTTATCAGTTATTTAGCTTGCTTTGTTGTGGTTAACCACTACTTTTGAGGTATTTCGAGAGAGAGAAGTGATCCAGGTCAATTTTTTTCACACTCTGAAATATTATACTCAGTCCTGAAAGCAATTTACTAAGACGGTTGTTTGCTAAATAACTGATGAACAGTAAAAACGAAACACAATAGCCTTACTAAAAAGTTTTTAATATTTGTTAATTTTAGGAGATTCCCTATGCCTGTAACTAATTTGGCTGAACTAGATGCTCTAGTAGCTCGTGTTAAAGCGGCTCAAGAAGAATTCGCTACGTTCTCTCAAGAGAAAGTGGATGCAATTTTCCGTGCAGCATCTCTAGCAGCTAACCACGCTCGTATTCCGCTAGCACAACAAGCGGTTGCTGAGTCTGGTATGGGTATTGTTGAAGATAAAGTAATCAAGAACCACTTCGCGTCTGAGTTTATTTACAACAAATACAAAGACGAAAAAACGTGTGGCATCCTTGAAGAAGATGATAACCTAGGCACGATGACTATCGCTGAGCCTGTAGGTATTATTTGTGGTATCGTACCAACAACAAACCCTACTTCTACCGCGATCTTTAAATCTCTAATCTCTCTTAAGACTCGTAACGGTATCATCTTCTCACCACACCCACGCGCTAAAAACTCTACTAACGACGCAGCTAAACTTGTTCTAGATGCAGCAGTAGCAGCGGGTGCTCCAAAAGACATCATCGGTTGGATTGACCAACCATCTGTAGAGCTTTCTAACGCGCTAATGAAGCACGACGGTATTGCTCTTATCCTTGCAACTGGTGGTCCAGGCATGGTTAAAGCCGCTTACTCTTCTGGTAAGCCAGCAATCGGTGTAGGTGCAGGTAACGTTCCTGTCGTTATCGACGAAACCGCTGATATCAAACGAGCTGTTGCTTCTATCCTGATGTCTAAAACATTCGATAACGGTGTAGTATGTGCCTCTGAGCAAGCTGCAATCGTCGTTAGCGAAGTATACGACGAAGTGAAAGAGCGTTTCGCTTCTCACAAGGCTCACGTTCTATCTAAAGCTGACGCTGACAAAGTACGTAAAGTACTTCTTATCGATGGCGCGCTAAACGCGAAAATCGTAGGTCAACCTGCTCCAGCAATCGCTGAAATGGCTGGCGTTAAAGTTCCTGCTGACACGAAAGTGCTTGTAGGTGAAGGTCTAGGTAAAGTATCGATCGATGATGAGTTCGCTCACGAGAAACTATCTCCAACGCTAGGTCTATTCCGTGCTGACAGCTTCGAAGACGCGGTTGCTCAAGCGGTAACAATGGTTGAAATCGGTGGTATCGGTCACACCTCTGGTCTTTACACTAACCAAGACGTAAACGCTGACCGCATCCGTTACTTCGGTGACAAGATGAAGACTGCACGTATCCTTGTAAACATCCCGACTACTCACGGTGGTATCGGTGACCTTTACAACTTCAATGTAGCACCTTCTCTAACTCTAGGTTGTGGTTCATGGGGTGGTAACTCTATCTCTGAAAACGTTGGTCCTAAGCACCTTATCAACAAGAAAACTGTAGCTAAGCGAGCTGAAAACATGTTGTGGCACAAACTACCTAAGTCTATCTACTTCCGTCGTGGTAGCCTACCAATCGCAATGAGCGACCTAGAAGGTAAGAAACGCGCGTTCCTAGTAACTGACCGTTTCCTATTCAACAACGGTTACGCTGATGAAGTAGTTAAACTGCTTAAAGAGCAAGGCATCGAAGTTCAAACGTTCTTTGACGTAGAAGCGGATCCAACACTATCTGTTGTTGAGAAAGGTGCAGAAGCAATGAAGAGCTTCCAACCTGACGTAATCCTAGCTCTAGGTGGTGGTTCTCCAATGGACGCTGCTAAGATCATGTGGGTAATGTACGAGCACCCAGAAACTCACTTCGCGGAACTAGCAATGCGCTTTATGGACATCCGTAAACGTATCTACAAGTTCCCTAAAATGGGTAAGAAAGCTGAGCTTGTATGTATCACTACAACTTCAGGTACGGGTTCAGAAGTTACGCCATTCGCGGTTGTTACAGACGACAAGACTGGTGCTAAGTACCCACTAGCGGACTACGAAATCACGCCAAACATGGCTATCGTTGATGCTAACCTGGTAATGAACATGCCTAAGTCTCTAACAGCGTTTGGTGGTTACGATGCAGTAACTCACGCTCTAGAAGCTTACGTATCTGTTCTTGCGAACGAGTACTCAGATGGTCAAGCTCTACAAGCACTTAAGATGCTTAAAGAGTACCTACCTTCAAGCTACGCGAACGGTGCAAACGACCCAATCGCTCGTGAGAAAGTACACAACGCGGCAACTATCGCTGGTATCGCTTTTGCGAACGCATTCCTAGGTGTTTGTCACTCTATGGCGCACAAGATTGGTGCTGAGTTCCACCTACCACACGGTTTAGCGAATGCACTACTAATCTCGAACGTTGTTCGTTACAACGCGAACGACAACCCAACTAAGCAAACTGCGTTCTCTCAATACGACCGTCCACAAGCACGTCGTCGTTACGCTGAAGTTGCTGACCACCTAGGCCTAAGCCAAGAAGGTGACCGTACTGCTCAGAAGATTGAACGTCTACTAGCATGGTTGGACGAGCTGAAAGGCAACCTAGACATCCCAATGTCTATCCAAGCAGCAGGTGTTTCTGAAGCTGATTTCGTAGCGAAACTAGATGAACTAGCGGTTGAAGCGTTCGATGACCAGTGTACAGGTGCTAACCCACGTTACCCTCTAATCACTGAGCTAAAAGAAGTGTTACTTGCTTCTTACTACGGTAAAGCGTTCGTTGAAGGTGAAACTTTCGAAGGTACAACGGTTATCAAGAAGAAAGCAGACCAAGAAGCAGCGAAAACTGCGCCAAAAGCAAAAAAAGAAAAAGCTGACGCATAATTAAGCGTTGCTTATGAGATAAGGTTTTCGCTAGCACGAAATCTTAATCGGGAAACTTAAAGCCCCAACCTAAAGGTTGGGGCTTTTTTTTGTTCAGCGAGAATGACCTTGCTTAGCAGAAGAATTTCATATCACACTTCTGTCGTGACCACGCGACCACTAAAGTAATCGTTAGTCACGATATAAGCCGTATTCCTCACCAATTCGTCTTGGACCTCTGCCCAGTGACTTTCTTCCACGTTTTCACTGCTATGGCTCACCGAAGGGATGACACCACCGACCCGGATATTGAAAGGGGTGAGCTCTTTTGCCCAACTATAGGTAAACCCTGATACTAAGGCAGCTATGCTTTCTACACCTGACAGATTTACGTGGTTGTCATGTGAGATAACGTTGACGATGACGCCCTTCTTTTTTCTAGAACGAAAACGTTCTGCACTCACTTGGCCATAGGTATACAGGCATCGTGCCGCGGAGGAGAGATGATCAATGTAGGTGCTCATTGGCTCTGGCGCCATTAAACTGGGCAGCGTGGAGCAGGTCCAACAATTCACGACAACGTCCGGTGTCGTGCCTAGTCGCGACTCTATTTTATCAAACAGTAGGTTGACTGACGTTGTGTTAGCACTACAAACATTTATCTCGTATACCTTGTCAGAAAACACGCTAATTTGATGATAGGTTTCATTTAAGGAACTTAAGTCTTCGTCACACAGAACCACGGTCGCGCCAAGATGGGCGAAATGACTAGAGCAGGTTCGGCCAAGAACGGTTCCTGCAGAGGTAATGAGAATGACTGAGTGTTTAATATCCATAGCATCTTCAGTGTATGTGTATTTGTAAACAATACAAGAAAGGGTCGTGCTAACAGCATGGATGAAATTTATTGATTATGTGTGAATACGTTCAAACTACGCTTAGTCAATGGTAGGTAATGTTTAGGAATTAGTAAGCAGTCACATTTCTTACGTCCTTGAAATGCAATTTTTATGATAAACATTGAATCGCTACGCTTGTACTTGGATCTGATACTGGCGTTGTGCCGCAACCAATTGGTTATAGAGGCCTGCTTCAGGAATCAATTGCTTATTACGTTCACCTAAGCTGCGACGTTCATGACCGGATAAGTTGTGGTAGACCTCTTCTGGTAGGTTAAAGGTATCCTGAGGCATGTAGGTTAGCGCATCTGGCTTTAGGTAGTGACTGAGCTTTGCCGATGGCAGCCCAGCGTGATGAAACTGTTTTGTTTGCTCTGCGGCGATCTCATAACTGCTGCTGTCTGAACGCAATGCTTGTGGGTGAGATAAACCAAATTGATGACGAAGAATATCGTCGCTTGTTTTAATTTCTGGTACTTCTTCGACGGGAACGACATCACGCACGTCATTTGAAAACATCGACATTATTAGCGCAAAATCAGCACGACGACCATCATGTACAGCATGGTTAATCCCATTGCCGAACTGAAGCTCGTTGATGATTGCTGCTTTGTCTAAAGTATGAATTTGCATGATGCTCCCCGTTGATGCTTCTATAACGGCACTAAGAGGGAGAACTTTAGGGGGAATTACACGATAAGAGGGGGAATGAAAAATAAAAAAGCCCGCGAAATCGCGAGCTTTTGCATAAAACTAAATTGAACTTGGGAGAAGAGGTTACTTCGCTAGGTTCTCTGCTACGAAATCCCAGTTTACAAGTGCCCAGAAGCCGTTCATGTAATCAGGACGTACGTTGCGGTAATCGATGTAGTACGCGTGTTCCCATAGGTCAACAGTCAGAAGTGGAGTAGAACCTTCTTCTGTTAGTGGCGTCGCTGCGTTAGAAGTATTCACGATTTCTAGAGAACCGTCAGCTTTCTTAACGAGCCAAGTCCATGAAGAACCGAAGTTGTTGATCGCTGAATCAGTGAACTTTGCTTTAAACTCTTCGAAAGAGCCAAAAGCTGCATTGATTGCTTCCGCAACCGCGCCAGTTGGTTCACCGCCAGCGTTTGGCGCTAGACAGTGCCAGTAGAACGTGTGGTTCCAGATTTGTGCAGCGTTATTGAATACACCACCAGTAGAAGTTTTAACGATCTCTTCTAGTGTTTTGCCTTCGAACTCAGTACCAGGGATAAGGCCGTTTAGCTTAACAACGTAAGTGTTGTGGTGCTTACCGTGGTGGAAATCTAGCGTTTCTGCCGAGATGTGTGGTTCTAGCGCGTCTTTCGCGTAAGGAAGAGCTGGTAGTTCAAATGCCATTGATTGATTCTCCATAGATATGAAAGGATTACCTTTCGATTGCTTCCAATGTTCTTATTGATTTGTAGTCATGGCGACTGACTTGGAAAGTATTTTAGCAAGTTTTTACTTTATTAAAACCCCGATGTGAAAATATTTTGAGGTGGCTAAGTAAAAGACGTATCAATTATGTGGTTTTTATTCTGCATTTATTGAGTAGAATGTGGCAATAATTAAAGTTCACATCCATGAATGAGGAAGCGATGGAAACTATCGACAAAATCAAACAACAGATTTCAGAAAACTCAATCCTGTTGTACATGAAAGGTTCACCGAAACTGCCTAGCTGTGGTTTCTCTTCTCAGGCAGCGCAAGCGTTGATGGCATGTGGTGAGAAGTTCGCTTACGTAGACATTCTACAAAACCCTGATATCCGCGCAGAGCTACCAAAATACGCGCAATGGCCAACATTCCCACAACTATGGGTTGAAGGCGAGTTGATCGGCGGCTGTGACATCATTTTGGAAATGTTCCAGAAAGGTGAGCTTCAGCCTCTAATCAAAGAAGCGGCAGCACGTGTTGAAGGTGACGCTGAGTAATTCGTCAATACTCACATTTAGCGATAGAATATCAAGGAGCCGAACTGGCTCCTTTTTCTTTTTTAGGTTAGTGGAATGAATATAAAGCTTTACTACGTACATGACCCGATGTGCAGTTGGTGTTGGGGATACAAGCCCACAATAGAAAAACTGAAACAACAACTGCCAGGTGTGATTCAATTTGAGTATGTGGTGGGCGGCCTTGCGCCAGATACTAATCTGCCAATGCCGCCAGAAATGCAGCAAAAAATTGAACAGGTTTGGAAGCAAATCGAGTGTCAGCTTGGCACGAAATTCAATTATGACTTTTGGACATTGTGCACGCCAGTGAGAAGTACGTACCAATCGTGTCGTGCGGTTATCGCAGCGGGTTTTCAAGACTCTTACGAGCAGATGCTGGAAGCCATTCAGCATGCTTACTATCTGCGAGCAATGCCTCCTCATGAAGAAGCAACCCATCTACAGTTAGCAAAAGAGATTGGTTTGAATGTCCAACAGTTCAAGAACGATATGGACGGCACTTTGCTGGAAGGTGTTTTCCAAGACCAGTTAAGCCTTGCTAAGAGCTTAGGAGTCAGTTCTTACCCTAGTTTGGTATTGCAGATTAACGATGCTTACTTCCCTATCGATGTTGATTACTTGTCGACGGAGTCAACCCTTAAGTTGATCCGTGAACGTATTATCGACAACATGCCAGCACAATAAGCTGTCATCTAAAGTCAGATTGTAACCCTCCCCGAAAAACTGGTCGCTCGCAATTAGAGGTTTTCCGTTTACACTGAAACAAACGGAGAACGCA
>NZ_JBNFXP010000030.1:0-45138 GCF_052877535.1 Vibrio sp. PNB23_22_6 | reverse complement strand
GCGGGATGGAGCAGCTTGGTAGCTCGTCGGGCTCATAACCCGAAGGTCGTCGGTTCAAATCCGGCTCCCGCAACCAACTTCAAAGAATAGTTTGGGTATTGATAAGTGTTATACCCTAAAACTGTTTATTGATGCGCCGCCTGATGAAGTGAGGCTGTCGCAGCCAATTCTCATTGCTCTTTTCCTAATGCTGAGAAGCATGAATCCCAAAAGTACAATAATAATCCGCATCTTTCGATGTCGGACGATTTCGTTTGTGTGTTGCGCATGATAAAACTCGTCTGATAGTGAATATTTTGATGTTCGGAGCGCTTTAAGCTATTCAATTAACAGAGTTATCCACATATCTTGTTCTGTGGATAAGTCAGTTGATAAAGTGTTCTCAGATTGGATTTTTGAAGTGGTAAAGAAAGATCCTTTCTTTATATTGAAGTTTAGCGTACATTATTTTTTCTCTTAAGTTATTGTTATATAGCAATAATGCTGCCTTTTGTTCGGATCGAATACGTTAAAATAGGATCATTATTTTGTTTTTTCTTGATCCTAGTCATTTCTTGAAGTTGTGTTTAACTTTTTTCTGTAACCCATTTTAACTAGGGTACTTTTCTTTTTTCCACATTGCGGAATTGAGAACAGCATCATGAATTGAATATGCGAAAAGTGTTTTCAATTTCTTGTATATAGGCTAAGTACTACGCGTCTCTCGCTAGACCCTTTTCAACGATTCGGATTAAACGTTTTTTCTTTATTTCGATAGGGTCAGATTGATTAAATGGCACTTGGTTGAGTTGCTGAGCTAGTGCCCATTCAACATGCTCATCAAGTAACTTACTTTCACCGCGCCTACTTTCTAGTGCTTCAATGATTTTTTGGCTGTACTCTGCGTTCCCTAGTGCGATAGAAATATTACGCAGCCATTGTTCGTGCCCAATTCGACGGATGGCAGAACCTTCCATCTGTTTGAGGAAGGTTGCTTCATCCCAATTGAACATTGTGATTAAGTCTGGGTCTTCAAAACCCTCTCTGCGATGGAAGTCGTTCTGCTTGGTAATCTCAGCATCACGATTCCAAGGGCACACTAGCTGGCAATCGTCACAGCCATAAATGCGGTTACCCATTGGCTTACGGAATTCTTCTGGGATGACACCATCAAATTCAATGGTGAGGTAAGAGATACAACGTCGAGCATCCACGATTTTATCTTCGACGATGGCCTGCGTTGGGCATGAGGTGATGCAGGCTTTACATTTGTCACAGTGATCGACGCTAGGTTGGTCGACAGGCAGCGGTAAATCAATCAGTAGCTCTCCAAGAAAAAACCATGAACCACAGTCTTTATCTAAGATAAGCGAGTGTTTTCCCGTCCAGCCTAATCCTGCTTTTTGAGCTAATGGACGCTCAAGGATTGGAGCCGAATCGACAAATGGACGGTAGCCGTATTGACCGGCCTCTTGCTCAATGAGCTTGCCTAATTTATTGAGCTGTTTTCTTACCAACTTGTGGTAATCGCGGCCCAAGGCATAGCGACTGATGTATGCGTGGTTTTTGTTTGCTAGGTTAGAAGCAAATTTGGCCTCTGGTGGCAGGTAGTCCATTCGCACGCTGATAACACGAACCGTTCCCGGTAATAACTCCGCGGGTCTGGCGCGCATCATACCATGACGAGCCATCCAGTCCATTGAACCGTGGTAACCAGAGTCGAGCCAATTTTGTAGCGCGACCTCATGTTCACTAAGATCAACATCGCAGATGCCGACTTTTTGAAAGCCAAGCTCTTTTCCCCAAATTTTAATTTGTTGTGCGAGTTGTTCGTAGTTCATATTTTATCACCGAGATAAAGGGGGCCGGATCTTAACGGATCTTATTTGCAGGTGCTACCAGAAAGTCTAGTTTTGTTGTTTAGTATGGACTCATCCTAGGTTAGCTTAGGGGCAGTGAGTGACTTCTAAGTTGCGTGATATGGAACAGAGAGGCTGTATTGGGTTACTGGATCGCAAACGAGTCAATTCATTGTTGCTAAACCAAGCGTCTAGACTTGATTTTAGTATTGAGTTAATGAGTTGTGTTTTGGTCTATTTGATTACTTTTTTCGCATATATGACATTTGAGAGCTTGTCTCTCAAAACCAACACAGTTTACTATTCCTGTTCTTTTGATTTTTATATAGTCAACGATCAATAGTTAGAGAAGCAATAATGAGCACGAAACAATTTCACTTAAAAGATGAGCACGAAACGGTCGCATTAGGTACCGCATTGGCTCAGCTTTGTTCTCAACAAACCACGATTTATCTGCATGGCGATTTGGGTGCAGGTAAAACGACGTTTAGCCGTGGTTTTGTCCGTGCTCTTGGTCATCAAGGCAATGTTAAAAGTCCAACCTATACTTTAGTTGAGCCTTATCAGCTAGATAAGTGGCAAGTGTACCATTTTGATCTTTATCGTCTTGCGGATCCTGAAGAACTCGAATTTATGGGTATTCGAGATTACTTTACTGATGATGCGATTTGCTTGGTTGAATGGCCAGAAAAAGGGCATGGCCTGTTGCCACAACCTGATCTTGATGTGGATATTCGCTACCAGGGCGAGCAGCGTATAGCCGAATTAACGGCGAACAATGAATATGGTGTGCAGTTACTCAGTCAATTGGAGTTATGTTGAGTATTTCGAATTTTAGGTCAGTGGTGGCATTCGTCGCCACTTTTCTCCTTATCATCCCCAATTTAGCGTTTGCTAACGTTGTTAAAAACTTCCGAGTCTGGCCTTCACCTGATGAGACTCGTGTCGTTATCGATTTAAGCTCCGAAGCAGACTATTCTTATTTTTCGTTGTCGAGTCCTGATCGTTTGGTTGTGGATCTTAAAGACACATCAATGCAAGCTCAGTTGCCCGTTTCGGTGACCGATAGTCCGGTATTAAAGCGAGTTCGTAAGAGCTCACCACCAAACAAAAATACTTACCGTTTGGTATTTGAACTTAAAAAGGGTGTAAAGGCGGAGCTGTTTAAGCTTAGCCCAACACCAGGCGGCCGATATGGTCACCGTCTTGTGGTGGATTTGTCGCACGGCAATAATGCATCGAGCACCACCAAGCCGACGAAGCCGTCTACAACAAGTAAAGATATGAGCACGGTGCAACGTGCACAGGAAATTTTGATTGTTATCGATCCTGGTCATGGTGGTGAAGATCCTGGTTCAATCGGTCCATCGCGTCGTAAGTATGAAAAAGATGCCGTGTTAAGCATTTCTCGCAAGATCGCAGCGCAGCTTGATTCCGTTCCTGGGATCAAAACCAGAATGACGCGTAAAGGGGATTACTTTGTCAATCTTAACCGCCGAGTGGCGATAGCTCGAGAGAATGACGCCCACTTGTTGATTTCTATCCATGCGGACGCCTTTACCTCGCCACAACCGCGCGGAGGATCGGTGTTTGTGTTAAATACACGTAGGGCAAACACGGAGATTTCTCGTTGGGTAGAGAACCATGAGAAGCAATCGGAGTTGCTGGGTGGTTCAGGTACGGCATTTGTTAGTAATACCAGTGATCGTAACGTAAACCAAACGTTGTTGGATTTGCAGTTTAGCCATTCACAAAAAGAAGGCTACAAACTAGCAACGGAGATTTTAGGAGAGATGGGTAAAGTAGCGCGTTTGCACAACTCAAAACCGATAAACACCAGCCTAGCGGTGTTACGTTCTCCGCAGATCCCATCGGTTCTGGTTGAAACCGGCTTTATTTCAAATCCGACGGAAGAGAAGCTACTGTTCCAGCGTTCGCATCAAGACAAGTTGGCACGTTCGATTACCAAAGCGGTTGTGAAATACCTGAAAGATAACCCGCCAGAAGGGACGGTATTTTCGTCGTCGGCAAAGCCAATCGTTCATACCGTGAAACGGGGTGAGTCGCTCTCTGTGATTGCACAAAAATACGGAACGTCAACCAAAGCGATCATGAGTGAGAACAAGCTAAAATCGAGTGGCTTAGCTGTTGGTCAGAAATTGAATATCCCTGGGGGCGCTGCCGCCGCGGTATCAATTCCGAACAAAGCAAACACGGTAGAAACAGAGACCATCACTCACACGGTTAAATCGGGTGAGTTCCTAGGTAAGATTGCTAGCCACTATAAAGTGAAGATTGCGGATATTCGCCGCGAGAACAATCTGAAATCAGATACGCTTCGAGTCGGTCAGAAACTCAAGATCACCGTTGCGGTGAAAGACAAGCCAATCCGTAAGCATAAAGTGGCGCGTGGAGAATACCTTGGTAAGATTGCCTCAAAATATGGTGTGAGCGTATCGAGTATCCGTAAGGCAAATAACTTACCTTCTGACGAGCTAGCCGTAGGACAAGAGCTAATTATCCCTAATAAGTAAGTGAGCTTATAACTCATCATGACCATTAAGATTTTGCCAGCTAGACTGGCAAACCAAATCGCGGCAGGAGAGGTGGTTGAAAGGCCTGCTTCTGTCGTGAAAGAGCTGGTAGAAAACAGTCTTGATTCGGGCGCAACACGTATCGACATTGATATAGAGAAAGGTGGCGCTAAGCTGATTCGCGTGCGCGATAATGGTAAAGGGATTGTGAAAGATGAGTTAGGCTTGGCGCTCAGTCGTCACGCAACATCGAAGATCCATACCCTGGATGACCTGGAAGCGATTATGAGCTTAGGCTTCCGTGGCGAAGCGCTGGCGAGTATCAGCTCGGTATCACGTTTGACGATGACTTCTCGACCCGCGACGCAAGATCAGGCGTGGAGCGCCTATTCTGAAGGGCGTGATATGCAAGTAAAGTTACAACCAAGCGCACACCCAATTGGTACCTCAGTTGAAGTGTTAGATCTGTTCTTCAACACACCTGCCCGTCGAAAATTCTTGCGCACTGAAAAAACAGAGTTCGCTCATATTGATGAGTTATTGAAACGTATTGCTTTGAGTCGTTTTGATGTCACGATCAATGTTCGTCACAACGGCAAAATGATCCGCCAATATCGTGCGGCAAAAAATCAGCTTCAGACTGAAAAGCGTATCGCTGCAGTGTGTGGCAATGGCTTTGTACGTAATATGCTACGTATTGAGTTGGAGCACCAAGGGCTCAAGTTGCATGGCTGGATTACGACACCGGAAGGAGCGAGGCAGCAGAGCGATCTACAATACTGCTATGTAAATGGCCGCATGATGCGTGACAAGCTGATCAATCATGCGATTCGTCAAAGCTATGAAACCAGCTTAAAACCGGATCAGTTTGCAGCGTATGTCTTGTTTATCGAACTTGACCCACACCAAGTGGACGTGAACGTTCATCCAGCGAAGCATGAAGTACGCTTTCATCAAGCGCGACTGGTGCACGATTTTATTTATCAAGCACTGGCTGATGCCCTTGTGCAAAGCTCAGTGATTGATAAGCCACACGTCAACGAATCTGCGTTCCACCATGCTGAGTCAGTAGAGCCGTTTGAGACAATGGTTCCAACTCCTGAACCAGCCAGTGCACCGGAGCAAACAAGTTCACCAGTACCAGAGCGTGTCTATCAAGCGATAGATAACACACCAGCCTATCCGGGACGCTCGGACTACGAAGCGAAACCTTGCGATCGTCCTCTAAGTGATTCCTCAGTGCGGGAAGCGCGCGTGACGGACTCTTTCAAACGAACTGATTGGATAGAGTCCAAACCAGCGCCTAAACCGAACTCAAACAAAGAGCAGCGACATGCTGAGCCCGCACCAAGTAAACAAGAAGTGCGCGCTTATCATGAATTACTGCAAACACCAGATTTTGAATCGAAGCAGACACCGTCGTTGACAGACATGGCTCCTCGCTCTGAGGCTCTGCCTTCACCAGTAATGGCATTAGGCAAAGCATTAGCCATCGTGGATGAACGGTTTGTCTTGATGAACAGCGATAGCGGTGCGGCTTTAGTGGCATTGCCAAGAGCGGAGTTTTACCGAACCCAAGGGCAGCTCACTCCGAGTGATGGGGCGTTGAAGGCTCAACCGCTATTGGTGCCATTATCGGTGAAGTTGGATTCTGGATTGATTAAGTTAGCCCAAGATTTCCAACAAGATTTTGCTCAGCTTGGTATCCAACTGAAAGCCAGAAATGACAAAGCCTTGATGGTGATGGGTATGCCAGCACCGTTACGTCAACAAAACTTACAAAACTTGATACCAGATCTGTTATCTTACGCGCAAACACGTATGAAGGAAGAGGTGGCAACAGCCCAGATGCTGCCGGATCTTATCGATTGGCTTGCTATGCAGGTTACAACGGTTAAGAGCCACTATACTCTCTCTGAAGCCATTCAAATTATTGCGGAACTTGAACAGCTACGACATGGTCTATTGCCATTAGAAGATACAAAGTTTGTATCAGCTGTTGATTTCTCTGCCACGATTGCCAAATTAAAACCATGACAGACAAACTACCTTTGGCTCTTTTCTTAATGGGGCCAACCGCATCAGGTAAGACTGAGCTGGCGATACGCCTGCGTCAAAAATACCCAGTTGAGATCATCAGCGTGGACTCCGCGTTGATCTACAAAGGGATGGACATCGGCACCGCCAAGCCAGATGAGCGTGAGCTTAGTTTAGCGCCACATCGCCTTATCGATATCTTGGATCCGAGTGAGTCTTACTCTGCTGCAGATTTCCGTCGTGACGCGCTGCAGGCGATGAATGAGATTGTTGCTGAAGGAAAAATTCCGCTACTGGTTGGTGGTACGATGCTGTATTACAAGGCATTACTTGAAGGTTTATCACCTCTTCCAGCAGCAAACTCTGAAATTCGTCAGCAAATTGAGCAAGAGGCATTGACTAAAGGTTGGTCAGTGTTGCACGATGAACTAAAAGAGATTGATCCTGTATCAGCAGCGAGAATCCATCCTAACGATCCTCAGCGTTTGTCTAGGGCGTTAGAAGTTTTTCGTATTTCAGGTCAGACTCTGACTGAGTTGACTCAAACGAAAGGCGATAGCCTGCCGTTCCGAGTTAAACAGTTTGCAATAGCTCCCAAGGATAGGGCTGAACTTCACCGTCGAATTGAACTGCGTTTCGAGAAAATGATGGCTGCTGGTTTTGAAGATGAGATGAAAGTGCTTTATGCGCGTGATGATCTTCACCCAGATCTACCTTCTATTCGCTGCGTGGGTTACAGGCAGATGTGGGAGTATTTAGACGGGGAGTGTACACGAGACGAAGCGATTTTTCGTGGCGTATGTGCAACTCGTCAATTGGCCAAGCGACAAATCACCTGGTTACGCAGCTGGAATGATTTAACTTGGTTGGATAGCGGCAACATTGAACAGGCACTGGCAACCATGTCAGAAGCGATAGCATCTGATTGACATTGCTGTGTATAATGTGATCGTTTTGGCGTGAACGCACTCTCAAAGGATCGGTTGTTGGCGGTTTTTATATTATGCTGCTAATTAATTAGAGTGCTTTTTTGATTCGTTTAGCTCTGATGCAAAAAGAAGTGCCTTTTGCATTGCACCACTAGCTAAATAATTACAACTACAAATTAAATAAGGAAAATAAAATGGCTAAGGGGCAATCTCTACAAGACCCATTCCTAAATGCGCTACGTCGTGAGCGTATTCCGGTATCTATTTACCTGGTAAACGGTATTAAACTACAAGGTCAGATCGAATCATTCGATCAGTTCGTGATCCTGTTGAAAAACACGGTAAATCAAATGGTGTACAAGCACGCAATCTCTACCGTTGTTCCGGCTCGTCCAGTGAGCCATCACAGTGGTGATCGTCCTCAAAGTGATCGTCCACAAGAGAAATCTGAAGATTAATTCTTCATTTCGTATTTTTACAATAAGGAGTTGATTGCTTGTTTGACCGTTATGAATCCGGTGAGCGAGCCGTACTTGTTCATATCAACTTCACGCAAGAAGGTGAATGGGAAGATCTGGCTGAATTCGAAATGCTGGTGTCTTCTGCAGGGGTAGAGACGCTGCAAGTTGTCACTGGTAGCCGTCGCTCCCCTCACCCGAAATACTATGTCGGAGAGGGTAAGGCACAAGAAATTGCTACTGCGGTACAATTGACGGGTGCTGAAATAGTGATTTTTAATCACTCCCTCTCTCCTGCCCAAGAACGTAACCTCGAAAAACTGTGCCAATGTCGAGTTCTCGATCGCACTGGTCTTATCCTTGACATCTTTGCTCAGCGAGCACGAACACACGAAGGTAAGCTGCAAGTAGAGTTGGCTCAACTTCGACACATTTCTACTCGTTTAATTCGTGGTTGGACGCACCTTGAAAGGCAGAAAGGCGGTATTGGTCTACGAGGGCCGGGTGAAACTCAGTTAGAAACTGACCGCCGACTATTGCGTGACAGAATTAAAGCTATCCTTCGTCGTTTAGATAAAGTGGCAAAGCAGCGTGAACAGGGACGTCGTGCCCGAAATCGAGCTGAAATCCCAACGATTTCTCTCGTCGGTTACACCAACGCGGGTAAGTCGACACTTTTCAACTGTATTACGGAAGCTGGCGTTTACGCGGCAGATCAACTGTTTGCAACTCTTGACCCTACGTTACGTAAGATTGAGTTAGCCGATGTTGGGTCTGCAATTCTTGCTGATACCGTTGGATTTATCCGACATCTGCCTCACGATTTGGTTGCGGCCTTCAAAGCAACGTTGCAGGAAACGCAAGAAGCTGACATTTTGTTACATGTTGTTGATGCCAGTGATGAGCGTTTTCGTGAGAATATTCAAGCTGTTCATGAAGTTTTAGAAGAGATCGAGGCACATGAAGTGCCAACGCTCGTCGTCATGAACAAGATTGACAATCTAGAAGAGCAAAAACCACGTATAGATCGTGATGAGGAAGGCCTTCCTCGCACCGTTTGGGTTTCTGCTATGGAAGGGATAGGTATTGATCTCCTGTTTGATGCGCTGACAGAACGTTTAGCGTCGCAAATCGTTGAGTATCAGTTGAGAATTCCTCCACAGTATCAAGGACGATTCCGTAGTACATTCTTCCAAATGAAGTGTATTCAACGTGAGGAGTATGACCAGGAAGGTAACTTGTTGATCGATATTCGAATGCAGCAAGTAGATTGGTCTAGACTTGAAAAAAGAGAAGGGGCAGTTTTAGTCGACTTTATAGTCACTTAAAGGACTGCTACAGTATAACGTCATATCAAATGATGGAGCTTTCTAATGGCGTGGAATGAGCCTGGAAATAACAACGGCAACAATGGCCGCGATAATGACCCTTGGGGTAATAATAATCGTGGTGGCCAGCGTCCTGGTGGCCGAGATCAAGGTCCGCCAGATTTAGATGAAGTGTTCAGCAAACTGAGTCAAAAGCTGGGTGGTAAGTTTGGTAAAAAAGGCGGCGGTAGTTCACCTATCGGCGGTGGCGGTAGTGCGATTGGCTTCGGCATCATTGCACTTATTGCGATTGCGGTGTGGTTCTTCGCTGGTTTTTACACCATCGGTGAAGCAGAGCGCGGTGTGGTTTTGCGTTTAGGAAAGTACGATCGTATCGTCGATCCCGGTCTGAACTGGCGTCCTCGCTTTATTGACGAAGTGACGGCTGTAAACGTGCAGGCGATTCGTTCGCTACGTGCATCTGGTCTAATGCTGACTAAAGATGAAAACGTAGTAACCGTCGCGATGGACGTTCAATACCGTGTTGCTGACCCATACAAATACCTATACCGCGTAACCAATGCTGATGACAGCTTGCGTCAAGCAACAGATTCGGCGTTACGTGCGGTCATTGGTGACTCACTAATGGATAGCATCTTAACCAGTGGCCGTCAGCAAATCCGTCAAACGACGCAAGAAACACTGAATCAAATCATTGATAGCTACGATATGGGCATCGTGATTGTTGACGTGAACTTCCAGTCTGCACGTCCGCCAGAGCAAGTAAAAGATGCGTTTGATGACGCTATCGCTGCACGTGAGGATGAAGAACGTTTCATCCGTGAAGCCGAAGCGTACAAGAACGAAATCTTGCCGAAGGCAACAGGTCGTGCTGAGCGTTTGAAGAAAGAAGCGCAAGGTTACAACGAGCGTGTAACCAACGAAGCTCTTGGTCAAGTGGCGCAGTTTGAAAAACTACTGCCTGAATACCAAGCGGCACCTGGCGTTACTCGTGACCGTCTGTACATTGATGCCATGGAAGAGGTTTACTCAAGCACTTCTAAAGTGCTCATTGACTCTGAATCGAGCGGCAATCTGCTTTACCTACCAATTGATAAGTTGACGGGGGAAGGTCAAACAGACACCAAACGTAAATCGAAGTCTTCTTCAGCGTACGATCATATTCAACTTGAGTCTGAACGCCCGAACCAAGACACTTCGAGTACGCAGTCTCGTTCAACAGATTCACGTCAAGGGAGATACTAAGAATGCGTAAGTTAATGATCCCTGTACTGGTCATCGCACTGGCATTAATGTTGATGTCACTATTCGTTATCCCTGAAGGTGAGCGTGGTATCGTGGTTCGATTTGGTCGTGTATTGAAAGACAATAACGATATCACTCGTATCTACGAGCCGGGTCTGCATTTCAAAATGCCACTATTTGACCGCGTTAAGCAGTTAGATGCGCGTATCCAAACCATGGATGGCCGTGCTGACCGTTTCGTAACTGCGGAGAAAAAAGACGTAATCATTGATACCTACGTGAAGTGGCGTATCGAAGATTTCGGACGTTACTACCTAGCGACAGGTGGCGGCAATACACTGACTGCTGAAGCGCTTTTGGAGCGTAAAGTGACGGACGTGCTTCGTTCAGAAATCGGTTCTCGTGACATCAAACAGATCGTGTCTGGTCCACGTAACACTGACGTATTGCCAGACGATCTAGATAGCGATGAACTGAATAGTGAAGCGGCACGTGAGGCATTGGAAATCGATGGTGAGCGTGATCTAATCATGTCTGAAGTGTTGAAAGACACGCGTGGAAGCGCAATGAAAGACTTGGGTGTTCGCATCGTTGACTTCCGTATGAAGAAGATCAACCTTCCAGATGAGATTAGTGAATCAATCTACCGTCGTATGCGTGCCGAGCGAGAGTCTGTAGCACGTAAGCATCGCTCTCAAGGCCGTGAGAAAGCCGAAGTTATCCGCGCACAAGCAGAGCTTGAAGTGGCAACGATTCTGGCAGAAGCGGATAAAACCGCTCGTGTAACACGCGGTGCAGCAGATGCAGAAGCGGCGAAGATTTACGCCGATGCGTACAGCAAAGATCCTGAATTCTTTAGCTTCTTACGTTCTTTGAAGGCTTATGAGAAATCGTTCAGCTCTAAGAGCGACATTCTTGTTCTGGATCCGAACAGCGAGTTCTTCCAGTACATGAACAATGCGCAAGGCGCTAAAGTCGAATAAGCGTGTCTTTAAATCAAAAAGGCTCCTGTTAGGAGCCTTTTTTGTATCGGCTGAGAACATAGTAGTTGTTTCGGTGGTTAGCTCATCATGACCGCAATGATTGTTCCTGCAACCACAAGGCAACCTCCAATACGTCGAAGTTGGTTGTCTGGCTGTTCACTCAATTGTGCCACCATGTTACGCCAACCATTTGGCGCAATAAGTGGGCCAATCCCTTCCACGATCAATACTAGCCCAACCGCTAGCCAAATAGACTCTGACATAGTGAACCTTAGTCGATTTAAGAAAAGTAAATATTATCAGTGATATGGGGGGTGTGAAATGCGCAATGTCGGCGAAATTGCATTCTAGTACTGACTCTCTGAACAAAAAATGACTGCAAGAAGGGGGATTCGGTGCTAAAATCCTTTTTTAACTAGCAATCAGACTTGGAAAGATGGGAAATAACGTAGTCGTTCTAGGCACCCAATGGGGTGACGAAGGTAAAGGTAAAATCGTAGACCTTTTAACTGAAGATGCAAAATACGTGGTGCGCTACCAAGGCGGTCACAATGCAGGTCACACACTTGTAATTGACGGTGAAAAAACCGTTCTTCACTTAATTCCATCAGGTATCCTTCGCGATAACGTAAAATGCGTTATCGGTAACGGTGTTGTACTATCACCTGAAGCTCTAATTAAAGAAATGAAACCTCTTGAAGAGCGCGGTATTCCTGTTCGCGAACGTCTTTTCATTTCTGAAGCATGCCCTCTCATTCTTCCTTATCACGTTGCGCTAGACCAAGCGCGTGAAATTGCTCGTGGTAAAAAAGCGATTGGTACGACTGGCCGTGGTATCGGTCCTGCGTACGAAGATAAAGTTGCTCGTCGTGGTCTACGCGTTGGCGACCTATTCGATATGGAAGCATTCGCTGAGAAACTAAAAGAAGTGATGGAATACCATAACTTCGCTCTAGTGAACTACTACAAAGCAGACGCAGTAAGCTACGAAGAAGTACTTGAGCAAGCGAAAGGCTACGCTGAACTACTTACTTCTATGGTTATGGACGTAACTGACGAACTAGACGCAGCACGTAAGCGCGGTGACAAGATCATGTTCGAAGGTGCACAAGGTACTCTGCTAGATATCGACCACGGTACTTACCCGTACGTAACTTCTTCTAACACAACCGCTGGTGGTGTTGCTGCCGGTTCTGGTTTTGGTCCTCGTCACCTAGGTTACATCCTTGGTATCGCGAAAGCTTACTGTACTCGCGTTGGTGCAGGTCCATTCCCAACTGAGCTATACGATGGTTTAGACAAGCAGGATCCAGTAGGTAAGCACCTTGGTACTGTTGGCCATGAGTTTGGTGCAACAACGGGTCGTCTACGTCGTACAGGTTGGTTCGATGCTGTTGCGATGCGTCGTGCAATCCAAATTAACTCTGTTACTGGTTTCTGTCTAACTAAACTAGACGTACTAGATGGTCTAGAAGAGCTAAAAATCTGTACTGGTTACAAGATGGAAGATGGTTCTGTACTAGAAGTTTCGCCAATGGCAGCTGATGAGTACGAAAAAGTAACGCCAATCTACGAAACGATGCCTGGTTGGTCTGAGAACACATTCGGTGCTAAATCTCTAGATGCGCTTCCACAAGCCGCTCTAGATTACATCAAACGTATCGAAGAGCTAACTGGCGTGCCAGTAGACATTATCTCAACAGGCCCAGACCGTAACGAAACTATCATTAAAGTTCACCCATTTGGTGCTTAATCGATACTCGGTAGAGATTGTAAAAGCCGACTTTAAAGTCGGCTTTTTTGTCTCTGTGAGTTAGCTTCATTCGTGGGGAAAATAGACTCGATGTGGCAAGCTGTTGCCGTTAAGCTTAGGAAAGAGGCAAAATTTGCCTAAAGATTAACAGCCTTTTGCCGATAAGGTTATCAAGCAGAGGAGATCCTTCGCCGATCTTTGGTTTCTTCGATACCTTAAAGAGTACATTTATGAAGTTACGGGCAGTGGCTGCTTCACTGTTATTGATGCTAAGTGCAACCTCGGTTGAAGCTAATATTGCCGATGTGGGTGCGCCAGTTCCTATCTACACCGAAGCAGAGTTGATTACGCTTATTGAACAGAATAAGCACTTACAACGCGTGCGCGCTGATAACTGCCAGTTGGTGGAAGACATCGTAGCACGTGCGACGCGCATTAATTTGCCGTCTTATGAATTCCTTTACGGTGATATGCTGGCGTGGGGCGTCTGTGTAGAGCAAGACGTTGAACTCGGCCTTTACTACATGGAAAATGCCGCGCACCAAGGCTTGCCAGCAGCATTAGAGCAGCTTGGGCGTTACTATTCTCGTGGTACGTTAGTTCAACAAGACAAGGAACGTGCAATCCCTTACCTGCGTGAAGCCGCAGCGATGGGCAATCTAAATGCGCGTATTCATCTTGCTGAGTTATTGCTGCGTGATTACGGCAGTCCGATTGATTACGAAGATGCTTACCGTTGGTTGTATAACTCGGTAACGGCGGATAAGAGACAGCATAAACGTATCGCGGTACTAAGAAATGGCTTAGAGCAGCGAATGCCGCAAAACATCATCGCACGCGCAAAGCGACGTGATACCTTCTGGTAAGCAGTTCGGTTAAAAACGCTGATAACTTCATACAACAAAGCCCACATCATGTGGGCTTTGTTGTTTTCAAGACAGCACTAATAGTTATACGACTTTGTGTGGACCAAAACACTCGTAATGGAATTGCCCTTGAGGGACGCCTAACTCAAGCAACTGCTTCGCGACATGCTGCATAAAGCCGACAGGGCCGCAGAAGTACACCTGCACGTTGTCTTGCTTCAGCGCCACTTCTATCTCATTTAGATTCACCAAGCCAGTGAAGTGAAAGTCTTCACCGATCTTGTCTTCTGCGGTTGGCTGGTTGTACCAAATCAGCGAGTTCATGTTGTCTTTTGCACTCACTAGTTGGTTTACGTGCTGTTTAAATGCGTGCTGCTGACCGTTTTCTGCCGCGTGTACCCAAGTCACGGGCGCTTGATGCTCAGCAAGGCTCTCGAGCATCGATAGAGTTGGAGTTACCCCCACACCTGCCGAAACCAAAACAACTGGAGTCGTCGCGTCTACATCCATAAAGAAATCACCCGCAGGTGCCGCAAGTTGTACTTTATCGCCGATGTTTAGCTCATCATGCAGGAAATTCGATACTTTACCGCCTTGTTCACGTTTTACCGAGATACGGTAAGTGTTCTTTTGAACCGCAGAAGATAGGCTGTATTGGCGAATCTCTTGGCTGTCGAACTTATCACTGTTGATGTAGATACCGAGGTATTGACCCGGTTTGTATTCAGAAACCACTTCACCATCGGTTGGTTTGAAAACAAAGCTACAGATGCTTTCACTCTCAAGTTGCTTGCCCACCAACTCAAACTCACGCAGACCACGCCAACCACCTTGAAGTGCGGCGTTTTCTTGGTAGATTTGCTCTTCACGTTGAATGAATACGTTCGCGAGCACACCGTATGCTTCTGCCCATGCATCAATCACTTCCTGACCAGGAGAGAACAATTCATCAATGGTAGCAAGCAGGTGTTTACCGACGATTTGGTACTGATCTTCAGTAATTAAAAAGCTGGTGTGTTTATGAGCGATTTTTTCTACCGCGCCTAGCAGTGCAGGCAGGTTATCGATGTTAGTCGCGTAGGCGCAGATGGCATTAAATAGCGCTTCTCGTTGGTCACCATTGCGCTGATTGCTCATGTTGAAAATATCTTTCAACTCAGGGTTATGGGTGAACATTCTATCGTAAAAGTGTGCGGTGAGTTTTGGGCCAGTTTCTGCAAGAAGTGGCGCCGTTGCTTTCACTATTTCAATAGTTTGATTGCTGAGCATAATGTCTTCCCATCTAAAGTTATATTTATAATGCATGTTTAAAGTTGTATCTCAAATGTATCTTTTAATCAAGAAAAGATTTACACTCATTAATTAAAGAGGATCGCAACATGCAGTTAACCAGTTTCACCGACTACGCGCTAAGAACCTTGATTTACTTGGCTTCACTGCCAAAAGATGAGTTGACGAATATTACTGAAGTAACCGACTTATTTGGGGTGTCACGTAACCACATGGTTAAAGTGATCAACCGTTTAGGTCAGCTCGGCTATGTTCATACTGTGCGTGGAAAGAACGGTGGAATTCGTTTGATGAAGCCAGCAGCAGACATTACCGTTGGCGGTGTGGTGCGTGATCTAGAGCCATTAGATTTGGTCAATTGTGGTGTTGAGTTTTGCCATATTACGCCAGCTTGTCGTTTGAAAGATAAGTTGGCGAAAGCGAAAATGGCGTTTCTTGCTGAGTTGGATACTTGCACTATCGAAGAGCTGCTTAGTGACAATGCCGAGCTGCTGATCTTGCTTACTCGTCCTTAGCCTTATTTTCGAGTCTTAAATCTTTTCTTGAACATTCTTTTTTCAAAGCAATTCTGTAGCTTATCCTGAGACTCGGATATACTAGCTCTATACCTTCCTTGCTAGATAGGCACGCCTATGTCAGACAATATTCCAAACGATCCGTTCGCAGATCGTGAGTCCAAGAATTACGAAAACCCAATCCCAAGCAGAGAGTTCATCATTGAGTTTCTTGAACAAGCTGGCGTACCAATGAATCGTAATGATTTGTTTGAAGCGCTGAAACTTGAAGGTGAAGAACAATACGAAGGCTTGCGCCGTAGACTGCGTGCAATGGAGCGTGATGGTCAGCTCGTGTTTACGCGTCGTCAGTGCTATGCGCTACCAGCAAAGCTCGAAATGGTGAAAGGTTATGTGATTGGCCACAAAGATGGTCACGGTTGGGTTCGTCCAGAAGGCAGTGTCGGCAAGGATGATGACATTGTGCTGCCGCATCACCAAATGAAGAACATTATCCATGGTGACTTTGTGTTGGTTCAGCCAACCGATAACAGCAAGCGTGGTCGTCGTGAAGGTCGCTTAGTGCGTGTATTGGAAGAGCGTAATACTCAGATTGTTGGTCGCTTCTTCCTGGAATATGGCTACTCATACGTTGTACCGGATGATTCTCGCATTAGCCAAGATATTCTGATCCCAAATGAGCACAAATCTGGAGCTCGTATGGGTAATGTGGTTGTGATTGAAGTGACCGACCGTGGCTCTCGTTCGCGCGGAATGATGGGTAAAGTGGTTGAAGTACTTGGCGAAAATATGGCGCCGGGTATGGAAACTCAAGTCGCAATTCGTACCCATCAAATTCCACACGAGTGGCCAGAAGCGGTCGACAAGCAGATCGTTAACTTAGGCGAGGAAGTGCCAGAAGAAGCCAAAGTTGGCCGTGTTGACTTGCGTGAATTGCCGCTTGTTACCATCGATGGTGAAGACGCTCGTGATTTCGATGATGCGGTTTACTGTGAGAAGAAGAAGGGCGGCGGTTGGCGCTTATGGGTAGCCATTGCTGATGTCAGTTACTACGTGCGACCAGACACTGCGCTTGATAAAGAAGCGATTAACCGTGGTAACTCAGTGTATTTCCCTTCACAAGTTGTACCTATGTTGCCAGAGGTATTATCGAACGGCCTGTGTTCACTCAATCCACAAGTGGATCGCTTATGTATGGTTTGTGAAATGACCATCTCCGAAACAGGGAAGCTATCGGGGTACAAGCATTACGAAGCAGTGATGAACTCGCACGCTCGTCTGACTTACAACAAAGTGGGGGCGATCCTAGAGGGTGATGAAGAGCTACGCATGCGTTATCACGCGCAAGTGCCACACCTTGAGGAATTGCACGCCATGTACAAAGTACTAAAAGACGCGCGTGATAACCGTGGTGCGATTGAATTTGAAACGGTGGAAGCGAAGTTCATCTTTAATGCTGATCGTAAGATTGAAAGCATCGAACCTGTGATTCGTAACGACGCACACAAGATCATTGAAGAGTGTATGATCATGGCCAACGTGGCTTCGGCATCGCTGGTGGAAAAAGCTAAAGAGCCGGCGCTATATCGCATTCACGAATCTCCGGGTGAATTGCGTTTGCAAGGCTTCCGTGATTTTCTTGGCGAACTGGGTCTAAACTTAGGCGGTGGTTTAGAACCTTCGCCAACGGATTACGCGGACTTGGTGAAACAAATTGCTGAGCGTCAGGATAAAGAGCTGATCCAAACCATGCTACTGCGTTCGATGAAGCAGGCGATTTATAGCGCAGATAATGCCGGTCACTTCGGTTTGGCATTAAAGCGTTATGCGCACTTTACGTCGCCAATTCGTCGTTACCCAGACTTGCTGCTGCATCGCGCAATTAAATACTTGATTGCGAAAGAAGAAGGCCGCAATCAAGACCGTTGGACGCCAACTGGTGGGTATCACTACTCGTTTGACGACATGGACTTCTACGGTGAACAATGTTCGATGACCGAGCGCAGAGCTGATGATGCGACGCGTGAAGTGGCGGATTGGTTGAAGTGTGAATACATGCAAGATCACGTCGGTGATGAGCTTGATGGTGTGATTGCCAACGTGACCAGTTTTGGTTTCTTTGTGCGCCTGACGGAATTGCACATTGATGGTTTGGTGCACATTTCAACGCTAGCGAACGACTACTATCAATTTGATCCTATCGGTCAAAGGCTTATCGGTGAAAGCTTCGGTAACATCTACCGCTTAGGTGATGCAGTGAAAGTCAAAGTGCTTGCTGTTAATCTAAATGACAAGCAAATTGACTTTGAATTAGTCGAAACAAGTCGTAAGCTACGCGGCGAAGGTAAGACTGCGAAGAAACGCGCAGCAGAAGCCAAGCGTAAAGCAAAAGAGAAAAAACGTGCTGCTACGAAAGGCGGCACTCGTGCGACACCAGTGATTGAGCCAACCAAGCGACCAGAGCTAAGTGAAACCTCTGGCAAACGCGATGGCCAAAAACTCGGTGAAACTGAGGCGGACAAAAAGCCTAAGGTGAAGAAAGCACGTAAGAAAAAGCCACACAGTAAGCCGAAGAAAACTCAGCGTACCAAGAGTGACGCACAGTAGGCGAAATAGCCAACCTCATTGCGAGGTTGGCTAGAAAGTGACCATAAAAACAGGTTAAACAATGAGTAACGAATTTATTTACGGCATTCACGCAGTGAAGGCGGTATTGGAACGCGAACCAGAGCGTTTTATCGAAGCATATGTTCTAAAAGGCCGTCAAGACGATCGCCTAATGCCTATTCTGAATGATTTGCAGGTATGTGGTGTTTCTATTCAGCAGATGACGCGTAAAACACTGGACGACAAAGCGTATGGCGCAAACCACCAAGGTATCATCGCGCGCGTGAAACCAGCAAAACAGCTAAATGAAAACGATATTGATGACATTCTCGCGCAGCACGAGTCCCCGTTATTGTTGGTACTGGATGGTGTGACAGATCCGCATAACCTAGGTGCTTGTCTACGTAATGCTGATGCCGCAGGCGTGGCGGCAATTATCGTACCGAAAGACCGCTCTGCACCAATGAACGCGACAGTAAGTAAAGTGGCGTGTGGCGCAGCAGAAGTGGTGCCATTGATCCGAGTGACTAACTTGGCTCGTACTATGCGTACCCTACAAGAACAAGGTATCTGGTTTGTGGGTACCGCAGGTGAAGCGACACACGATATCTACCAAGCGAAGCTGACAGGTCCTCTTGCTATCGTGATGGGGGCTGAAGGTGACGGCATGCGTCGCCTTACTCGCGAAACCTGTGACGATCTGATTAAGATCCCAATGGCTGGCAGCGTATCAAGTTTGAACGTATCGGTCGCATCAGGCATCTGTTTGTTTGAAGCGGTTCGTCAGCGTCTTGCTGCAAAGTAAATTTAAACAAGCACTTACTACAAAGTCAGTCACAATGATAAAGATGCAAAGGATGGGGGCCCATCCTTTGTTGTTTTCGGCTACTTATAAAAATTCTCAGGGAAGTTATGACTCAACAAAATATTAAATTCATCGCTTTTGATTTGGATGGCACTTTACTTGATAGCGTGCCTGATTTGGCCGTTGCAGCTGATCAAGCGGTGCAAGCACTTGGTTTTCCTTCGGTATCTGAAGAGCAAGTCCGTGACTACGTCGGTAACGGTGCGGACGTATTGATTGGTCGTTCATTGAGCCAAAGCCTGACCATCAACCCAGAGTTAAGTGACGAACTATGTGCTCAGGCTCGTGTATTGTTTGATGATTTCTACGCGCAGAGCGGTCATAAGCTTAGCCATCTTTATCCAACGGTCAAAGAAACGTTGGAAGAGCTGCATAACGCTGGATTTGTGATGGCGCTAGTCACCAACAAACCGTCCAAGTTTGTGCCAGAGATTCTGGAGAAACACGACATTGCCAAATACTTTGTCGATGTACTTGGTGGCGATGCATTTTTTGAGAAAAAGCCTAACCCAGTTGCACTCAACTGGCTGATGGAAAAACATCAGATCCTGCCAAGTGAAATGCTGATGGTTGGGGATTCGAAAAATGATATTCTAGCGGCGAAGAATGCAGGTTGTGCCTCATTTGGTTTAACTTACGGTTACAACCATGGTGAGCCAATTTCAGCGTCGAATCCCGATTTTGTTGCTAGCAGTTTGGGTGAATTATTGGATGTAATAGCGGTTTCTGTATAACCGCGACAAAAGATCTTCCAAAATACTCGCTAATGAGTACACTGAGTGAACCGTGCGCTAAGAGCCGCACGGTTTTTCATTTATTTAGATTAAGAAGTCAAAGGAATCATTCTAATGAGCAAACCCATCGTATTGAGTGGTGTTCAACCTTCAGGTGAACTAAGTATTGGCAATTACTTGGGTGCTCTACGTCAATGGCAGCAGATGCAAGACGATTATGATTGCCAATACTGTGTGGTAGACCTTCACGCGATTACGGTTCGTCAGGACCCTAAAGCACTGCATGAAGCGACACTAGACGCACTGGCGATCTGTCTGGCAGTTGGTGTTGACCCGAAGAAGAGCACGCTATTTGTTCAGTCACACGTACCAGAGCATGCTCAACTTGGTTGGCTTCTTAACTGTTACACCCAGATGGGTGAGTTGGGTCGTATGACTCAGTTTAAAGACAAATCAGCACGTTATTCGAGTGACAGCTCAAGCCAATTTGGCGACGTAAATGTTGGTCTGTTTGACTACCCAGTACTCATGGCTGCGGATATCCTGCTTTATGGTGCGCACCAAGTGCCAGTCGGTAGCGACCAGAAGCAGCACCTAGAGCTAGCGCGTGATATCGCTAACCGCTTTAACAATATCTACTCGCCAGATCAGCCAATCTTCCAAGTGCCAGAGCCTTACATTCCGACGGTAAATGCGCGCGTAATGAGTCTTCAAGACGCAACGAAGAAGATGTCTAAGTCAGATGATAACCGTAAGAACGTTATCACGCTGCTTGAAGAGCCTAAGTCGATCATCAAGAAGATCAACAAAGCGCAAACCGATACAGAAACACCACCGCGTATCGCTCACGACTGGGAAAGCAAAGCAGGTATCTCGAACCTAATGGGTCTTTATTCTGCGGCGACAGGCATGAGCTTTGAAGAGATTGAAGCGAAATACCAAGGTGTTGAAATGTACGGTCCATTCAAGAAAGACGTAGGTGAAGCATTAGTCGCAATGCTAGAGCCTATCCAAGCAGAATACCGTCGTATTCGTGAAGACCGCGCATTCATGAATGAAGTGATGAAGCAAGGCGCAGAGAAAGCATCCGCTCGCGCTGCCGAAACATTGAAGAAAGCGTATGAAGCCGTCGGCTTTGTTGCTCGCCCATAATCGAGCTTAGAGCTTTATTATTTTTAGCCCTCGCATCTAGCGAGGGCTTTTCGTATCAGAGCAAATTTATTCAGCAAAAACTTGCCTTTCTTGCTTGGTATAGCAAAATACCGCCCTTGATTGCCACGAAAGTGGTGATTCATCACTTAAGCATTGCCAAAACGGATTGGAGCCACCGACACTTTATGTTGTTGATCATCGATAACTACGACTCTTTTACCTACAACCTTTACCAATACTTCTGCGAGCTTGGTGCAGACGTAAAGGTGGTGCGTAACGATGAAATCGACATTCAAGGTATTGAGGCGCTCAACCCCACTCATTTGGTGATCTCTCCAGGACCATGTACCCCTAACGAAGCGGGTATCTCTCTACAAGCCATTGAACACTTTGCTGGCAAGCTGCCTATCTTGGGCGTTTGTCTTGGTCATCAGGCGATTGCGCAGGTGTTTGGTGGCGAAGTGGTACGTGCACGACAAGTGATGCACGGTAAGACCTCACCGATTCGTCACAACGGTCGCAGTGTGTTTAAAAATCTTAATAACCCACTGACGGTAACCCGCTACCACTCTCTCGTGGTGAAAAGCGGCACGTTACCTGATGTGTTTGAATTGACCGCTTGGACTGAACTACCTGACGGATCCATGGATGAAATCATGGGTTATCAGCATAAAACCCTGCCAATTGACGCGGTACAGTTTCATCCTGAGTCAATTAAGACAGAACAAGGCCACGAACTACTCGCAAACTTTCTCGCGCGTAAAACGATCTGATCCCGATCACTTTTTTTAACAAATTCTTCATCTATTTCACTTTGGAAGTGGAATGCAAAACTATGCGTTCTATCTAATTGGCGAGAATTATTCATTGCTTGTCCCTCCTGTTAATTCAAGTAATCGTTGCCTTTTATAAAAAAACGCTTCTCAATCCCGAATTCTTGGTGCATAAATACTCATAGATAGTGATTAGTGGTGGTTGTGCTGGGATGTGAAAAGAATAAATCACTATTGAAATGGTTAATTAAATGTAAATACAATGCCCTAATGGCTTAAATGCAAAACATTATTTGCTGGCAAAGAATGCTGGTTAAATTCGCTTATCTGCTAGGCATGCGGTATCAAGAAGGAATGTGCAATGACAACGGAAAACAAAGTAGAGCGCGGTTTATTCGATGAGGTAATGGTACCTTGCTATAACCCGATGGAAATGATCCCTGTTAAAGGTAAAGGTTCACGAATTTGGGATCAGGAAGGCAATGAATACATCGACTTTGCTGGTGGTATTGCCGTGAGCTGTCTTGGTCATTGTCACCCTGCAATGGTGAATGCATTAACCGAGCAGGGCAACAAGCTTTGGCACCTTAGTAACGTAATGACCAATGAGCCAGCACTCCGCTTAGCAAAAAAACTGACTGAAGTCAGTTTCGCAGAGCGCGTATTCTTTGCCAACTCTGGTGCAGAAGCGAACGAAGCTGCATTAAAGCTTGCTCGTCGTTACGCCGCAGACGTTCATGGTGCTGAGAAATCTGAAATCATCGCATTCAAACAAGGTTTCCACGGTCGTACTTTCTTTACCGTGACGGTCGGTGGCCAAGCGGCTTACTCTGACGGTTTTGGTCCTAAGCCTGGTGACGTCACGCACCTGCCGTACAACGATATCGAAGCGCTGAAAGCACACATCTCTGATCGCACTTGTGCGGTGATGATGGAGCCGCTTCAAGGTGAGGGCGGTATCATTCCACCAACGCCTGAGTTCGCCCAAGCGGTTCGTGAACTGTGTGACAAACACAACGCACTGTTGATTTTTGATGAAGTACAAACCGGTAACGGTCGTACTGGTCACTTCTACGCGTACCAAGGTCTAGGGATCACGCCAGATATCCTAAGCACCGCGAAATCACTCGGTGGTGGTTTTCCTATCGGCGCAATGTTAACCACAGCAAAACTGGCTGAACACTTAAAAGTGGGCACTCACGGTTCGACTTACGGTGGTAACCCATTAGCGTGTGCGGTTGCAGAAGCTGTGGTTGATGAAGTCAGCAAGCCAGAGACCTTAGCGGGCGTACTAGAGCGTGAAGTGATGTTCCGCGAAGGTCTAGAGAAGATCAACGCGAAGTACAACCTTTTCTCTGAAGTGCGTGGTAAAGGTTTGCTGCTTGGTGCGGCGCTGAATGAAGAGTGGCAAGGCCGTGCACGTGACGTACTGGTTGCCGCTGGTAAACAAGGTCTCATGGTATTGGTTGCGGGTGCCAATGTCGTACGTTTCACACCATCACTCGTTATCACACAACAAGAAATCGAAGAAGGCTTGGCAAAATTGGACAAAGCGATTGCGACGTTAGTGTAAACGCGATCCCGGTTTTATTGCCAACGCAACCCCCATCAAGGACCTCTGATGGGGGAATTGTTCCTACAATTTAGTTAGGATTTTCTTGCATCTGGAGGGAGTATTGATGCTAGTAGTTCGCCCTATTGCAATGTCGGATTATGACGCGCTGCACACCTGTGCGGTTGAGTCAGGCCATGGATTTACATCTCTACCGGTTAACGAAGAACTGTTAACCAATCGAATCAAACACTCAGAATACAGTTTTGCTAAACCAGACGTGAAAGAAGCTGGTGATGAAGGCTACCTGATGGTGGGCTTTGACTCTGAAACGGGTGAAGTCGCAGGTACCACTGGCATCGAAGCTTCAATTGGCTGGGATGTGCCTTTTTACTCTTACCACATCAGTAAAGTGGTGCACTCATCGCCAAAACTTGGGGTAAACAATGTGGTTAAGCTGCTGACGTTTGGTAACAACTACACGGGCAACAGTGAAATCTGTACCTTGTTCCTACGTGAAACATTCCGTGGAGGGTTGAATGGTCGCTTGATGTCGAAGTGTCGATTTTTGATGATGGCTGAGCACCCAGAACGTTTCTCAGACACTATTTTTGCTGAGATGCGCGGTGTATCAGACGAGAACGGTAACTCACCATTTTGGCAGTGGCTACAAGAGCATTTCTTTTCAATTGACTTCACGCTTGCTGATTATCTAACCGGTATCGGCAAGAAAGGTTTTATCGCTGACTTGATGCCGAAGTTGCCAATCTACATCAACCTGTTGAGCCCAGAAGCGCAAGCCGTAATTGGTCAAGTGCATGACAACACGCGCCCGGCGTTGAAACTGCTAGAGAATGAAGGTTTCACCAACCGGGGTTATGTCGACATTTTCGATGGTGGTCCTTCAGTGGAATGTGACTTACGCAATATTGAATCGGTACGCCACTCATTCCGCGCTAAAGTCAAAATTTCTGAACATACCAGCACGCAAGACTTCTTGATGTGTAATTCATCATTCGAGAATTTCCGTGCCGCGGCAGCAAAAGCGGCTTATGACGCAGAAACACAAAGCGTGGTGCTCGCGCCAGAATTGGCGAATGCACTTTTGGTTGGTGAAGGGGATTTTGTTCGCCTTCTTCCGCAGTAACTGACGACAGAATTTAAGGATAGAAACAATGACACATTGGATTGCAGGTGAATGGGTACAAGGTCAGGGTGAAGCATTTACGTCTTTGTCGCCGTACAACCAAGAAGTGATCTGGCAGGGCAAAGGCGCGACGGCAGAGCAAGTGAACCAAGCGGTTGCTGCGGCGCGCGAGGCGTTTGTTGACTGGAAGAAGCGTCCATTTGCAGAGCGTGAAGCGATCGTGTTGGCTTTTGCTGAGAAAGTGAAAGAGAACAGCGAAAAAATTGCCGAAGTGATTGCTAAAGAAACCGGTAAGCCGATTTGGGAAACTCGTACTGAAGCGGCGGCAATGGCAGGTAAAATTGCGATTTCTATCCGTGCTTACCACGACCGTACTGGTGAAGCGACACGTGAAGCCGCAGGCAACCAAATTGTATTGCGTCACCGCCCATTGGGTGTAATGGCGGTATTCGGCCCTTATAACTTCCCAGGTCATCTGCCAAATGGTCACATCGTGCCAGCACTACTTGCGGGTAACACAGTGGTATTCAAGCCGTCTGAGCAAACGCCATGGACGGGTGAATTAGCCATGAAACTGTGGGAAGAAGTGGGTCTACCGAAAGGTGTGATTAACCTAGTCCAAGGTGCGAAAGAAACCGGCATTGCGCTAGCGGACGCGAAAGGCATTGATGGCGTGCTGTTCACGGGTAGTGCAAACACAGGTCATGTTCTGCATCGTCAATTTGCAGGTCAGCCGGACAAGATGCTGGCGCTGGAAATGGGTGGCAATAACCCGATGGTTATTTCGGGTAACTACGGCGACCTAGATGCAACGGTTTACACCATCATCCAGTCAGCCTTCATCAGCGCAGGTCAACGTTGTACCTGCGCTCGTCGTCTGTACATTCCGTTTGGTGATAAGGGTGATGCAGTGATTGCTAAGTTGGTGGAAGCGACACGTAACATTCGCGTTGACCAACCATTTGCTGAGCCTGCGCCATTCATGGGACCACAAATTTCGGTCGCGGCAGCCAAGTTTATTCTGGATGCACAAGCTAACCTGCAAGCTCTTGGTGGCGAAAGCTTAATTGAAGCGAAAGCGGGCGAAGCGGCGTTTGTTTCTCCGGGCATCATCGATGTGACGAACATTGCTGAACTGCCAGATGAAGAGTACTTCGGTCCACTTCTGCAAGTAGTGCGCTACGAAGGGCTAGAGAAAGCGGTAGAGCTAGCGAACGATACGCGCTTTGGTCTTTCTGCGGGTCTGGTTTCAACTGACGACCAAGAGTGGGAATACTTCGTTGACCACATTCGTGCAGGTATCGTGAATCGCAACCGTCAGCTGACGGGAGCCAGTGGTGATGCACCGTTTGGTGGTCCGGGGGCGTCAGGTAACCTACGCCCAAGTGCTTACTACGCAGCAGACTACTGTGCGTACCCAATGGCATCAGTGGAAGGTCGCGAGACGGTCTTGCCTGCAACATTGAGCCCAGGTGTCAGCCTGTAATCGAGAAATACGAAGCGGTAACAAAGTATCACCGCTTCTATCTGCCAGAGCTATTTACCAAGTTAGGATTCCGGTAAAGCGCGCTGGCAAACGCCAAAGGCGAGCTCAAGACTCCCCAACGCGTGTTGACTGACTGGCATTTATGCCTCACATACCGTCACAGGTTGATGACCGCGTGTTCGTGATTCTGGACAGCCTTGGGGCTGTGAACGAGCGGTCAACTTCCTCTTATCTCTAACTCTACATTTCATAACAAGGAGTCGTTATGACGCCCGATGTGTTATTTGAATCGCTATGGCAAGACTACATTCAACGTCTTTGCCCTTCTGCTGCTAAAGTCCATCAACTTCTACAAGAAGATGAGCCTTTGATTAATGACCATATTGCGCTACGTACGTTTAATGTCGCTCCCCTCGGTATTGAAACGTTGGCGAAACCATTTTTGACAGTGGGTTATAAAGCCTGTGGTGACTACGTATTTGAAAGCAAAAAACTGGTGGCAAAACACTTTGAGCACCCAGATCCAAAGCAACCAAAAGTGTTTATCAGTGAGTTGAAGGTCGATGAATGTTCGCCAGAGCTGCAAGACATCGTTCATAAACTGGTCGAGCAGGTTGATGCTTCAAAGCTGATTGGCAGCGGCTTCTTGTATGGTGGACGTTTGTGGGAGATTAGTTACGCTGATTTCCAAACGTTGGCGAACGAGAGTGAGTATGCCTCTTGGCTTGCTGCACATGGTTACGGCGCAAATCACTTTACCGTGAGCGTAAACCAACTTAACCAACACCAAGAAGTGAAGCAAGTAAACGACCACCTACGCACAGCAGGCTTCACCATCAACGAAAACGGCGGCGAAGTAAAAGGTACGCCACAGGTGTTGCTAGAGCAATCTTCGACCATGGCCGATAAAGTGCCAGTGGCCTTTACGGAAGGTGTTGAAGTGATTCCTGGAGGCTTTTACGAGTTTGCTAAGCGCTACGCAATGGATAACGGTGACTTGTACTCAGGATTTGTTGCCGCATCGGCAGATAAGATCTTTGAGAGCACAAACGGAAAAAAATAGAGGGCGCTAATCCAGTGTTTTTCTAAAACAAAAAAGCCACCAATGTTTCTATTGGTGGCTTTGAATTTTTTAAACGTTAATCGGAATTAACGAGTCCCGTAAACAACGATAGTTTTGCCGTGTGCAGAAATTAGGTTCTGCTCTTCTAGCATCTTCAAGATTCGGCCTACTGTCTCACGAGAACAGCCAACGATTTGACCGATTTCTTGACGAGTGATCTTGATTTGCATTCCGTCTGGGTGCGTCATTGCATCTGGCTGCTTAGCAAGGTTCAGAAGAGTCTGAGCGATACGACCAGTTACGTCTAGGAACGCTAGGTCACCCACTTTCTGGCTAGTAACTTGAAGGCGACGAGCCATTTGCGCAGAAAGGCGCATTAGGATGTCAGGGTTT
This sequence comes from Vibrio sp. PNB23_22_6, assembly GCF_052877535.1. Classification (NCBI taxonomy): domain Bacteria; kingdom Pseudomonadati; phylum Pseudomonadota; class Gammaproteobacteria; order Vibrionales; family Vibrionaceae; genus Vibrio; species Vibrio sp. PNB23_22_6. The sequence continues at coordinate 17,590 of NZ_JBNFXP010000030.1, read as the reverse complement.
ACTTGAATAAGTTGACGGAATTTCTTGAACGAAATTTCAGCCACTTCACAAGGAGATTTCGCACGAACCCATGCGGTACGCTCTTGGTCTTCTTCGAATAGACCTAGTTCACCAATGAAGTCACCTTGGTTTAGGTAAGAAAGGATCATCTCCTTACCTTCTTCGTCTTTGATAAGAACCGCAACAGAACCTTTAACGATGTAGTACAACGTTTCAGCTTTCTCACCCGCGTGAATTAGCGTGCTCTTAGAAGGGTATTTATGAATATGACAGTGTGAAAGAAACCACTCTAGTGTTGGGTCGGTTTGAGGTTTACCTAGAACCATAATATATCACTTCCTCTGCAGGGTACGCTTGCGCTATCCGTATTTTAGCTAAGCCCGAATTAGCTTACTAGAATAAGAATACTTTTCTATACTGCAAGCTCTCTTGTGTTTCGGTTAGAAATAGTATCCTTTTTCGAAAACGATTTCTTGATTTTAATCGTGCCATGGTGGAGATTTTGTAAGCAAAAATGTGCACATGATCACGGTATGAAAAGTAAACACTTTATTCGCGAGGTTTTTAACCAATTTTACCCGTTTCGATGAGCTGTTGCAGAATCGGCCTGACGATGAGCTCCATGGCAAAGCTCATCTTACCGCCGGGCACGACAATGGTGTTGTGGCGTGACATAAATGAGCCGTCAATCATAGCGAGTAGATAAGGAAAATCGACATTTTTAATGCCACGAAGGCGAATAACAACAAAGCTTTCATCCAGACTTGGTATGCCTTTGGCGTTAAGTGGGTTTGACGTATCCACGGTCGGGACACGTTGAAAGTTGATGTGGGTACGAGAAAACTGTGGTGTAATGTAGTTAAGATAGTCGTCCATTGAGCGCACGATTGAATCCATCACGGCTTCACGAGAGTGACCTCGGTCGCGCGTATCGCGTACGAACTTTTGAATCCACTCTAAGTTCACGATCGGCACCATGCCAATCAGAAAATCAACATGCTGAGCCACATCGACATCACCATCGACCACGCCGCCGTGTAATCCTTCATAGAACAGCACGTCACTGTTTTCAGGTAAACCTTGCCACGGGGTAAAGGTGCCTGGCATTTGGTTATAAGGTACGGCTTCATCAAAGGTGTGCAGATAGCGGCGTACACTACCAGTGCCATCCTGGCCAAATTGACGGAAAAAGGCTTCCAGTCCAGGGAAGTTATTAGCTTGAGGGCCAAAGTAACTGATGTGTCTGCCTTGATCACGCGCTTTACGAATTTCTACATCCATCTCTGGGCGAGTAAAGCGGTGGAAGCTGTCCCCCTCAACCCATGCGGGCTTGACGTTCATCATATTGAACATCTTACGGAAGGCTTCAGATGTGGTCGTAGTACCGGCACCGGATGAACCAGTAACTGCAATGATTGGGTGTTTCGCTGACATGACAAACCTTGTCGAAAAATTACTTACCCAGCTGAATCTTAGGTAAACAAGTCCATTATTCGTTGGCAATGTGCAGCGAAGTGGCGCTGCACGGTTGATAATCCACTATAGCATGTAACAAGCGCTTGTCATGGAGTGAAATACGGTAAAATGTGCGGCAATTAAAATTTTTGTTTTAACTGAATATCAACGGTTTCATGCAGTTCAGAAAACACGATGACCGCCTCTCCTTTCTCCAGCTGTGATTTAACTTGATCGATTTTGTCTTGCAGGGAAATTTCTACCGTGCCGTAGTCAGTGCCTTCTCGTAGCACAAACTCACGGATCAAGTTTTCTAGCGTTTCTGGCGCAATGTCTTGCCAAGGAATGATCATAAATACCTCAAACGTTTATGACGAATGGTTAGTTTACAGAGTTTGCTGTGCGGATACAGAAGAAAGATGATTCGCCGCGATACTCTCATAATAGGCGGGCAGCACTTCTTCAAGCCAGAATTTAGGTTTTAATGCTGTGCCAGTGAGAAAGCCTACGTGACCACCGTGCTCATACAGGCGGTAATCAATGTTATCGGGCAGAACAAACTTAGGGATCACCGCATCGGTCATGAACGGATCGTCTTTGGCATGAATGATCAGTGTCGGTAAAGCGATCTGCTGAAGCTTGCTTAATCCCGAACATTGCTCATAGTAGTCCTGTGCGTCTCTGAACCCATGTAATGGTGCGGTGATCAGATCATCAAACTCATATAAGCGAGTCACGCGTTTGATCGAACGATAAGAGAGGGCCAGTTCTCCATGGATCAAGTCGTGCTTTTGCAGCGCATTACGCTTAAGTGATGAAAGCAAGTAGCGTTTGTAGACCTTAGAGAAGCCTTGCTCAATACGATTGGCGCACGCAGCCAAGTCCAGTGGCGCAGACACAATGGCCGCGGCACTCAAAATAGGGTCGTCTTTATACTGCGCCAAGTAGTTTGCTAACATATTGCCACCAAGAGAGATACCGACCGCGACTTTAGGGTTATTAGGAAACCGTTGATTAAGATACTCGAGGAAGTGACGCGCGTCAGTGACCTCACCAGAGTGATAGGCTCGGGCTTTCTTGTTCGGTTTGCCGCTGCAACCGCGAAAGTGCATCATCACCGATAGCCATCCGGACTGTGAGAAAGCATGCATCAAGCCATTGGCGTAAGGACTGTAAAAGCAGCCCTCAAGACCATGAAAGAGGACGAAGATGGGTTTGTTATTGGCATGATGGTTTGCTTCAGACCAAGCTAAATCCAGAAAATCCCCATCAGGGGTATCTAAGGTTTGCCAAACAGGCGTAAACAGTGCTTTTTTACGAATAAATCGTGGTAACAGGGTTTGGAGGTGCGGGTTCTTGATCCCGGCGGCTGCAAAAAATTGTGTCATACCTAACTGCTCTTCCGTGTACTTTCAGAGTTTGCTGAAAGACTTATTAATATAATCCTTTATAGCTTTAGTATAGATATTTTACTGAGTTATGGATGCTGAATGTTCGGTACTGGAGCTGAGAACGCATGTTGGAGGTGCTCACCGCCAAGCTGACGACAGTATCTTTGAGTCAGTGGTTCACCGTCATTTTTGATGAGTTTTAGAGAGTTAATGCAATCAACCAGATCCGATTGTTGCTGTTTTTCGAGTTGCAGTTCGAACTGTAGGGCTTCGCGGTACAGGGCATCGTTAACTTGAGACTTAAGGTGGCGACGTAGTTCGCGAAAAGAGTGGAGCATGGCTTCGCTGCGGCCTAGGCAGTTTTGCACTTGCGGCCAATCTTGCTCCAGGAAGATGACCTGCTGCTCATCGAGCCATCTGAGCAGCAGCAGTAGATTCACATTACCGTGATAGTTGTTTTGCAATGACAAGCACGCTTCTTTCACTTCTCGCACACCATAAAATTGCAGACTGAAGTGCCAAAGGTGTTCTAGGGTTAGTGTGTATTCTGCGTGCTTGGTTGTCATTGATTAAACTCTAGCTCCATCTGCTCTAGTGTTTCTTGAGCAGTCATCCATTCCATCTCGGCTTCTTCAAGTTCGGCTTTGCTCGAGGCTTGAAGTGCTAACACTTGGTTAAGTTTAGCCTTATTTTCGGCTTCATACAGAGAGTTATCTGCCAATTGCTCTTCTGCGTTTGCCAGAGCTTCGCCTAACTTATCCATTTTATTTTCTAACTGTGTCAGCGTTTTGCGAATTGGCGCTGTTTGTTTACGAAACTCAGCGTCGCGTCGCTTTTGCTCTTTTTTCGCCGCAGCGCTATTCACGTTGTCTTTCGCAGGTTGTGCTGCTTGCGCTTCTTTACGCTCAGCTTTCTGCTGTTCTGTCAGCCACTTGTAGTAATCGTTCAGGTCACCATCGAAAGGGGCGACTTGGCGATCGTGGACAAGGTAAAGATCATCGGTGGTCGCGCGTAATAAGTAGCGGTCATGCGAAACGATCACCATGGCACCTTCAAAGGTTTGTAGCGCCATGGTCAGAGCTTGGCGCATGTCCAGATCTAAGTGGTTGGTTGGTTCGTCGAGTAGTAATAGGTTTGGTTTTTGCCACACGATCAACGCCAGTACTAAACGGGCTTTTTCACCGCCAGAGAAGGGGGCCACTTTCTCTAGTGCTTTATCACCTTGGAACCCAAAGCTACCCAAATAGTTACGTAGCTCCAGTTCATTTTTATCAGGTGCAATCTGCATCATGTGTTGCAGCGGCGTTTCTTCTGGGTGCAGCGTTTCTAACTGATGCTGAGCAAAGTAACCAATCTTCACGCCTTGTGAATAAGTCAGATCGCCACCTTGTGTCTTTAATTCGCCAGAAAGCAGTTTGATTAGGGTTGATTTACCCGCACCATTGCGGCCAAGTAGGCCGATGCGACTGCCAGGAACAAGGTTCAAGCGAATCTTCTCTAAGATCAGGTTATCGCCGTAACCTGCGGAGACCTCGTCCATCATCATTATTGGGTTCGGCAGGGCAGCTGGCTCACGGAATTCAAAGTTAAATGGGTTATCGAACTGCGCTGGCAACACTTTTTCCATGCGCTCTAAGGCTTTGATACGACTCTGTGCTTGACGTGCTTTTGATGCTTTATAGCGGAAGCGATCAATATAGCTTTGCATGTGTGACATCTGCTTCTGCTGCTTCTCAAACATGGCTTGTTGCAGAATCATTTTTTGTGCACGTTGGTTTTCAAATGAAGAGTAGTTACCGGTGTACTCATTCATTTGTTGGTTTTCAATGTGAATAATACGACCCACGATAGGGTCTAAAAAATCACGGTCGTGTGAGATCAAGAGCAGCGTGCCCGGGTAATTTTGCAGCCAGCGTTCTAGCCACATTACCGCATCCAAGTCTAAGTGGTTGGTTGGTTCATCGAGAAGCAATAGATCAGAGCGACATAACAGCGCTTGAGCCAAGTTCAGGCGCATGCGCCACCCCCCAGAGAACTGGGTTAAGTTCCAACTCATTTGCGCTTGGCTAAAACCCAAACCATCGAGAAGTTCAGCGGCTCGCGCACGAATACTGTAACCACCGATGGTTTCAATCTTACCGTGGATTTCAGCAACCAATGTGCCGTTATCGGCCTCTTCGGCCTTTTGCAGCTGCGCTTCTAGGCCACGATATTCACGGTCACCATCAATGACGTACTCCAACGCACTGCGTTCAAGCGCAGGGGTTTCCTGTGCAACCCAAGCCAACTCCCAATGTTGCGGTTGGCTGAACGAGCCTGCATCGATCGACAATTCACCTTTTAGCAAGGCAAATAGTGTGGATTTACCGCAGCCATTTTTGCCCACGAGGCCAACTTTATCGCCTGGTTGTATGGTCGCAGAGGCTTGCTCAAGCAATGGTTTGCCGCCACGCAGTAACTGGATATCAGAGAAGGTAATCATAGAGTTCTACTTCGTTTCGCGCGGTGAGCGCATCTTAGTCATTGGTCTCGCGGTGAATAGTAGGGGTATTGGGCAGAAATGTCGATTATTGGTCATGAATTGCATTGTGCAGGACAAAAAAGTATAACAAACTGATAACGATTATTTTCCCTAATAATTCAATGCAAGGACGACTATTTGGCTGCTGAACCATCGACACCGAAATCATCACAACCAAAGGTTCTGGTGATTTACGCTCATCCGGAGCCACAAAATTCCATAGCCAATCAAGTGATGATAAAAAAAATTCAATCACTTGGTCATGTTACGGTGCACGATATTTATGCTGCATATCCTGATTTTTTTATTGATGTGAATTACGAACACACCTTGTTGATGGAGCATGATGTGATCGTTTTCCATCATCCACTCTATATGTACTCCTGCCCTGCATTATTGAAAGAATGGTTGGATCGTGTATTGGGTAAAGGGTTCGCATTTGGTGATGGCTGCGCACTTGAGGGGAAATACTGGCGCAGTGTCATCACCACAGGAGGTAAAGAAGAGGCTTTCAGTTCTCTGGGGTACAACAAATACCCGTTGGCACAGATATTACAGCCTTTTGAGTTAACTGCCGCGTTATGTCAGATGCACTGGATGGAACCAATGGTGCTTTATTGGTCGCGCAATGTATCCGATATTGAACGCTACCAACATGCAGAGCAATACCGCCAATGGTTGATGAATCCGTTGCAAGCGTTTATCGGCTCACAAGGAGGTGCGCATGGCGATGACCAGTGAGTTTTTACAAAGCAGCGTGATCTTCCTATCGGCAGCAGTGATTGCCGTACCTATTGCCCAGCGTTTAGGGCTAGGGTCGGTACTTGGTTACCTTATTGCGGGAGTCATGATCGGGCCTTGGGGGTTTGGTTTAATTCGCGATGTGGATGCTATTTTGCATTTCGCCGAGTTGGGTGTGGTCTTGCTGTTGTTCTTAATTGGATTAGAGCTTAATCCGAAGAAACTCTGGCAAATGCGCGGACCGATTTTAGGGCTAGGTGGAGCCCAAGTCATTGTTACGTCAGGGGTGATCGCCAGTCTTGTCAGTCTATTTGGAGTAAGTATACAAGTCAGCGTAGTGATTGGAATGGGATTGGCGCTCTCTTCTACCGCAATTGCGCTTCGCGTGATTCAAGAACAAGGTCTGACGGGCACTGAAACCGGTCAGTCTGGCTTTGCGGTGTTGTTATTTCAAGACATTGCGGTGATCCCTATGTTGGCGATGTTACCGTTGCTTTCTGGTGGGCAATCGAGTGGCGACTGGTTAGACGCCTTTTGGGTGATTGGCAGTGTAATTGGCTTGTTGGTTGGCGGCCACTTTTTACTGCGCCCTTTATTCCGTTTTGTGGTCATGAGCGGTGTGCGGGAACTGTTTACGGTAGCGGCGTTGTTAGTGGTGCTGGGTATTTCAGTCACGATGCAAAAACTGGGCTTGTCGATGGCGCTAGGTACTTTTTTGGCGGGTGTACTGCTTGCCGAGAGTGAATATCGCCACGAATTGGAAATCGCGATTGAACCGTTCAAAGGTTTGTTACTTGGGTTGTTCTTTATTGCCGTCGGTATGGCGGTCAACTTAGGCTTACTGGCTTTGCAACCGATCGCTATTTTAAGTGCGGTGGTGGCTTTGGTGATGGTCAAAGGATTGGTGCTCTACCTCTTGTCACGCATGGCTCGGATTCGCGCTAAAGCCCGCAGTCGTATGTCGGCCATATTGAGTCAGGGTGGGGAATTTGCTTTCGTCATTTTTACAGCGGCGAGCCAAGAAGGCATTTTGACCAAAGAACAGGTGGCGTTTTTGTTGGTGGTGGTGAGTTTGTCGATGGTGACAACGCCATTGTTGTTGATGGGGCAGAAGCGATGGTTTGCGCACACGCTCAATCAAGAAGAAGAGCAAAGTGTACAAAGTGGAGTCGTGGATCGTCGTCCGCGTGTCATCATTGCTGGTTTTGGTCGCTTTGGTCAGATTGTTGGTCGATTGATGTATGCCAATAAGATTAAAGTAACGGTTTTGGAAAGTGATGCGAGTCAGATTCATCTACTGAGAAAGTACGGCTACAAAGTGTTTTATGGTGACGCGACACATATTGATCTACTGCGTGCAGCCGGAGCCGATAAAGCAGAAGCGTTGGTGATTTGTACTGACTCACCGGATGAAGTGATGGCGATTGTTGATATTTGTCGAGACCATTTTCCCAACCTTAAACTTCTGGCGCGGGCGCGTAGTCGTGTAGAAGCGTATCAGTTGATGAGCCATGGCGTGGAAAATTACTCACGTGAAATGTTTTTAGGCGCATTAGATCTAGGCCGTCAGGCACTTGTCGAGCTTGGGATGCATCCTTATCAGGCAAAGCGAGCAGAGGCACATTTTCGTAAACTCGATAATGCTATGCTCAAGGACTTATTACCTCAGCACAATGAGGATAAGGAATTGGCGCAAAGGTCGAAAGAAGCACGTAAAGAATTAGAAGAAATTTTTGGTCGTGAAATGGAAAGCGATCATCAGTCTCCCAATCATTGGAAGTAGTACTCATGGCTAACACTCTGAAATAAGGATAGAAAGTGAAAGCGAAAAAGCGTTTTATTGCGGGAGCAAGTTGTCCGCAGTGCAGCCAGCAAGATACATTGCGCTGGTGGATTGAGCACAATATTGAATTGGTCGAGTGTGTAGATTGTGATTTTACTGAGCAACGTAAACCACAATCTGTAGAGAAAAATAAACACTCTGAACAGGAAATGATCGGTATTTTTAAGCCTGAGTAATTGAAGTTCGCTGATTGATCCCCATAATATCGTCATCCATGTTTACTTAACCTGAGCTGGTTAAGTCGTTTAATCTCTCTGGAGTTAGTATGAAAATTGAAAAGAACGTAGTCGTAAGCCTTGCGTACAAAGTAATGCTTGAAGAAGGTGTAGTTGTCGATGAGTCAACGGTTGACGCGCCTCTTGATTACCTTCACGGTCACAACAACCTGATCACAGGTCTTGAGAACGAACTAGAAGGCAAAGTAGCAGGCGACAAGTTCACTGCAACAGTAACTCCTGAAGACGCATACGGCGAGCATGACGACGCACTAGTTCAACGCGTTCCTGCTGAAGTTTTCCAGGGTGTTGACCAAATCGAAGTGGGCATGCGCTTCCTAGCGGATACTGACCAAGGTCCAATCCCTGTAGAAGTAACCGAAGTTGACGGTGACGAAGTGGTTGTTGATGGTAACCACATGCTTGCTGGTCAAACACTAACGTTTGAAGTTGAAGTTGTCGCGGTACGTGAAGCAACAGCAGAAGAGATCGAACACGGTCATATCCATCAAGGTGGCGGTTGTTGCGGTGGCCACGACCACGATCACGATCACGAAGGCGGCTGCTGTGGTGGCGAAGAGAAAGGCGACGATCACGAATGTTGTGGCGGCGGTAGTTGCGGTTCTCACTAATCGCACGCTCTGACTAGATAACGTTATCTAGATTCAAAATTGAAAAGCGCAAGTTGAGGTTTCAACTTGCGCTTTTTGTTTATCTGAGGTGTGATCAAAGAACCGAGTGACAGTTGGGCAACGTGATGAGTAAACCATTTTCTATCGCCATTCATGGTGGCGCGGGCACGATTTTGCGAGAGCAGATGAGTGCACAGCTAAAACAATCGATCTTGGCGGATTTAGCGGCGGCGGTAAAAGCAGGACACCAAATTCTCGATAGGGGTGGTGAAGCACTTGATGCTGTCATCGCTGCCGTCAAAGCGCTGGAAGACTCCCCTAACTTTAACGCTGGCAAGGGCTCTGTGCTAACACATAATGAAATGGTTGAGATGGATGCCTCCGTGATGGATGGCAGAAATCAAGCCGCGGGTGCTGTTGCAGGAGTCAGGCACATTAAGAACCCGATAGAGCTCGCTCGTGATGTGATGCAAAAAAGTAATCATGTTTTGCTTGTGGGCGAAGGGGCCGAGAAGTTCGCTTTCGAACAAGGCCATCAATACACCGAGCAAGACTACTTCTTTACTGACCATCGTTATGAGCAACTGTTGTCGATGCGTGAAAAAGGGTTGTTTGCGTTGTCTGAATCACGTTACCCCGATGATCATAAGCACGGTACTGTGGGAGCGGTCGCTTTGGATCAGCATGGTAATTTGGCTGCAGCGACCAGCACCGGCGGCGTGACTAACAAAAAATACGGCCGAGTGGGCGATTCCGCATTGATTGGCTGTGGGACCGTCGCAGAAAATGGTGTGGTCGCTGTTTCCACTACCGGTGTTGGCGAATTTTTTATCCGTAAGCGCGTAGCGGAAGATGTCGCTGCGCGTATGCGTTACCTCAAAGAAGACGTACACACCGCCAGTGAGCACATTATTCAAGGTGAACTAAAAGCGATGGGCGGCGAAGGTGGCTTAATCGCGATTGATGCGCAAGGAGAGTTGCACTTCGCGATGAACAGCTCAGGTATGTACAGAGCAGGGATCAATACCCAAGGAGAATTGAGCGTTAAGATCTACGCTGAAGAGTAATCTTCTTACTGGGTAAAAATGACAAAGCCCAGAAGGCAATTCTGGGCTTTGTTTTCTCTTTCACGCATTCATTTAGTAATGCGGCGGTGGCGGCTCTTTCGCGGGATCGGCCATGTTCGACGAGTCCATATTTTTCACTTTACCTACCACGTATTTCATCTGATCTTGCATTTTAGTGAGCTGCAGTTGCTGCTGTGATAATGCGCTGTTCAGATCTTCAATAGTCTGTTCTTGGAATGCGACCTGACACTCTAGGTCATTAATGCGCGCTTCCAATTGCTGAATGATTTTTTCTGTCATGATCCGTTCTCTCGCTGCCAAGCTTGGGCAATACCCGCAGAAGTGGCAGTAATTACACGTTGCTTAGAATCAAAAGCTGCATCATACACGACCGCGCGAGGAGGGCGAGTATCTTTTTTCGGCTCGACTTCAAATCTGTCTATGCGTTTACCCGTTTGAGTATCCCAGACCATCACGCGGCCAGAAGGAGTGCCTGTCACTAGCAAGCTGCCGTCATCGGAGAATCGCGCGGTGGAAAAAATCAGCTGACGCGACCAACTACTTAGCTGGGTGACTTCTTCTCCGGTTTCTAAATCCCAGATTATGGCTTGGTTGCCACCGTCTGATGTCATCGCTAATTTACCATCACGTTGAAGTGCAACCCTGACCACTCGCTGATCATGTTCAAAGGTGCGTAATGCCAGGCCCGTTTCGGTGTCCCATAAATACGCGTTATAGTCATTCCCACCCGTCAGTGCAAACTTGCCATTTGGCGAAATTGCCACGGAATTGACTTTTTCTCTATGGGCAAGAAACTCCATCCGACGGCCGGTGACTAAGTTGACGTGAATCGCTTTACCATTGGAAAGTCCAAGTAGTACTTCTTCACCGTTACTGGTGATATCGACATCGCGGATCAGAGCGTCTGAGATAGACCATAGCCCCTCAGCTTGCGTCCATCCGAGATCCCACACCGCGAAGTTCATTTGACTTGCGGTCACGGCATAGCGCCCGTTGTCGGAAATGCGAATGTGGGAAACCACATTCGCATCTTGATCAAGTTCTCCCAGCTTAGCGAGTTGCTTATTCTGTTCCAAATCCCAAAGCATCAAGTGGTGCTCTGTGGAATACAATAAGGCAAACCGGCCATCTCGACTGAGCGCAAAGCTGGTGGAACCTTGAAGCTCGAGAGGCCATCGTTGAACATCATGATCGGTAAAAAAGCATCCATTTAACGTAGTGATTACAACTAAATATAGGAATAAATGAGAAATTCTTTGCATCACATCTAATAATCCAGTTTGTGTCTTAAGACATATAGCTAGTATATTGATATATATATTGTCTTCACTAGTCTCAATAGAAGATTTGTGCACAACAACCAATGGCGTCGCCATTATTTGGAGAATTCAATGAAATCAGTTTTAAAAGTGTCGCTACTTGCCGCAACAGTAATGCTAGCGGTAGGTTGTCAAAAAGAAGAAACAAAACCAGAAGCAGCTCCTCAAGCTGAGCAAGTTCAAGCAGAAACCGGTAAAGCGGTTCACTTTAAAACCGACGATGACAAAGCAGCGTATGCGATTGGCGTTTCATTTGCTAACTACCTAAGCGCTAGCATCGAAAAACCAAGCGAAATCGGTATCAACCTAAACAAAGACCTAGTTCTTAAAGGTATCGAAGATGTCTTTAATGGTAACGCTGCTATGAACGAAGAGGAAACTCGCGCGGCTTTAGAGTCTCTCGACGAGCGTGTAGCGGAAACCATGCAAAAGCAAGCGGCAGAGCAAGCGGCTGAAGCGAAGAAAGCGGGCGATGACTTCCGTGCTGAATTTGCAAAGCAAGAAGGCGTAGTGAAGACGGACTCTGGTTTACTTTATGAAGTCATCACGCCAGCTGAAGGTGAAAAGCCAAAAGACACAGATACCGTTCAAGTGCATTACAAAGGTACTCTAATTGATGGTACTCAGTTTGACAGCTCTTACGATCGTGGCGAACCAGCAACGTTCCCACTAAATCGCGTAATCCCTGGTTGGACTGAAGGTGTTCAGTTAATGCCTGTAGGTTCTAAGTTCAAATTCGTTATCCCGCCAGAGCTAGCATACGGTGATCAAGACACAGCAAGCATCCCAGCTAACTCAACGCTGGTATTCGAAGTGGAACTGCTAAACGTTGAGAATGGCAATGAAGCTCAATAAGCTCTTGCTGCGCTAACTTAATGAAAAAAGGTCCTTTTTATGGGCCTTTTTTGTTCTAGGTCACTAGTTAGTGAGTTTGCTAGGCTGTGTTTCAAAATTTCTGATAAACTTACACCAATTTGTTGATTTTTCGCTCGAAGACTTATGACCACTACAGAAACAATAAATGCGGAGATGTTGCTCGAAATGGAATCTGTCAACGTGATGCCATTTTCTGAGCATGATAAAATCATCTTGAGATCTTATGAAGCCGTCGTCGATGGTATCGCCAGTCTGATCGGCCCATTTTGTGAAATCGTTCTTCACTCTCTGGAAGACCTCAATACCTCTGCAATTAAAATCGCCAATGGTGAAAATACGGGCCGTCAGGTCGGTTCGCCTATCACCGACTTGGCGCTAAAAATGCTTAAAGATATTGAAGGCTCTGAGCGCAACTTTTCTCGTTCGTACTTCACTCGAGCCAAAGGCGGCGTATTGATGAAGTCGATTACGGTTGCCATTCGTAACGGTGAGAACCGCGTGATTGGCCTGCTTTGTATCAACGTCAACCTCGACGCTCCTTTCTCTCAAGTGTTGCAATCCTTTATGCCAACACAAGAAGCGAAAGAAGCGGCGTCATCGGTAAACTTTGCAAGTGATGTAGAAGAGCTGGTTGACCAAACGGTTGAGCGCACCATTGAAGAGATTAACGCAGACAAATCGGTATCAAATAACACCAAAAACCGTCAGATCGTGATGGAGCTTTACGACAAAGGTATCTTCGATATTAAAGACGCCATCAACCGTGTCGCAGATCGCCTGAATATCTCTAAGCACACGGTTTACCTCTACATTCGTCAGCGTAAGACCGAGGACGAATAAGCGTGAATGGATTAACTTACACGCTGGTGGTCAACGGGCCTGTTTATGGTCGTCAATCGGCACGCAGTGCTTATCAATTCGCTCAAGCGGTAATTAAGCAAGGGCACTCATTAGTCAGCGTGTTCTTTTACCAAGACGGTGTTACCAATGGTACAGCATTGAGTGTACCAGCCAACGATGAGTTTGATCTGAGCAAAGCTTGGCAAACTTTGGCGAAGGAACATAACGTTCGCCTTGAAACTTGTGTTGCGGCGGCATTGCGCCGTGGCATCATCAGTGAAGGTGAAGCAAATCAGCATAGTCTTGTGCAACACAACTTATCGGATGCGTTCGAGCAGGCTGGATTAGGGAGCTTAGCTGAAGCCATGTTAACCCAAGACAGAGTGGTGCAGTTTTGAGTCAGTTAACCTATCTATTTCGTCAGGCCCCTCATGGCAGTGCTTCTGGACGTGAGGGTATTGATGCATTGCTTGCAGCATCCGCATACTGTGAAGACATCACTGTACTATTTGTTGGCGATGGTGTTTACCAGTTACTGCTTGGGCAGGATCCCAGTGCTATACTCAGTAAAGACTATGCACCAATGCTCAAATTATTTGATTTATACGATATTGAACAAGTTTTCGTATGTTCAGATTCGCTCGCAAAGCGAGGTTTAGCTCAAGCTGACTTGGTCATTGAAGCCAAAGCATTAAATGCCGAGCAGCTTAAAGACAAACTTCAACAAGCTGGCAAGTTACTGTCATTCTGAGGAAGCCATGTTACATATCATCAAATCCGTCGCTGCATTAGACGATGCAATGGCACTGTATAGTGAGCAAGATGATGTCCTGCTCATTGAAGATGCGGTATACGCAGCCAACCCCCAGCATAATGCTTTCAGCAAAGTAAAAGGCCCATCGGTATTTGCTTTGCAAAGTGATATTGACGCACGAGGAATGGCGAATCGTATTAGTCATTCTGTCAGGTTAATAAGCTACGAAGGCTTTGTTGAATTGACGGTAAAACAAGAAAAATCGCTTACTTGGGATTAACCCTATTTTCCTGTCGATAATACTTTACGGATAAATTGCCCCAATTGAACAAAAAAGATCCGTATATTTCTTGACACACATCTCACTGCTGCATAGAATTTTGCGTCCCTAACTACCCAATGGTTTTAGGGCTAGATTTTTCACAAAGCTTACTTTCAAGTAAATCAGGAGCTAGTTAATGGCAACTATTAACCAGTTGGTACGTAAGCCACGTGCAAAGCAAGTTGTTAAAAGCAACGTGCCTGCACTAGAAGCGTGCCCACAAAAACGTGGTGTATGTACTCGTGTTTACACTACTACACCTAAAAAACCTAACTCAGCACTTCGTAAAGTTTGTCGTGTACGTCTGACAAACGGCTTCGAAGTAACATCGTACATCGGCGGTGAAGGTCACAACCTTCAAGAGCACAGTGTTGTACTAATCCGTGGCGGTCGTGTAAAAGACCTTCCGGGTGTACGTTACCACACTGTTCGCGGTGCACTTGACTGTGCTGGCGTTAACGACCGTAAACAAGGTCGTTCTAAGTACGGTGTGAAGCGTCCTAAGTCTTAATGCCCTTCTTTCTGTAAAGAAGCGTTAAGTAAGGCCAAACACTAAAATTAAATTTTAATTTTTTGAAGAAACTGCAAAGTTTTGGATAACCTGAAGAATAAGACAACGGAGAAATTCCATGCCACGTCGTCGCGTCATTGGTCAGCGTAAGATCCTTCCAGATCCAAAGTTCAAATCTGAACTGCTGGCAAAATTCGTTAACATCCTAATGGTTGACGGTAAAAAATCTACTGCAGAAAAAATCGTTTACACTGCACTAGATGCTATGGCTGAGAAATCTGGTAAAGATCACTTAGCTGTATTTGAAGAAGCTCTTGAAAATGTTCGCCCAGCGGTAGAAGTTAAATCTCGCCGTGTAGGTGGTTCAACTTACCAAGTTCCTGTAGAAGTACGTCCGGTTCGCCGTAACGCACTTGCTATGCGTTGGTTGGTTGAAGCTGCGCGTAAGCGTGGTGAAAAATCTATGGCTCAACGCCTAGCTGCTGAAATGCTAGACGCGTCTGAGAACAAAGGTACTGCGGTTAAGAAACGTGAAGACGTTCACCGCATGGCTGACGCAAACAAAGCGTTCGCACATTACCGTTGGTAATACCTTTTCAGTGCTGCAAGGTTCCTTGCAGCACTTCTTTAGTTCCTATGCGCATGCTAGGAACTATTGCTATATCTAGGGGATAGCTTTCTCGACATAGCAATAGTCCCTAAGTCTCTAAGTATAAGAGGATTCAACCGTGGCTCGCAAAACTCCTATTGAGCGCTACCGTAATATCGGTATCTGTGCTCACGTTGATGCAGGTAAAACAACTACCACTGAACGTATTCTGTTCTACACTGGTCTTTCTCATAAAATCGGTGAAGTTCACGACGGTGCTGCAACCATGGACTGGATGGAGCAGGAGCAAGAACGTGGTATCACTATCACTTCAGCTGCGACTACTACTTTCTGGCGTGGTATGGAAGCACAATTCCAAGATCACCGCGTAAACATCATTGATACTCCTGGACACGTTGACTTCACAATCGAAGTAGAGCGTTCTCTTCGTGTACTTGATGGTGCAGTGGTTGTGTTCTGTGGCT
Organism: Vibrio sp. PNB23_22_6; assembly: GCF_052877535.1. NCBI lineage: Bacteria > Pseudomonadati > Pseudomonadota > Gammaproteobacteria > Vibrionales > Vibrionaceae > Vibrio > Vibrio sp. PNB23_22_6. The sequence goes on along the minus strand of NZ_JBNFXP010000030.1, from coordinate 2,008 downwards.
CATCAGGTGTTGAACCTCAGTCTGAAACAGTATGGCGTCAAGCTGACAAATACCACGTTCCTCGTTTGGTATTCGTGAATAAGATGGACCGTACTGGTGCTGACTTCCTACGCGTTGTGGACCAAATTAAGACCCGTCTTGGTGCGAATCCTGTTCCAATCCAACTTAACGTTGGTGCAGAAGAAGAATTCCAAGGTGTTATCGACCTTATCAAGATGAAAATGGTCAACTGGAACGAAGCCGATCAAGGCATGTCTTTTACTTACGAAGACATTCCAGCTGACATGCAAGAACTTGCTGAAGAATGGCGCAACAACCTAGTTGAAGCAGCAGCGGAAGCTAGCGAAGAGCTAATGGATAAGTACCTTGAAGAAGGTGAGCTAACAGAGGTTGAAATCAAACAAGCTCTGCGTGCACGTACACTAAATAATGAAATCGTACTAGCAACTTGTGGTAGTGCGTTTAAGAACAAAGGTGTACAAGCAGTACTAGACGCTGTAATCGAATACTTACCATCGCCAGTTGATGTACCTGCAATTAAAGGTATCGACGAGAATGAAAATGAAGTTGAGCGTCATGCTGACGACAACGAACCGTTTTCTGCGCTAGCGTTTAAGATCGCAACCGACCCGTTCGTAGGCACACTAACTTTCATGCGCGTTTACTCTGGCGTTGTAAACACGGGTGACTCTGTTTATAACTCTGTAAAAGAGAAGCGTGAACGCTTTGGCCGTATTGTACAAATGCATGCTAACAAGCGTGATGAGGTGAAAGAAATCCGTGCGGGTGATATCGCCGCTGCAATCGGTCTGAAAGACGTAACGACGGGTGACACCCTATGTGACCAGAACCACAAAGTGATTCTAGAGCGTATGGAGTTCCCTGAACCCGTTATTCAGATCGCAGTAGAACCTCGCTCAAAGGCTGATCAAGATAAGATGGGTGTTGCTCTAGGTAAACTAGCGGCAGAAGATCCATCTTTCCGCGTGGAAACGGACGACGAAACAGGTCAAACCCTGATTTCTGGTATGGGTGAGCTTCACCTAGATATCATCGTTGACCGTATGAAGCGTGAATTCAGCGTTGATTGTAACGTTGGTAAACCTCAAGTTGCTTACCGTGAAACCATTCGTGGTACTGCGGAAGTGGAAGGCAAGTTCGTTCGTCAATCTGGCGGTCGCGGTCAGTACGGTCACGTATGGATCAAACTTGAGCCTTCTGAATTGGGTGAAGGTTTTGTCTTTGTTGACGAGATCGTGGGTGGTGCGGTTCCTAAAGAGTACATTAGCTCGGTAGCGAAAGGTATCGAAGAGCAAATGAACAGTGGTGTTCTAGCGGGTTACCCAGTACTAGATATTAAAGCAACGCTGTTCGATGGTTCTTACCACGATGTTGATTCAAGCGAAATGGCATTTAAGATTGCTGGCTCAATGGCCTTTAGAAAAGGTGCTCTTGAAGCAAACCCAGTGATTCTTGAACCAATGATGAAAGTTGAAGTAACCACTCCTGAAGATTGGATGGGTGATGTGGTTGGTGACCTTAACCGTCGCCGCGGCATGATCGAAGGTATGGACGAGGGCGTGGCCGGTCTTAAGATCATCCGTGCTCAAGTACCACTTTCTGAAATGTTTGGTTATGCAACTGATCTACGTTCAGCAACTCAAGGCCGCGCGTCTTACTCTATGGAGTTCCATGAGTATGCTGAAGTGCCGAAAACATTTGCTGAAGCAATCATGGCTGAACGTGGTTACTAATTTGACGATTGGTCCACAAAAAGTTTAAGACTTTTTGCGTGATCAGGCCGTCCAAATATTGCGCTAACGAGCGTTGGCGCATAAAATAACAATTTCTGGCGCGTTGAGATCAATAATGATCCCAGCGAATCATAACTAGGAAGGAACACGATTGTGTCTAAAGAAAAATTTGAACGCGTAAAACCGCACGTAAACGTTGGTACTATCGGCCACGTTGACCACGGTAAAACAACTCTAACTGCAGCTATCTGTAC
>NZ_JBNFXP010000029.1:0-49072 GCF_052877535.1 Vibrio sp. PNB23_22_6 | reverse complement strand
ACACGTGGTTTGTCGCCGTCTAGTACAGCAACACATGAGTTAGTCGTACCTAAGTCAATACCAATGATTTTACCCATCAGGCTATCTCCGAATAAATTCTATTTTCGTTTTGCTATATCCCCTATGTGGGGACGTAGAATCGGGTTTCAACCCTTACTCACAAACTAAAATAATGTTGTTTGCTTCTCTTATGCCCAATAGATAAGGGCTGCAAATGGCTTTTCAAGGGAGAAAATAAAAAAAATGCTTTTTTTTTTCACTGAAAAGAAAAAGCGAGGCCTTAGACCTCGCTTTTAATGAGAATGAATTGCAAATTATGCACTTGCTTGTGCAGGCTCAGCCTCAACGACTTCTTCTTTACCTATCTCACCTTCAGATTTTGCGACAATCGTATTAACTGCAGTGTCACCCACTACGTTAGATGAGGTACAGAACATATCGTTGATACGGTCAACTGCAGCAACGATTGCTAGACCTTCTGGTGGTAGACCCAATTGGTGAAGGATAACACCAACCATGACTACACCACCGCCAGGTACACCGCCAGCACCGATAGACAGTAGCAGAACCGTGAAGCCTAGAGTCACCAAGTCAGATACCGCGATAGGCTGACCAAATGCGTTTGCACAGAATACAGCTGCAATTGCGATGTAGATTGAAGCGCCCGCCATGTTCATCGTTGCGCCCAGTGGAACACCGAAACCAGCCACCGACTTAGATACACCAATCTTGTCAGTAAGAGTGCGCATCGTGACAGGAATTGTTGCGTTTGAACTTGCTGTTGATAGCGAGAACAACACTTGCTCACGAGTCTTACGAGAGAACTCACGCGCAGAGATACCTGTAAACATCTGAACAGCCAATGGGTAAACCACGAAGATCCAAAGCACCAGCATTGAAACCACAAGAGCAACATAACCTGCTACCGATGCAAGCGTACCCGCATCCAGTGTTGCGCCAAGTTGAATCATCAGAGCGAATACACCGTATGGCGCAAGACTCATCACAAGGCCAATCAGCTTCATCATAATTTCGTTCGCCATCTTAAAAGTACGAACCGCAGGGCCACCCTTTGAATCAAGCGCTTGGATAGCAAGACCTGTCAGAATTGCCATAAAGATGATTTGTAGCATGTCGCCATTTGCAAATGCCTGTACTGGGTTGCTTGGAACGATGTTCACAACCATAGAGAAGATGTCTGGCGTTTCTGTTGACTTAAGTGCCACAGAGTCAGAAATCGTACCCGCAAGGTTTGCGCCTGCACCAGGCTGAACAATCATAGCAACAGTAAGAGCAGCAATAATCGCAACGACGGTATTCAAAATGTAAAGAGTAAAGGTTTTACCACCTAAGCGACCAAAAGAACGAATGTCTTTAAGCTCAACAATGCCACATACAATTGATACATAAACCAGAGGAACAACCAGAAGCTTAATCAGCGACACGAACATACCGCCTGCCCCTTCTGCCGCACCTAGGATATAGGTATCAAAAATCGCAATACCGCTAAATAAGTACTGAATAGCTGTACCCAGCAAAAGGCCGGCGAACAAACCAATAAAAATCTTACTAGAAAGCGATTTATCCATCATAAATCTCCGAAATGTTGTGTTTGCTATTTATGTTTTTATAGTTACATCTGCCAATTTTTATGGCAGATCTCACGAATAATACACGCCAGAGTTACGAAATAAAGACTTTCTTTACAGAAATGTAAATGAGCAACATCAAAAGTAAATCTCTAGTTCAACATTCATATACAGAATTAAATCCCAAAGAAAGATCAGAACAGCCACTTATACACACAGCATTCCATAAGTAAGCAATATAAAGAAAGGATGTATCCTATAAGAAAAATATTTCCCAATAAGAAAAACTTTGAAGAGGATCAAATTTCAAATTCATCGCATATTCAGAGGAGTGAATATGCTTGAGAGTATGTTTGAAACAAAAACGCCCGCTATTGAATAGCGGGCATTTTAATATAGATACATCAATGACTTATCTTATCACTTAGCAACCATTACCATTGCTGGGCGTACAACACGGCCGTTTAGCTCGTAGCCTTTTTGCATCACAAACATCACTGTGTTTGATTCGTGATCTGGGCTCTCTTGAATAGACATCGCTTGGTGGAATTCTGGGTTGAATGCTTCACCTTCTGGGTTGATCTCTTTCAAACCAAATTTTGCGACAACATCGACAAATGTCTTGTGCGTAAGCTCAACACCTTCAAGAAGAGGCTTAACCGCTTCGCTTTCAGTATCTGCAGCTTGGATCGCACGCTCTAGGTTATCGATAACTGGAAGCAGTTCTTCAGCGAATTTGTTCAGAGCGTACTTGCGAGCTTTATCGATTTCTTGCTCCGTACGACGACGCATGTTTTCTACTTCCGCTTTAGAGCGAAGAACCGCATCTTGCTGGTCTTTCACTTTTGTTTCGCTAGACAGTAGTGCTGCTTCTAGTTGAGCAATCTTAGCGTCTTTCTCATCACCAATTTCTTCAAGTTCTGTTTCAGCTTCTTGAGCTGCCGCTTCGACTTTCTCAGCTTCTTCGATGATTTGATCAAGCTCTTCTTCTGTAACTTTGTTTTCTTCGTTGCTCATGATATCTCCAGAATTCAACTTAATGTCCTTAAAGCCACTCACGTTTTGTGGGCTTTAACCACATAAAAATTCGCATATTTAGGTAACTTGCCATTATTATGGGGATGAAGATTCCTGATTCAAGCCTCTTTAATGCGGAAATGCTATGAAAAACCCATGTAACGTGATCGCGATTATCGGAAAACCACGAGATCAGCAGGCAATTCAAACTCATAGAGAGTTATACGAATGGCTTACATCCGAAGGTTACCAAGTCTTTATCGATGATCGCCTTGCTGCCATTTTAGACGAAATCCCGCAAAGCCAATTTGCTAGCTTAGTTGAACTAGGCAAAAATGCCGATCTTGCCATTGTCGTTGGGGGTGATGGCAACATGTTGGGGGCTGCTCGTATCCTATCGCGATTTGACGTGGCTGTCATTGGTGTGAACCGAGGGAATCTTGGCTTTCTTACCGACTTGAATCCAGATGACTTCCAGTCTGCATTAAAAACCGTACTCAACGGCGAGTATATAGAGGAAGAACGCTTTTTACTTGAAGCCGAAGTCCATCGCCATGGCCAGATAAAGAGCCACAATGCAGCCCTCAATGAAGCAGTGTTACACCCTGGCCAAGTCGCGCATATGATTGAGTTTGAAGTCTACATTGATGACAGCTTTGCATTTTCACTGCGCGCAGATGGCTTGATCGTTTCAACACCTACGGGTTCAACGGCTTATTCATTATCTGGTGGCGGTCCAATTCTATCTCCAAGCTTGAATGCCATTTCGCTGGTACCCATGTTTCCGCATACCCTTTCAAGCCGACCACTAGTGGTTGACGGTAAACGGCGCATCAAATTGATCGTCTCGCCTGAAAACAGAGGCTCTCAAGAAGTCAGTTGTGATGGCCAAGTATCTTTGCCTGTCTCTCCTGGTGACGAGATTCATATTTACCAAAGCCCGAATGTCCTCAAATTGATCCACCCAAAAGACTATAGTTATTATCACGTACTACGAAACAAACTCGGCTGGTCGAGCAAACTGTTTTGATACCTCTTCTAAACCGATGCATGTGCATCGGTTTTTCTTTTTAATATCAGCAATAAAGCGATTAATGAAATCGCTCACAAATTTCACCTTATCACTTTACTGTATAAAGAAACAGTATATACTGTTTTCTTATACAGTATTGTTCGGTTATACAGGTAAATAAAAATGCTGGCTCATCTAAGTGTTAATAATTTTGCGATTGTTAAGTCTTTACAGCTCGAGCTTTCTAAGGGCATGACCACCATTACAGGTGAAACAGGCGCAGGTAAATCTATTGCTATCGATGCATTAGGCCTATGCTTAGGCGGACGAGCCGACGCAGGAATGGTTCGACAAGGTGAAGAAAAAACCGAAGTCAGCGCAGCCTTTTTACTGGACAATAATGTACACGCATCTCGGTGGTTAGAAGATAACGACCTGCTTGATGGCAGTGAGTGCATTCTACGCCGTATCATCACCAAAGAAGGCCGTTCAAGAGCCTTTATTAACGGCAGCCCAGTCCCACTTTCACAACTCAAATCTCTTGGACAGCTGTTGATCAACATCCACGGCCAACATGCACATCATCAACTGATGAAGAGCGAACATCAAATGGTCATGCTCGATCAGTATGCAGGGCACCTAAATTTATTGAAAAGCACTCGTAGTGCCTACCAACATTGGCGTCAGGCAGACAACAACCTCAAGCAGCTAAAAGAAAACAGCCAGCAAAACCAGGCCCAAAAGCAGTTGCTTGAATATCAAATCAAAGAACTAAATGAGTTATCGCTAGGTGAAGAAGAATTTTCAGAGCTCGAACAAGAGCACAAACGACTGTCCAATAGCGGTGAACTCGCCACTACCTGCCAACAAGCCATCGAACTTATTTACGAAGGTGAAGAAGTCAATGCGCTTGGTATTTTGCAATCGGCCAATCACTCCCTAATTCAACTAGCAGAATTGGATGAAAAACTCGCAGAGCTACCAAACATGCTCGCTGAAGCGATGATCCAGTTGGAAGAGACCAAAAATGAACTCCGCAGCTACCTTGATGGCATTGACGTCGATCCGGGTCGTATGGCTTATGTCGAAGAGCGTTTTTCTAAAGTCATGTCGATGGCGCGCAAACATCATGTTATACCTGACGAGCTCTACCAACATCATCAAGATCTTCTTGCTCAGATAGAAGCATTAGACTGCTCAGATGAAAGACTGGATGAGCTGGCACAAGAAGTCGAACAAAAATACCAAAGCTTCTTAAACCAAGCAGAAAAATTACATAAGTCACGCAGCCGCTACGCGAAAGAGTTAAACAAGCTGATCACACAAAGCATGCATGAACTGAGCATGGAAAAGGCTGTCTTCAGCATCGAAGTAAGTAACGAAAACACGCATCCGTCACCACTAGGAATGGACAGCGTGTGCTTTCTTGTTTCAACCAACCCTGGTCAACCGCTTCAACCAATTGCGAAAGTGGCCTCTGGCGGTGAGTTATCACGTATCTCGCTAGCGATCCAAGTGATCACAGCACAGAAAGTCGATACTCCAAGTCTGATTTTTGATGAAGTCGATGTAGGTATCAGTGGACCAACCGCTGCGGTCGTGGGGAAAATGCTGCGTAAATTAGGCGAGTCTACTCAGGTCATGTGTGTGACTCACTTACCGCAAGTCGCAGGTTGTGGCCACCAACAAATGTTTGTTGCAAAACACACCAAAGGCGGCCAAACAGAGACACAAATGCGAGCCTTAGATGAACAGCAGCGCGTAGCGGAACTGGCCCGTCTGCTTGGAGGAAGCCACATTACGGATTCCACACTAGCAAACGCAAAAGAACTCCTTATTGCCGCTTAACCCCCCTTACTTTGAGCCATTGATGCCTTTCAATGGCTCTATACCTCGGCCACGTTACCTATTCTGCACTTTCATTGTTTATTGCACATTAATGCGTCATATTCCGGCAATTACCGTTCAAAATCAGTGAATAAATGCAACTCAACTCAAAATTCGTTGTCTGACTCCCTACCATACGACGCATAGTTTTTTACATCTGCGTCGAGCTTGTTTATTATCAGCGCAGTATTTTAAAGGTTACTAAGAAATTATTATGCAATTAAAGAAGTGGTTAGTTGCCGTACCATTAGCAATGACATTGCTGACAGGATGTTCGGTATTGGAAAAACTGGTTTATCGTATTGATATCAACCAAGGCAACTATGTAGAGCAAAGTGCGGTTGATAAATTAAAGTTTGGGATGACTAAAGCACAGGTTCGCTTCGTTCTTGGCTCACCAATGCTGATTGAAAATGGCTACCCAAATACTTGGTACTACATTTACCACCACACCCCTGGCCACGGTGACCCAGTGCAAAAAGACCTTATCGTACAATTTAACGAGCAAGGGACACTGGCAGACATTACTGGTGACTACCCGAAAAGCGACGCGTTTTACGAGCAGATTCAGTAACCGACCTTTTTATACAAAAAACCTCCCAATGGGAGGTTTTTTTATTAAGTGACTCTTACAAGCCTCAATCGCTCTTACGCAGTGTATTCGGCTTGCCGCCAGTCACATGGTCCGCATTCCCGGCGGCTTTCGCCTGCTCCGCTCGCTTACGACGAATCTCTTTTGGATCGGCTAACAGTGGGCGATAAATTTCAATACGGTCTTTGTCGCGTACCGTCGCATCTAAGCGAACATTACGGCTAAAAACACCCACCTTGTTGTTGTTCAAATCAATCTCAGAGTAGAGCTCAAGCACACCAGACTGACGAATGATCTCTTCAACCGTCGTATGGTTATTCACCACCAAATTGAACACACGCTGCTCATGAGGCAGTGCATACACCACCTCAACGTGAATCATATCCGACTCAATACTCATAGCACTCGTATACCTGTTTCGCGCGTTTGGTAAAAGCATTCACCATATTATGGGTTAACTCGTTAAAAACTTTACCGAAAGCCATTTCAATCATCTTGCTTGAAAACTCAAATTCAAGTTTCAATTCAACTTTGCATGCTTGCTCATCAAGTGCCGTAAAGAACCACCCACCACGCAGAGTCTTAAATGGCCCGTCGACCAAATTCATCATGATCGCCTGACCAGAAATAAGCTCATTCGACGTTGTAAAGGTTTTGCTGATCCCTGCTTTCGCCACATCGACAGAAGCCACCATACCACTGCTCGAAGACTCAATGATTCGAGACCCCGAACAACCAGGCAAAAACTCAGGGTACTTAGAAACATCATTGACCAGAGCGAACATCTGTTCTGCACTAAAAGACACCAAGGCAGAACGGCTGATTTGCTTCATATACACTCCTATCGATACGCGTACAATGTTAAAGGCATGAGCCAATTTTACTTTTATTCGGCAATTGCGCAAATAAAAGGATTTCCTATCCGATATCCAACCCGTATAATGAGGCTATTATGGCAAAGAAAAAATCAAAACAAAAAGCGGGTAGTAATACTATCGCGCTGAACAAAAAAGCTCGCCACGAATACTTCATTGATGATGAAATTGAAGCCGGTTTGGAGCTACAAGGCTGGGAAGTGAAAGCCCTTCGCCAAGGTAAAGCCAATATCGCAGAGAGCTATGTGTTCATGCGTGACGGAGAGGCCTTTGTCAGCGGAATGACGATCACTCCCCTTAATCAAGCATCAACTCACGTTGTCGCCAACCCGACACGAGTACGTAAGCTGTTAATGAGTCGTCGAGAACTCGACAACCTTCTAGGTCGCATCAACCGTGAAGGTATGACGTTAGCCGCTTTAGCGCTGTATTGGTCTCGCTCTTGGGTGAAGATCAAAATTGGCGTAGCAAAAGGTAAAAAGCTACACGATAAACGTACTGATATGAAAGAAAAAGATTGGGCTCGAGATAAAGCTCGTATCATGAAAAGTAACTTGCGTTAATCTTGAGCACTTAATCTTGCAAAGCTAGACAAGTAACGCTTTTCTGGTAGTATGCAAGGAACACTTCGGGGCTGATTTAGGATTCGACGGGAATTCAGAAGTCTGAGGTGCATGCCGTGGGGCGGTTGGCCACGTAAAAAGCCGCAAAAAAATAGTCGCAAACGACGAAAACTACGCACTAGCAGCTTAATAACCTGCTCAGAGCTCTCTCGCCCTAGCTTCTGCACGTAAGACGGGGAATAACGAGAGATCAAACCCAAACGCGCTAGCCCGGATTCTCCCGCCTGAGAGATGAACGGCGAATTATAATTCAGGATAGTCATTTACTAGCGTGTCGGTTCGCAGGTAGATGGTGAATTCAAAGATCGACTAAGCATGTAGTACCAATGATGAAAGGTTTTCGGACGCGGGTTCAACTCCCGCCAGCTCCACCAAATTCGTATACGAAGACGTCCTAGGGCGTCCAGAAAGCCCGCTAAGGCATTGCCCTGGCGGGCTTTCTTGTATCTAAGCATATTGCCCCATCTCACCCAATCTCTCTATAATAGGTACACAGGAAGGTACACAGGGTCGTGTGTCTAAAAAATTGTGTACCCATGCACCCAAAGAATGTCGCTAATAAGGAGATAGAGTATGGCGATATCAGTAAAACCGTTGACTCCAACACAAGTAGATAAGGTCAAACCCAAAGAGAAAGAGTTTATTCTGTGCGATGGGTATGGCTTGCGCTTACGTGTAAAACCTAACGGAACCAAAACTTGGCTGTTTCATTACAAAAAGCCAAGCACCAGCAAACGCACCAACCTTAAAATTGGTAGCTATCCTGCTATCACGCTTGCAGACGCTCGTAAGAAGCGAGAACAGTTTTTGAGTGATCTCGCTGTTGGCAATGATCCACAGGATGTTATTCAAGCGAAAATCAACGCGAATGAATTGGCGGCACAACACAGTTTGTTTGCTACAGCTGAACAATGGATGCAAATCAAAAAAACCACCGTGTCAGCCGACTACGCATTAGATGCATGGCGCTCACTAGAGATCCATGTGTTCCCTAAACTTGGTAACAAGCCTATCGGGGATATCACTCCACGTGATGTCATTGACACACTCAAGCCTATCGAAGCCAAAGGAAACTTCGAGACTATCCGCCGCATTTGTCAGCGCTTAAATGAAATTATGGTCTTCGCGACGAATACCGGAATTGTTGATTTTAATACTCTAGCGAATATCAAAGCTGCGTTTATTGCACCAAAAAAACAACATATGGCGACTCTACCACCGGAACGTGTTGGTGAGCTTGTTGAGCGTATTTACAACGCTAGCATCACACTGACTACGCGTAATCTCTTACTCTGGCAATTGCACACTATGACACGCCCTAGTGAAGCTGCTGGGACTCAATGGAGTGAGATTGATTTCAACAATAACCTCTGGATCATCCCCGCTGAACGTATGAAAAAACGCGTTGAACACCGTGTCCCTCTTACTGCACAGTCACTCAAAATTTTAAAGCGTATGCAGCCTGTCAGTGGACACTGCCAATACGTGTTCCCGTCCGATCGTGACAACACGAAGCATACTCACCCTCAAACGGCCAACATGGCTTTAAAACGAATGGGCTTTGGCGGTCAACTCGTCGCTCACGGTTTACGGGCGCTTGCTAGTACAACCCTTAATGATAAGGGCTTTGCCCCTGATCTTATTGAAACAGCACTAGCTCACTTAGACAAAAACGAAGTTCGCCGAGCATATAACCGCTCGGAATATATTGAACGTCGCCGAGAAATGATGGCGTGGTGGAGTGAACTGATCAGCTCAGCTGTATTTGAGGAAGTAAAATAACATGGCGACTTGTTCTCCAGACATGCACGCTTTTAAGCGTGTCACTATAACCAAACTTAAGTTTAACCAATATGTGGTAAACATCGATGGGCAACCAATTGAAGCGAGCGAAGTTCGAGCTCGCGTGTCTCTATTTACACGTAATGATGATCATGACCCCTTGAATATCGAACTGGCTAAAGTCCTATTGCGACACCAGCAAACATTTAACAATGACAACTTCAACAGTTGGCTCACTCAGCTGGGACTACTTCAGAATCCAACAGGAGAGCCCCAGGACATAAACGGTCAATATATATGCACTTATCTCAGCGACTTCCTTGAGATAAGTAACTTCGACATTGCCATTCTTCTCGGGTGGGTCACTGACTCAGGTCAAAATTATGATCGAATGATTAAGCATCGTAAAAAAGCGTTCTACGATAATCTATCGCAAAAATATGCCTCAAAACTTGAAAGTATTACATCGCAAACCTTGTCTGAATCTTCAGTTGAGGTGTCACTGCATGTGAAGAGCCTCATTCAGAAAGAGTTATGCACAGATATTATGAGTGGCATTGAAGTGGTACAGAATCTGATTGCTCAATACACCAATCGGATCTCGCACTCCAATGAAAGAGTGGCGATAACAGTAAAAAAACAAAGAAAAAAAGAAAAACCTGAAATGATATCAAAATTTATTTCTGATGTCTTACACCAGATAGAATAAAGTCTGATGTAAGTAAAAAAAGTGAGATTCTAAAAAAATAGACCCTGATGAATCACCCCATATAAGGAAAATTCAATGGGTCTTTTTTTTAACAAAACTGAAACACACCTTCTTCGCTTACCACAAGCAGTTTCTCTAACGGGTTTATCTCGTGCCAGCTTTTACCGCCAAGTAAAAGACGGTCTCCTTCCTAGCCAGATCCACATCGGACCAAACTCTGTCGCATGGCTCAGCCATGAAATTGAAGCAGTCATTGCTGCTCGTATCTGCGGATACTCAGACGATGAAATTCAGTCGATGGTTGGAGACATCATCCAGCAACGTTCGTTCTTCATGGAAGGGGGTAAATAATGAAATCTGTTATTAAACACAGCCTGTATTTCGAAATCGTCAATTACGTTTTAAATGCAATGATGCAGGGTAAACGCTTTACCAAGAGCGAGCTAAATAGCCTTATCCCAGCGGGAATGAACAAGTCTGCCGACGATATCATTCGCCAGCTTCAGAAGCCATGGGTTCGCATCAACATATCTTACCAACCTGAGAAGAAGGGGCAGCCTGCATACTGGCACATTAACTGGGGTGATATTCAAGCGCACCAGCACTCCCCTGACGCGTACCATGCATCTCTCGTAAAGCAGAAAGAAGATGCGTCTATCAAACACGATATTGCAGTTATCAACGCCATCAAGAAGCGTCGTGGAGTTGCCTTCTTGAAAGAAACATTGATTACACGTTAATCAGCAATCCCTCATTCGGTCCCTCTGCCGTCAAATGGCGGCAGAAGATTCATTATTAGGCAATGGAATACTTATACTTATGCTAATTCTTGATCATTTTTCAGGCTTCACTATGGCTATTACCGATGCTGGTTTAACGGCTCCAAAAGAAATTATCAATGATGGGCAAATTCACCGTTTCAGCAGCAACGGGAAAAGCCATGATACCTCTGGCTACTATGCTTTTTTCTCTCACCCAAACGGCTTTAATGCTGGGTTCTTTGGCTGCTGGCGTACTGGAACTTATTCAACATGGACATCGAAACACGCTTCCACGCTAACGGAAGAAGAGCGTTCCATCATAAAACGTTACCAAGAAGAAGCGAAGGTGCCGCGAGATAAGGTCTATACTGACCGTGCCCAATATGCGAATGATGTATGGAAAAATGCCATTCATCAACCTCGTTCACATTCATACCTGACAGCGAAGAAAATCACTGAGCATGGTGACATCGCTTACATGCCCACAATCTCTTGCTGTGGCTTTTTCATGGATGATTCACGCACTACTCAATTGCGTGACGTCTTATTAATTCCACTTTATGGCGAGAACGGCGTGATCCAATCCCTGCAAGCTATTACCGCAGACGGTAAGAAGTTCTTTATGAAAGGTGGGAAGATGACTGGAGGCCGTTTTACCTTCTCGGGAACGACCGAAGCTGTGTACCTATGTGAGGGTTATGCTACTGGTGCTAGCCTGCATCAACTGACCAATGCAACCGTTGTTGTCACTTTTACTGCGTCCAACCTTGAAAACGTTGCATCAACCATTGTTACGCAGTATCCAGAAAGCGTTATCGTTATCGCCGCTGATAATGACCACCTGAAGGAAAAAGAAGGTAAAGGGAATAAAGGGCTTGAGGTTGCTAAGCAGCTCTTAGAGAACCACCAATTTGCTTACACTTCCCCGTTGTTTGATACAGATGATAATGGTACTGACTGGAATGACTTCTGTTGTAACAACTCGGCAGAGGATGCTCTACGCGCACTTACGGATAATATGGTAAAACCACCAACTACCTTCGATAATTTTGACGAGTGCATTGAGGCTCTAACAAAAGATCCAATTAATGAAGAGGCTTTTAATTGCGCCATTGATATGATCAAATCCTCCCCACTTGTGCAGCAAGGAGGGATGCGTAAGAAGCTTAAAGTAATTTCTGGTGCGGATATGGGCGATATTCGTAAGGCGATTGGTGAGGCTATTAAACGAGATCAAAAGCCAGATCTTACTCATAGCCAGATTGCAGAAAGTTACCTTATACGTTTCGGCAAGACTCAGCCAGTCGGTGCATGCGGAAAGCTATATTTCTATGACCCTGATACTGGGATCTGGACAGTTACACCGTTGGCAACAGTTGGTGTGGAAGTCGCAAAGCTATACGCTGATGAACCTCTATGTAGCAGAGGAAGTGATTACAAAGCCATCGCATCCCACGTTTATGACTCCGTTGCTGATGAAACATTTTTTGACAACGCGCCTGCAGGACTAGTTACGCCTATTGGTTTTATCTACGTCGACGGTAAGCAGCTTAAACTATGTGAACCATCTCCAGAGCATCGCGCCCGCTTTACTGTAGATATCAAACCATGTTTCGATCAGGAGCCAACTAAGCTACTGTCGGTGCAAGAGGAAGCGTTTGAGGGTTGCCATCAAAAAGAGCAAATCCGTCAACTACAGATGCTCACTGGAATGACACTACTAGGGTTACTTCAGAAAGAACAGCGTGCAGTGTTTTTACACGGCGCAGCTGGTTCCGGTAAGTCTCTATATCTAAGTGTGCTGGGGTACCTTATTCCTAACGAATTCAGCACTAGCGTCAGCCCCTTAGACTTAGACTGCTCATACAACGTTGCGGCACTTGCAGGGAAGCTACTTAACACAGTTCCTGAAATTGATAAGGAAAAGCCTGTACCAAGCGCACAGTTTAAAGCGATTACTGGTGGAGATACGATTACTGCACGAGAGCCGTATGGAAAGGTATTTCAGTTAAATGCAATCTGTGCTCACTGGTACAACGGAAATTTCTACCTAACAACAAAAGACCATACTGAGGGGTTCTGGAGACGATGGGCTATTATTCACTTTGCTAACATTAAGTCAGCATCAGAGCGCAATCCCAATTTGTTAGACGAGATTCTTGCCGAAGAGCTTCCTGCAATTCTAGGGTGGGCATTAAAGGGAGTAGTCGATTATTTGGAGTCTGGACTATACTTGTCTCCTGCTCATCATGCATGTCTCGCAGAATGGCGACGAGATGGAAACAGCGTGAATAGCTGGCTTCATTCAGAAGAAGACAATGGTATCACTCACCGTAACAAAGGCATGGGTAAACTGCCTTTGCGAGTGACCCACGCATATCAAATCTATCGAGAGTGGTGTCAACGTAACAATCGTAAACCGTTTAATAGCCAAATGTTCAAAGTACATATGGAGGGTTCAGGCTACGCAACTACAAGGTATAACGGTTACACCTGTTACGATGCGTTAGTTGATACCCGCCCTGGAATAGGACAAATCTTACGTAGCGCTTAAATAGTGAAAATAGTGAAAATAGTGAAAGTTTAGGGGTATATAGATTATTCTTGAAAAAATATAATTCACTTTTTCTTTTTATAATAGTCAATGTCATGTGGGTTCAAACTATCACTAAAGTCACTACAGCCCACATGACTCCTATCCCCCATTATTCACTGACAGGTAAGGCAACCAGTCAAACGTCACATCCAATTCTAGGTAGGGGGGGGGACCAAACACTTATACCCCCTCCCCCACTTTACATATCGGAGTCGGAAATTTATCCGATTTTTAAAACTGGAAACTTAGCTTGGCTGATGCAAAAAATGGGATATGACTCTGGCATGGGATTGGTCAGATCTAGAGATGCCAGTATTCGATTCTTGATACACTCGGATTTGAGAATATCTCACCGTACAAGATTTCATCCTTAAAACGTTTTGCCCCTTTATCAGTCAGAGAAAACACTCACTCATATACAGTTAATATGCACTTTCCTTACTAAAAACTATCTGAATCATATAAGGTTGATCGAAAAGCATCCTTTGATGAAAGAATGACGCAATTCAGTGCATACTTTTATCGTTCTTAGGGTAATTACTTGCTAATATACAAAAATTACAAATTGTATGGATAGCAAACTTATGAAAGCGCAGATAGACCCTGAGCTACTTGAAAAAGCGTCTGAGATTTTCGTCGAGCTCGGCCTGCCTATTGAGATCGCAATAAATGTATTCCTGACAAAGGCTATTCAGGCTCAAGGTTTCCCATTTCCGGTAGCTCTGGAAGGGGATTCTAGGTACACAGCACAGGAAGCAGCGCGGATCTCCAACGCTGAAATAACTGAAGCTATCCAGCATCTGGTTGAGCAAAAACTACCATTTTCAGAGATCAACAACCTGACTCAACTGACGTATTGCCAAACTACGTTCGGTCTCTCATTCCCTGTACTCAAGCTAGCCAAGTCTTCGCGCCCAGAAGACGTAAGACTTGCCGTTAAAGATGCAAAAGGCAGAAATCGCTATTCAACCTCCAAAATAGCTCAGCGTGATGGCTGCTCTTATGTGATCTGTTCCCAGTGGACAGATCGCCATCGTCCAGCATTTGTCCGTTGGCAGCAAACTTTTGGAGATAGCGAATGCGCATAATCGACAACATCAATGATCTACTGGGCGACGATCTTAAGCACACTTTGCACTCAGGAGCGAAGCTTAAGATTGCGGCATCTTGTTTCTCGATCTACGCCTATGAAGCACTCAAAGAAGAATTAGAGCAGATTGAGTCGCTGGAGTTTGTCTTTACCGCGCCTACCTTTATAGAGTCTGAAGTATCGGACAAGCTAAGAAAAGAAAAGCGTGAGTTCCATATTCCAAAAGAGCAACGAGAGCGCAGCTTCTACGGTACGGAGTTTGAGATCCAACTTAAAAATAAGCTGACTCAGAAAGCAATTGCTCGAGAGTGTGCCGATTGGATTCGACGCAAAGCCGTGTTTCGATCCAACACAACGGGAGCCCCAATGCAGCAGTTGGCTGCCGTCGAGTCGCCTAATACTCAAACGGTTTATCAGCCATTACATGGCTTTTCAGCCGTCGACCTGGGCTATCAAAAGGGTAATGCAGTATCCAACATTGTTACTTGCATGGACGAGCCAACAACTGCCTCTGTATTCCTCGGAATGTTCGAGCAACTTTGGAACGACAGAGAAAAAGTTCAAGATGTTACTGATCGGCTGATCAATCACATTTCAACGGTCTACAAGGAAAACTCTCCTGAACGCATCTACTTCCAGTTGCTTTACAACATTTTCAGTGAGTTTCTGGAAGATATTAGTGACGATGTCTTACCTAATGATAAAACGGGTTACCAAGACAGCTTGATCTGGAACAAGCTGTTTAATTATCAGCGTGATGCCGCTACGGGGATTATCAACAAGCTGGAGACCTTTAATGGTTGTATCCTCGCTGATAGTGTTGGCCTAGGCAAAACATTCACTGCGCTGGCCGTTGTTAAATACTATGAGCTACGAAACAAATCAGTATTAGTGCTATGCCCGAAAAAGCTGGCCGAAAACTGGCTCAACTACAACCGTAACCTTACGACTAACCCGTTCGTCAAAGATCGTTTTAACTTCGATGTTCTTTGCCATACCGATCTCCAGCGCACCCGTGGTGAATCTTTTGGTATACCTATGGATCGGGTTAACTGGGGAAATTATGATCTTGTCGTCATCGATGAGTCCCATAACTTCCGCAATAATCAAGTTTTCAAAGACAAAGAAACCCGTTATCAGGCGCTGATGAACAAGGTGATTCGTGCGGGCGTGAAAACTAAGGTTCTTATGTTGTCAGCTACACCTGTAAACAATAAATTTGCTGATCTTCGTAATCAATTAGCATTAGCTTATGAAGGTGAGTCACATGTATTGCGTGAGCAAGTTGGAACCCAGTACAGCATTGAAGAGATCTTTAAACGCGCCCAAAAATCATTTAATGCTTGGGCCGATTTATCACCAGAAGATCGTACAGCTGCGGCTCTGCTGGATACTTTAGATTTTGACTTTTTCCAGTTGCTCGACAGCGTCACCATTGCCCGATCTCGTAAACACATACAAACGTTTTACGACACAGCGGACATTGGGCATTTCCCAGAACGGATGAAACCTAAATCATTTCATCCGCCATTAACGTCACGTACGGATGTTATAAATTTCAACCAGATCTTTGAGCAATTATCTAAGTTGAAGATGGCTGTGTATGCCCCAGTTAGTTACATATTGCCTAGTCGCCTTGCTAAATATGAAGATATGTACGACACCAATGTACGGGGTAAAGGCACTTTGCGTCAGGCCGATCGCGAAAAAGCATTACAGCGGTTGATGACTATAAATTTGCTCAAACGTTTGGAAAGTTCAGTGCATGCTTTCCGATTAACCTTACAAGGGCTTCAATCTACACTAGAAAACGCGTTAAGCAATATTACAGCATTCAAAAGTAGCGGACTGGATGTTGGCTATGAAGATCGTGCTGACGAATTTGCTAGTGCTGATTGGGATGAAGATGTAGTCGATTTTGAAGAGGTTTTTTCTACTGGTGGTAAAGTAAAAATTAACCTCGCAGATCTGGATTTGCCTTCTTGGGAACACCATCTAAAAGTCGATTTGGAGCTTATCAATGATTTAGTTATTGAGATGCAAAAGTTGTCCCCTGAGCATGATGCCAAGTTGCAACATCTTAAGCAGCACATTTTGAATAAATGGGATTCACCACTAAATCCCGGGAACAGAAAAGTACTGATTTTTACCGCGTTTGCTGATACCGCTGATTACCTTTATGACAATCTAGCCTCTGAGTTTCATCATCAGTTCCAGGTGCATACAGGTAAAGTCACTGGCAGCAGTTCACCTAAATCAACGATTGGCAAAAGCTACGACTTCCAGAGTCTGCTCACTTTGTTCTCGCCACGCTCAAAAGAGAAAGCTCAAATATTGCCAAGCGAACCCGCTGAACTGGATGTACTCATTGGTACCGACTGCATTTCGGAAGGTCAGAACCTTCAAGATTGTGATTATCTCATTAACTACGATATTCACTGGAACCCAGTGAGGATTATTCAGCGCTTTGGTCGGGTTGACCGCATAGGCTCAAACAACAAAGCTATCCAATTGGTTAACTATTGGCCTGACATTAGTTTGGATGAATACATTAACCTCAAAGAGCGGGTTGAAAATCGTATGGTGATTTCAGACATCACAGCTACTGGTGATGACAACGTGCTCTCGGCGCAAGCAAATGATGTCGCCTACCGTAAGGAGCAATTAGCGCGTCTACAGGAAGAGGTGATTGATCTAGAGGATGTCAAAACCGGTGTGTCGATTACTGACTTGGGATTGAATGAATTCCGGATGGATTTGCTTAACTATATCAAGGTCAACGGTGAAATCCGTACAGCACCAAATGGTATGCATGCTGTTGTGGCGGCAGAACCAGATAAAGGGTTAGTGCCCGGTGTCATCTTTGCGCTTCGAAACCGCAATCACAGCGTTAATATCAATCAACAAAACCGTTTGCACCCATATTACCTAATCTTTATGGCAGAAACTGGTGAGGTGGTAATTAATCACATGCAAGTTAAGCCATTGCTAGATCGTGTTCGTGCGGCTTGTAAAGGTAAGCATGAACCGTCGGCAAAGACTTGTGAAAGCTTTAACAAGGCCACTCAGGATGGTCGTAATATGAACACTTATTCAAATCTGCTTGATCAAGCAATCAGTTCTATGGTGGAGGTAAAACAATCCAGTGATATCAACAGCTTGTTTGGTGGTGTCACAACTACGGCGTTGACGGCTGAAATATCAGGTTTAGAGGATTTCGAGTTGATTAACTTTATCGTGGTTAAGGAAGCTTAAGCCATTATGGTAGATTCAGAACAAGTTCAGCCATTCATTCCTTTTCAGTTTCCTGAAACGGCAGCATTAGGCGTACCCGATCAGTATGGTAAAAAGCAGGGGCAAAAAATTCCTAAAGAGACCATCTATCAACAAGCCAGCCCTACGCATGCGGTTAGACAGCTGTTTGTTAGTCAGGTGGAACACATCACTTGGCGCTACAAGCTCTCAGCCGACACGCTTAACGTCGCTGCAAATGGGGATGTACCTGAGATACAGGTCTTTGACATTCAACTTAAAGCTGATTGTGATGCGTTAGATAGGCAAGTGCTGGAAACCTTGGATAAAGCTATTCCGTCCAATATTTTTTATCGCATTTTCAATGCCAATGAAAGGCGGCCACAACTGCGATGTGTAATGGCATACAAACGAGCCAATAAACGTGATACAGACATGATGGTCGTTCAGGACTATTTCAGCTCTGAGTGGACGACGGTACCGGTGGAGGAATCCGGCACTGAGGCAACACAAAAGCTACCCGTTGTCCTGAATATGGTCAGCCTCTATACCGAGTTGCTACGTAGCTTGCTGCCTGTTCCAGCGAGGCCTAGAGAGAAAATAGATGAGCAACTTAACCGCATTAGTGAGCTCAGCGTCTTAAATGGAAAGCTGACCCAGTTACAAGGCAAGCAACGTAAAGAGAAACAATTTAATCGCAAGGTTGAAATGAACAGCCAGATCAACCAGTTGAAACAACAAATTCGATCACTTCAAGACATTTAAGGCATAGGCAACCACTGCCTATAGAGTGACTCAAGACTTTTTGTCGAATTGAATTATTAACGAATAAACAGCAGAGAATCTATCGATGGACAAACTGAAAATGCACAGCTCTAACTTAGTCGATCAAAACATCGACAAGTTGGCACAGCTCTTTCCTAACTGCATCACTGAAGCCAAAGGTGAAGATGGCAAACTGCGCAAGGCCATTGATTTTGACCAGCTAAAGCAAGAGCTATCACGCAATATTGTTGAGGGTCCACAAGAACGCTACCAACTAAATTGGCCAGGTAAGCGCGAAGCACTGTTAACGGCCAATGCGCCTATCGCAAAAACATTGCGCCCATGCCGTGAAGAAAGCGTGAATTTCGATACCACAGAGAACCTATTCATCGAAGGTGATAACCTGGATGCGTTAAAGCTACTTCAGGAAACGTATTTGGGTAAGGTCAAGATGATCTACATCGACCCACCATATAACACGGGTAATGATTTTATCTATGAAGATGACTTTGCCGAAGATGTAGATTCTTATGTAGAGCGCTCAAATCAGAAAGACGAAGAAGGAAATCGACTAATTTCTAATACTGAATCTAATGGACGTTTTCATTCCGATTGGCTCAGCATGATCTATTCGAGGTTGAAGCTAGCAGCAAACATGTTGCGCGATGATGGCGTAATATTCATCAGCATAGATGACAACGAGCTATCTAACCTTATATCTGTGTGTGATGAAGTTTTTGGAGTTGCAAATAGAGTCGGCATTCTAACTATTGTCAGTAACCTCAAAGGGCGAAGCGACGATAAATATTATGCTACAGCACATAACAATCTTGTAGTCTATAAGAAAACAAATTTCATTAGCTATGGAGTTCCATTGCCTGCTGAATACCTAAAAGATTACAAAGAAACTGATAGCCGAGGTCAAAAATATAGACTCCAAGGACTCAGAAAAAGGGGTAACAGTGCGCGTCGTTCCGATCGACCAAATATGTTTTACCCATTTTTTGTTAACCCAGAGACACTAGAAGTTTCAGTAGAGGAAACAGAAGTTTTTTCACAGAAAGTCCTACCATACCTTTCTGATGGTGAAGAAGGACGATGGAGATGGGGTATTGAAACTTCAAAAGATCGCATCCGAGAGCTAACTTGCAGAAAAGTAGGGGCAGAAGGAAGGTATGACATTTTTCAAATCGATTATGCTGAGGGGATCGATGGTGAAAAACGAATTAAGCCAAAGTCTATCTGGATGGGAAGTGAGTTTGCAAACGAAGCAGGAACTCTTGAACTAAAGAGTTTGTTTAACGAGAAAGTATTTGATACTCCTAAGCCGATAGGTTTAATAAAGTATTGTCTAGAGCATGCAGTAAAAAATGGTGACATTGTATTAGATTTTTTTGCTGGTTCAGGTACATGTGCACATGCAATCATGGACTTTAATTACGAAAAAAATCTAAACATAAAATGGATTGCCGTACAGCTCCCAGAGAAGCTCAATGAGAAGTCAGAAGTTTTTAATTCAGAGTTCTCTCATATTGCGGATATTGCAAAAGAACGTATTAAGCGAGCAGGACAGAAAATTCTGGAGGACGGGACATGCAAAAGTATTATTGATGTTGGCTTTAGGTCCCTTAGAGTTGATAGTTCAAATATGGCCGAGGTTTATTACAATCCAGAAGCTATTTCCCAAGCAGACCTCTTTGCTCAGGTAGATAACGTCAAAGAAGATCGTACCGAAGAAGACTTACTGTTCCAGGTGATGCTGGACTGGGGCGTAGACCTGACTCTGCCTATCCGCTGTGAAACTATCGATGGCAACAAAGTGTTCTTTGTCGCGGATAATGCACTGGTCGCTTGTTTCGACAAGAGCGGCAACATCACCGAATCTTTTGTTAAACAACTGGCTGAGTTTGAGCCTATGCGATTGGTATTCCGTGATGCTGGTTTTGCTTCTGACAGCACGAAGATCAACGTTGAACAGGTGCTCAAGCAACTGTCGCCAACCACTGACGTGAAGTCAATTTAGGGGGCGGTATGAAGCTTAAGTTTAAACACCAGAGCTATCAGGCTGCATCCGTTCAGGCGATTGTCGACTGTTTTAAAGGTCAGTTACCAAATGATTCCGCCACCCGTTATCGTATTGACCCTGGTTCTGTGGCAAAAGGGTATTCAGGCCAACTAGATCAGGATGATGCGGGCTTTAAAAACGCTGATATTCAATTGACTGAGCAGCAGCTTCTTACGAATGTGCAGCAGGTTCAGCGTCACCAGAACCTGCCTCAGTCGTCTGCCCTAATATCAACACCTGCTTGTAAGCTGAACTTTGATATCGAGATGGAGACTGGTACAGGTAAGACCTACTGCTTTGTAAAGTCGATTTTCGAGCTAAACAAGCAATATGGTTGGAGTAAGTTCATCATCGTTGTACCTAGCATCGCTATTCGAGAAGGCGTACATAAATCACTGGAGATCACTGCTGAGCACTTCTTGGAAGACTACGGAAAGCGAGCACGATTCTTTATATATAACTCCAAGCAGTTACATCAACTGGAAAGTTTTTCTTCCGATGGTGGTATCAACGTCATGGTGATTAATGTCCAGGCATTTAATGCTCGTGGCAAAGACGCACGTCGGATCTATGAAGAACTGGATGACTTCCAAAGCCGCCGCCCGATTGATGTGATTAAAGCGAACCGTCCAATTATGATCATGGATGAGCCGCAAAAGATGGAGGGTAAGAATACTCTTGAATCGCTAGCAGAGTTCAATCCTTTGTTTATATTGCGCTATTCGGCCACGCATAAGGTAGAGCGTAACAAAGTGTTCCGACTTGACGCAGTAGATGCCTACAACCAAAAGCTGGTTAAGAAGATTAGCGTTCGTGGTATCACCACCAAGGGTTTAGCTGGAACCAATGCTTACCTATATCTAGAGAACATCGAAATCTCACCGAGCAAGCCACCAGTGGCAAGGATAGAGTTTGAGCAAAAATTAAAATCTGGCAGCATCAAACGCATCGTCCGGAAGTTAGGTAAAGGCGACAATCTGTATGACTTTTCTGACGGCCTTGAGCAGTATAAAGATAACTTTGTGATTTCAGACATCAATGCTGTGACCGACACGGTTAGTTTCCTCAATGGTGTTGAGCTAACGGTGGGTGACGCTGTTGGTGATGTGAACGAATCGGCCATGCGTCGAATGCAAATTCGTGAAGCGGTAAAAGCACACTTCGACAAAGAAATACGCCTTTTCGATAAAGGAATAAAGGTTCTTAGTTTGTTCTTTATCGATGAGGTAGCGAAGTATCGTGACTATGACCAACCTGACGAAAAGGGTGAGTATGCACGTATCTTTGAAGAAGAATACCAAGCCTTGCTGAACGAATACATGCCAACGGAAGGTAAGTATCGCGAGTACCTGCGTCGTATTGATACCGCGCAAACGCACAATGGTTATTTCTCTATCGACAAGAAGTCCAAGCGTTTAATCGACCCTAAGTATAAAACAAGAGGCGATGATGCCGGCTTGGCTAACGATGAGAACGCTGTCGCTGCTTACGATCTTATTTTGAAAGACAAAGAGCGTCTGCTGAGCTTTGATGAACCTACACGCTTCATTTTCTCGCACTCTGCATTACGTGAAGGTTGGGATAACCCCAATGTATTCGTGATTTGTACTTTGAAGCACAGTGATAACACTATCTCTCGTCGCCAAGAGGTTGGTCGAGGCTTGCGTTTGGCGGTTAACCAAGATGGTGAGCGTATTGATCATCCTTCGATTGTTCATGATATTAACCGCCTAACGGTTGTTGCCAGCGAAAGCTACAAAGACTTTGTTGGTGCACTACAAAAAGATATCAGTGCCTCACTTTCAGCAAGACCAAAAGTGGCAGACGAAAAGTTCTTCACAGGCAAGGTACTCACAACGTCTGAGGGTGATATCGAAGTAACATCGGAGATGGCGAAGCAGCTGTATCGTTATTTGCTTAAAAATGATTACACCGATGACAAAGACCGTATTAGTGAGGCTTATCATCAAGCAAAACGTGATGAACAGCTTAGCCCTCTGCCTGATACGTTGCAGCCTTATGCTGAGCAGATTTTTAAGCTTGTTGATTCGGTATACTCAGATGCGCAATTGCCTGAGATTGACGATGAGCGCAAAGCAAAGCGCAATCAACTGAATGCTAACTTCGACAAGAAAGAGTTCCAGGAACTTTGGGCTCGTATCAACCACAAAGCCATTTTCAATGTCGAATTTGACTCATCTGAGCTTGTTCGAAATGCCATACCTGTACTGGACGAAAAACTGCGAGTAGAGAAACTGCATTTCAATATTGTTCGCGGTGAGCAGCTTGACCAGGTGGATGCAGAGCAACTCAAGTCTGGTCAGAGCTTCAAGGTACAGGAAAGTGAAAGCCCGGATTATCATTCATCAGTACAGTCTGGCGTAAAATACGACCTGCTAGGTAAAGTTTCTGAGCTAACTAAACTCAAACGCAGCACCGTTGCCGATATTTTGCGTGGTATCGGTAGTCATGTGTTTGAGCAGTTCAAAAACAACCCAGAAGACTTCATCGCCAAGGCTGCGATGCTTATCAACGAGCAAAAAGCGACGATGGTAATCGAGCACTTGGCTTACGACACCATCGAAGATAAATTTGATAGCAGCATCTTCGATGCTAACAGTTCGCAGGACTTTTCTAATGCTGGCGACAAGCTGAAGCGCCATATCTACGACTATGTAGTAACCGATTCCAAGACCGAACGAAAGTTTGTTGAAGAGCTAGATACACAGGCCGAAGTAAGTGTTTATGCCAAGCTGCCGAATGGTTTCTTCATTCCAACGCCTTTAGGCAACTACAACCCTGACTGGGCGATTGCTTTCCAAGAAGGTGCGGTAAAACATGTTTACTTCGTTGCTGAAACGAAAGGCTCTATGCAGTCATTACAACTTAAGGGGGCTGAGCAAGCTAAGATTGACTGTGCTAAGAAGTTCTTCGCCACCGTTAATGAGAAGTTTGTAGACAAGAAAGTGAAGTACAGTGTTGTCGATAGCTACGACAACCTAAAGACGTTGATTCACTAAGCTAAGTTATTAGCGAACCTGAAAATAGCCTCTATCGAGGCTATTTTTATTATGAATGGCATCCGAAGATATGAACTGTAGTGATGAGCTAGATTTTGCCCAAACGGAACTTATCTGAACTACATAATTTGGAGTACCAACTCTAAGCAATATCTGTCAAAAAATGATTTACATGGGAGTTAAAGTACAACGTGTGTTAAAGTGCCATTTACCCATAGAGCAAGCGACATTACGGATTCAATCAATCCGTTGATTTATTTGTTTGCAATAACCATCAAGACTTCACCACCAGTACATTAGAGTGTTCTAATTCAACATTGCACAGTGTATAATTTAGACATCACTAATATTAAAGAGATATACCGATGGCTGCGCCGAAAGGAAACACGTTCAATAATAAGTATCAACCTGAGTACGCGAAGCAGGTATATAAGCTTTGCCTGCTTGGTACAACCGATCAGGAACTAGCAGACTTCTTTGAGGTTAACCGTGACACCATTAAGAACTGGGCGAAAAAATATCCTGACTTTGCAGAAGCTCGTCGAAATGGAAAGCTTAAAGCTGATGCAGAGGTTGCTAGCAAGCTATATAAGCGTGCCATTGGATCCCAAGTTAAAAAACAGAAGGTACTATCCAATGGTGACATCGTAGAGTACATGGAAGAACTTCCACCTGAAACTCGTGCTATTGAATACTGGTTAGGATGCCGTAACAGAAAGCAATGGAGTAAGAATCAGAAAGTGGAACTATCGGGAGACAACAAAAACCCACTGGCGTTTATTTTGTCCGAGATAGCGATTGAAGCGGAAAATGCAAGTCCACTACCACCCCGGTAGTCATGATGAAGTAGATTAGTCTGGATGTAATCTGTCAGTTTTGTTTACTCGATGTGACTAACTCTCTGTATTTTCTATACCCAAGGCGTGTCAGCACAGGGTCATCGTGAAACCCTTCAAGGTTCACTCCCTGAACTAGTGGACCAGTACAACGAGATTTTGAAATCGATTGCGTTGCTAGGGGATACCTATACCCAGCTGGATGAGGACCTGCTAGCGTGTAAAATTATGCCGTAGTCCAGCCACTTTTGTTTAAAGTGTGTTAGTGGGATAACAAAATTGACTACGAAAATGGAAGTATCACTACCTAAAATAATTTACAACTTTCAAAATTAATGAGGCTTACTCCAGTGCGAGCAACAATATTAGTGAATAAGCAAGAGGGAGCATGGGCAACTTCAGATTAAGTATGTGAAGCGGTATCGTCTTGAGAAAATTCTTTAGATTATTTCTGCTAATGTCTTCACCTTTTTATGTGTTCCAGCTATATCCACCAACTGTATTTTTTGCAGGTAGCAAACATTCATGGGTACACAAATGGGTACACACAACAAAACCAAAAACAACAAAATAAAACAAAAACAATAAGTTAAATGTGCAATTCAACTCCCGCCAGCTCCACCAAACGTTTGGAAAGGGCGACAAGTCATTGATTTGTCGCCCTTTTTGTATCTTTGATACTTGGGTTTAGGCTGTTTGTACTAACGTTTGGTACTAAAACATGCGCTATCTACACATCTCAAAAAGCGGAATTTGGCAATTTCGTTACCAAGTGCCCCCTCACCATCGTCACCTCTTTAGTGACCGCCGAGAAATAAAACGATCCCTGAAAACCTCAGATAAAGCCGAAGCAACGATAAAAGCCCTAGAGCTTGAAGTTGAACTCCGTAAAACGATGATGGCACCAACATCAGCAGGTTCAGTTAAGAAACAGCTAATCTCCCCCATCTCGGCTGAAAAATCAGCATCAACAAATGAAGTCTCGTGTTATAACGCGCTAGAACGCTTTTGTAAGTACAAAGCAGAGCATATCTCCTCTAAGGCAGCAACGATGTTAGAAGCCAAGTGCAGGATTGTTCTTGATCTTATTGCTAAGCCTCAATTGAGATCGATTCGACGTCCTGATGCTGAAGCGGTGGCATCACTCCTACGCAACTATCCAACGAACCTCAAAAAATACAAACAATTTAATGGACTCTCAGGGCATGATTCGATCAAGCTAAACAACGAGTTAGGACTGCCGACTTTAAGCGATGAGTCAGTCAAGGACTACTGCCAGAAAATGTCTGGATTTTTTGAATGGTGCCAATTGAACGAGCTTACCGACGTCAACCCATTCAAAGCGATCCGATTCAAAAAAACACGGAGAGATAGTGAAGCTAAATCGGCTTACACTAACACGGATCTTGAGAAAATTTTCGGTGCCATCACTCGCACCAAACATCAGCACAGACACCCTTATTACTTTTGGCTGCCATTGCTCGCCTATTTTACTGGAGCAAGGCTTAACGAGCTTTGCCAACTCTACAAAGCGGATGTTTACCAAGTTGACGGCATTTGGCTGCTACGCATTGACGACAGGTTTGAGGGGCAAAAGCTAAAGAACCTGACCAGCCGACGGATAGTGCCCATCCACGATCAATTACTGAACCTAGGATTTATTGAATACGTGCGGTCAGTGCAGCATGAGCGAGTATTCCCAGAACTAAAGGAATCACGTGATGGCTTCGGTACTGCTGCCTCCAAATGGTTCGGACGCTTCAAAAGTAAACTTGGGTTTGGTAGAGGGCACGATTTCCATTCATTTAGACATACTGTTGCCACTCAATTCAAGAAGCGACAAATTTCACATATCGTTGCTGGCGAACTGCTTGGTCATGCTCAAAATAGCATCACTTATGATCGATATGGCAAACGGTTAGACACTCTTCAACTCAAAGAGGTCATCAATATGATTGATGCCACCCCTGTGTCAAAAGCACTAAAAAGTCAGTGTAAATAGGCTAGCTCGTGCATTTTTCCAAAAAAACACAAAAAATAAATTATCTTTACAAACAATCACTTACAAGCAACTTTGGTAGAAAAATGCCATAAAAAACGGGCGTGAGAAACTATACAACAAATCGGTGAGCACCTTACATTAGTTCTATCGAAACACATTAGATAAGCAAACGAGGTACTAATGTTTCTTCAAACTACGCTTTCAACTGGCGACATCGCTAGCCATATTATTAACCAACAGTGCTTGATGGGTGAATCGGGTTCAACTCCAATTGTACTTGAGCGCCCAGTACCTAAGAGCCTTAAAGTGCACAAGCAGATGACATCTTTTGAACTAGCAGACGCATACACAGGGCAACGCCTGCGTGAAAAGGACGCTAATCAAGTAGCAATCATGCAAGACCACCAAATGCTTCTGAAAACATTGCATTTCTTAGAGTTCACCGATCTCCGTGAGCTTGATCGTGCTGGCGCTGAATGTATAAGAAATGGCTTGGCTCGCCTTCCTGCAAATTCAGAAAAGTATAAGCCATTAAAGGGATTAAATGGATTTAAATTAGTTGAAACCAATCTCTTATTGAGAAAGCCATATCCTTTTATTTCTGATAGCACTTTAGAGGGTTATATACATAACTTCTCATCATTCTTAAGCTGGGCAAAAAGCCACAACCACATTAGCGATAATGTTTTTTACAAACTAATAAAAAAGAAAAAATTTGAAGAAAAAAAACGTTTCCCTTTTAATAAAACACAACTTGCAAACATTTTTTCAATGGAAGATTATCAAAAACACAATTACCTTCATCCATATTACTATTGGATCCCATTAATATTAAACCTGAATGGCCCAAGATTAAATGAAGTAAGCCAACTTTATGTTGAAGACATTAAAAGCGTTGATGGCATTGACTGTTTCCATTTTCACAAAATGTTTGATGGTCAGCGTATCAAAAACAAATCATCAATTAGAGTGGTACCTATTCACAAAGATCTTATCAAAAAGGGATTCCTTACTTTTGTTAAGTCAAAGAAAAGTGGTCGCCTATTTCCTGAATTACCTTTAGTAAAAGGATATTATTCACATAATGTATCTAAGTGGTTTTCACGTCGCCGTAAAAAACTAGGTTTAGGTAAAGGCTTTGATGCCCACTCTTTCCGCCATAACTTTATCAATGAACTGAAGCAAAAAGGCTGCCCAAAAGAAATGATTGAATGCATTGTAGGTCATACTGATAATTATACGGCCTTTGATACTTATAGTTTGCCATATAGCCCTAAACTGCTAGCGCCGATTGTCAACATGATCGATGCAAGCCATACCGCGCATATTCGCCCTTATTTTGCTAGTAAAGAGACCGTTTAATGAAGACTGAATTCGATCGTGAAGACGATGGTTATATTTACAACTCAAGCAGAAATATTCGTACCGCGCACTCACTAGAAAAGGGATATTTCTCCAGTAATGGCACCTACCTTACGTACTTGTTGAGCGTTGAATACTTGAGTGGTTCTGGGGATTGGTATTGCGCCGGAATTCGTTGGTTAATCTGTGAAGATGACACTTTTTCTGTCATGGAAAATGGATTCAAAGACTTCCCCGCACAGTACCAGCACTAACATAAACTCCCGTTAAATATTAGTTTTGATTCACCTTAATGTTTGGGTGAGTGGTTTCGCTCACCCTAAATTTAACCATTGATATATTTATAAAAAATGACAAATAAAAAAATTAACGAAAATGTCTCTACATATGGCAGCCTAGAATTCACACGCGGCTCTGTTGGCTTCGATAATATTCAGCAATGGCTACTAACTGGCTTCATTCCCAAAGAATCACTTGGCGTTATGTATGGTCAATCTGGCGCTCGTAAATCATTTATCGCTATTGATATCAGTTGTGCCATCGCAACTGGTTCAGTCTGGCACAATCAAAAAACACGCAAAGGTGCCGTTGTCTATGTTGCTGCCGAGGGGCAAATGGGCATTTCAAAACGTGTTAAAGCTTGGGAGATTAAGACTGGTCAGCAAGTAACTCAACTCTACATTCTAGGGCAAGCAGTAGTGATGTCAGAGGCGACGGCACGGAATAATCTTATTCAAGCTATCCAAGAGATTGAAAAACATAATGAAATTAAAGTTGAGTTAATCGTTCTTGATACTCTCGCTCGAAATTTCAGTGGCGATGAAAATAGCCCAGATGCCATGGGAAAATTTGTTCGTGGCTGTGATTTTGTTAAAACATCTACTGGTGCCTCGGTGCTAGCTATACACCATAGTGGCAAAGACAAATCAAGAGGTGGTCGTGGACACTCTTCACTGCATGGTGCAGTTGATTGCGAGTTTCAGGTCAGCCACGATTCAAAAACCGGATTGACTACTCTCAGCAACACAAAAATGAAAGATGCGGAGGAAGCAGATGACGTAATCTTTGATTTTCAAGCGATTAAATTGGGTATTACATCTGAGGATGGGGAGCAAATCACTTCTCTGGCACAGCTAACGCCAGCAACGTTCAAAAAAAAGAAAAGCACTAAAAATGACGAAAACAATCCTGTACTGAACGTCCTTCGTGAAGTTTTTGGTGGTAGCTGTACAAGAGAAGAGCTACGCACACATTGCTTTCCCAAAACAGAGGCAGTGTCTGCCAACACGACCAATCAAAAATTCAAACGTGCTCTCACTGCACTGATAGAACAAAATCTGGTTTCTGTTCAGCAGAAAGGGGCTACAGCTCACCAAGGCGACATCATCACCGCCATCGGGCAGCAGCTCGAACTAGATCTCGTTTGATTAGATAGTAGGAGGGGGTGACGGGTGACGCACATATATATGTGCGTCACCCGTGCCCCCCCTCTCTTATTACATCAAACGCGTTTCGTTAGAAAGTGCCCGTTGTGAAGTTTCTGGACAATTATTTGTTAGATTAAAAGATCTAAGTCACTTTCTACTATTTTTCTTTCAGCCACAAATCTGAATGTATATTGATTGAAAATGAATAAAGGCTGAATTTATACCAGCCTTCGAAAATAAGCGATTAACGCTCTGCTGACTTCCCTCCCCCTTTCACCAGCATATCAAACACCAAGCTCGCAATCCCCTTTGAAACCAACTCCTCAGACAACGCTTTCATCGCCATTTCATTATGGGTTTCCATACTCTCAATAATGGCGGTTTGAATCGCTTCTGGGAATTGACCTAACATCGCTTGTTCTTTGGTGTTGTTCTTCACTTGATCCATTGCTACTTCGTTCTCGGCAACCTTACCCATGA
Organism: Vibrio sp. PNB23_22_6; assembly: GCF_052877535.1. NCBI lineage: Bacteria > Pseudomonadati > Pseudomonadota > Gammaproteobacteria > Vibrionales > Vibrionaceae > Vibrio > Vibrio sp. PNB23_22_6. The sequence goes on along the minus strand of NZ_JBNFXP010000029.1, from coordinate 19,330 downwards.
TGGTGTTTGCGTAGTTGAGCATATCGTTTTCTGATAACCCATCTTCGATAAACAAGTCATTCATGCGTTCGATGATTTCGTTTAGTAGCTCGGTTTTCGGGTCTTTTGGTGTTGCGCCTGAACCCTCTTTGGCTGGAGCAAGGTAATGTTTCTGCTCTTCACCTACTTTGTAGCCTAGTTGCAAGTCGGCTTCACGCTGTTCGTGTAGGCGGTAGTGAGTCATTACAACATCTGATAGGTCTACATCATCCTCAACAACATCTAGGCGAAGTAATGGGTGTAGATGCTTAGCGAATACACTTAGTTTTTCTAGCTCAAAGTCATCGAAGTCTACGATCTGTGAAGTGAACTCGTAGTAGCGGTAGAACGAGATTAGGTCTTTCTTAAATACCTCAAGAATATCTCGTGCTTCTTTGGCGTTCTTGACTAGGTTCTCGCAATACTTTATCGCCTTGTCGTTCTTTTCGAGCTTGGCTTTAGACAGCTCGGCTTGCGTGGATTGAAGAACCTGCGTAGCTTCTTTATAGCGAACCGTAAAGCGGTCTACGGCTGGCTTACAAAGGTTAGCGAGCTTTGCTTGGTTCGCTTGTTTGCTGTTGTAGGCTTCAACGAAAGACTCAACCTCGTACCATTGGTAGATCCCCGTTTCCGCAAGCTTATTCATTAAGTCATAAACAATGTTCGGGTCGGATACGCCAGCTAGCTCAGCAGTTTGGAAGTAAACCTTAAACTCATTCAAAATCTCTTCTGGGTCATTCACAAAGTCGAGAACGAATGTCTTATCTTTGCCCTTACAGGTTCGGTTTAATCGTGAAAGCGTCTGAATACACTCAACGCCTTTTAGTGGTTTATCGACATACATTGCCACCAGCTTAGGTTGGTCAAAACCCGTCTGGAACTTGTTCGCCACCAGCATCACTTGATAATCAGCAGTATCAAACGCTTTACGCATATCTCGACCATTGAGCTTAGGGTTCATGGTCTTTTCGGTGAACTGCTCTTCGGGTAAGTTTGGGTCATTGACCTCACCAGAGAACGCCACCATCGCATTCACGTTCTCGTAGCCTTTGCTCTCGACATACTTTTCAAAGGCAAGCTTGTAGCGCACCGCTTCTAAACGGCTACTGGTGACAACCATCGCTTTTGCCTCACCACCTAACAAGTGCTTAATCTTGCTATTGAAATGCTCAATGATGGTTTCTACTTTCTGGGCGATATTATGCGGATGCAAACGAACCCACTTCGCCATCTTGGTTGCGGCTTTCTTGCTGTCTACCTCTTGGTCTGACGCTGGGTTGTCGTGTGCTAATTGGTAGGCAACTCGATAACTGGTGTAGTTTTGCAGAACATCGAGAATGAAACCCTCTTCAATCGCTTGGCGCATCGAGTAGACATGGAAAGGCAATGGCTTGTTGTCATCGCTTAGTGGTGCGTCTGGATCTTCAGGGCGACCAAATAGTTCAAGGGTTTTACCTTTTGGTGTTGCTGTGAATGCAAAGTAGCTGATCTTGTTTGAGCCTTTACGAGCTTCAAGAGACAAGCGCAGCATATCTTCACTATCTAATTCTTCATCACCCTCTAGCTGTTCAGCCATTAGCACTTCACGGAGCTTGCGAGCGGTTGTACCTGTTTGGCTTGAGTGTGCTTCATCGGCAATCACCGCATAACTACGACCTGCAAGTGTTGAGTCTTTACGGATGGCTTCAAGCACATGAGGGAATGTTTGAATGGTTACGATGATGATCGAGGTGCTTGCCTTTAGCTCTCCTGCTAATTGGCTAGACTTGCTGCCTTGCGCCTCTTCTCGGTTCACACGAGCAATCATGCCCTCGTTATGGTCGAACTGATAGATGGTGTCTTGCAGTTGGCTATCCAGTACCGTTCGGTCAGTGATAACAATAACCGAGTCAAACACCTTATCACCTGTTTGCTTACTTAGCTCTGGGTGATCGGTGTAGTAATGCTTTGATGCCAGTTGATGGGATAACCAAGCAATCGAGTTAGATTTACCTGAGCCAGCACTGTGTTGAATCAGGTACTTGTTACCTGTTCCCTCCATATCGACCGTGTTCAGTAGCGTTGATACTACCGCCCACTGGTGATAACGAGGGAAAATCATAGTTTCTTTGGTCTTGATTGAGCCATCTAGTTGCTCTTCTTCTTTCACTTCTAGGTGAATATAGCGACCAAGAATCAGTAATAGATTGTCTTTCTGAAAGATCTCATTCCAGAGGTAAGCGGTAGCGTATTCGCTTTCGTTCTGAGGCTGCTCATTACCCGCACCACCATCACTCGTACCTTGGTCAAACGGTAGGAAGAATGTGCTTTTACCATTTAGGCGAGTGGTCATTGCTACGTTGTACTGGCTCACCGCAAAGTGAACCAATGCACCACGCTTAAAGGTTAATAGCGGCTCTGGCTTATTGGTTGCTGGGTCTTTTGGCTGCCTGTCTTTCATGTATTGAACTTTGGCGTTGTCTATCGACTGCTTAAATTCAGATTTCAGCTCACAGGTAGCGACAGGAATACCATTAACGAACAGCGTTAAATCTAGGCGACCATCATAGCCATTAGGCGAGTACACTAGCTCAGGCACAACTCGCAGAATGTTTTGTTCATAGCGAGCGGTAGCATCTGGGTTTAGATCGTGGTCTGGCTTAAAGCTACAAAAGTTAAACTTCGCACCACGATCTTTCACTTGGTTACGCAAAACCCAAAGCGTCCCTTTGCTTTTTAGCTCTCGCTCTAATGACTTTAGTAGTGCATCTGCTGTAGCCTTTGGGTTGCGTTCGGTCTCTGGGTAGTGCTTGGCTAGCTTGTCCCATTGTTCAGATTGCGATTGCTTAGCAAAGGCAATGACGTCTTCGGTGTATAAAGCTAGCTCTTTGTTGTACTTGTTTGACTCACCCACCAGCCAACCGTGAGACTGCATTTGATCAAGGATGTCGTTTTGAAAAACTTTTTCCTGTGCTGCATCTGACATCAGTTGACCTCCCAATCACGTACGTCAATCTTGCCTGTTACTGCTGCTGAGATAAGGGCTGTTTTGCGTTCTTTCATTAAAGAGATAAGTGATTCTGCTCTACTTGATACAGCATCTAAACGCAGTAACTTTTCCTTGAGTTGATTTACAATAAATTTTTGTTCCGATTTTGGTGGTAAGAGAACTCTTAGTTTTTTCAAACCATTAGTATCAACAAACGGTTGTGCTGAACCAACAAACGATACGTCCAGTAGTTTAGATATGTAATCACTTGTTAAAAATAGTTGCACAAACTCACTTTCTGCTACATTTGATTTAACTTTGACTTTAATCGAGTTATAGCTGTGAACCCACCCCGAACACTCTGGTGGTACTACCATACTTATGCCTGCTGTAGCTCCTGTTCCCGCAACCAGAATATCCCCAGCAGATACAGTAAACTTAACTACTTCATTATTTTTTACGATTAATGCAGGTTTGATCGCGTGCATATCTGAGATACGAAGCATTTTAATACTTGTGTTGTCACCAACCTCCATATCAATATTCTGATAACCCGACCCTCTTTTAACTTCAGAGATTCGTCCAATATTCGCCACTTTCCAATGCTCAGGTACTTCACCCAACCATTCCACACCAGAATCTTTCATAGGTGCTTGCGGATTAAGTCCTTTGGTTACAGCGTGAGAAATCACCGCTTGGCGTTTTTCTTTTAACAGCTCAATCAGCTTTTCTTGCTTGGTGATTAAGGCGTCGATCTTGGCTGTTTCGTGATCGAGGAAGTTAGCGATTTTTTTTTGTTCTTCCTTTGGTGGAGCAGCTAGAAAAAGGCTGGCAAATTCAGCAAACCTAAACTCTGTAGATCTTTCTCGAATGCCTTTTGCTAAAGATGTTATGTAATCCGTTACTGCTAATTGACGAACAAGGTACCCAAAATATGTTGGATCAACCATATGGCTCTTTCTTGGGATGCATACAGAACATACTGGTGAACATTTGCCATCAGAATCACTAATCCCAATTGCGCCCGCAAAACCATCCATAGCATGAACTAACAAGTCGCCTTTTCTAACGCCTTGATAACCAATTTCTTTGGCTGCATTTGTAAATCCATCAGTTCTACGGTTGCTTCTTAACGTCACCTCGCCATCACGAAATGCTGTTACGATTCCATCCTGAGGTCGAACTGGACGTTGAACCCTCTGAAAGAGATGCTTTGCTCTAATTAATTCCCAATGAGACGGCATGTCCTTTAGCCACTCTATCCCAGAATCTTTATACTCGCTATAAGCTTTATAACGCCCAGTCATTACGAATGTACCTCTTGAAGCAACTGCATAATATCAGCCGATACTGCATCCAAATCCGCATCAATTGCTTCTAACGCTCTTGGAGGCTCGTACACATAGAAGTGACGGTTAAATGGAATTTCATAACCCACAATACCCACTTCACCATCTTTTTCATCGGTCTTGCTTTCATCAATCCAAGCGTCTGGAACATGTGGCAACACTTCACGAGCAAAGTAATCTTCAACGGTTTCAGTTAGCGGTACGTTCTCGTTATCACGTAGGTCGGGGTTGGCTTCTACCTTGCCTTTGGTCTTACATACTTCTGCTGCATCATCGTGTTCGCCAAGGTGCTTCACGATAAGTTTTAATTGTGTGGCACTGAGTTTCGCTGGTGCTAGCTTTGCTGTTAGGGTGTTATTGAAGATGTCACGAGATAGCAGCTTCTCTTCATCAAAGGAAGTTAGTGCATCAAGAACTGCTTGCTGTAGTGCTTCATCTAGTTTCGCCCATGCTTTATCAGTTTGCAGGACTTCTAGGCGAGCTTCATCTTTTGGATAGATAGCCAGTTGCAGTGGACGTTCAACCGTGATTCTGCGGTAGCCAAACTCTTTGTAGTCAAATAGCTTACTAAAACCGTTCTCAGCAAATTGACCGTAGGTTTTTACGATAGTCTCGATACTCTCTTCGGTTAGCTCTTTACGCTTACTGCCAAGAGACTTACGCATTGCTGAGTAGAATACATGCTCGTCATTACCCTCAATTTCAGCACCACCGCTGCGGCCTCGACCACCAGCTTTAGCACGCTCTTTTGATGCATTGATTAACTGAACCTTGCCTTTGCGGTGTTCTGGCTTATGGCTTGATAGAATCCATATATAGGTAGCGATACCCGTGTTGTAGAACATATCGGTAGGTAGAGCGACAATCGCTTCAAGTAGGTCGTTCTCTAGGATGTAGCGACGAATCTCACTCTCACCACTGCCCGCACCACCTGTAAACAGTGGCGAGCCGTTAAGGATGATACCAATACGAGATCCACCCTCATGCTGTGGGCGCATTTTGCTAACAAGGTGCATCAAGAACAGCAGTGAACCATCAGATACACGAGGTAGACCCGCACCAAAGCGTCCCTCAAAACCTTTCTCGTTGTGTTCATCGTTGATGTGCTTTTGAATCTTCTTCCAATCTACACCGAATGGTGGGTTAGACAGCATGTAGTCAAACTTCTCGGTACGCAGTTGGTCGTTTGATAGGGTGTTACCTAGCTTGATGTTATCGACTTTCTGCCCTTTGATAAGCATATCTGCTTTACAGATAGCGTAAGACTCAGGGTTAAGCTCTTGACCAAATGCCGATAGTGATGCCTTTTCGTTTAGCTCGTGAACATACTCCATACCTGAAGATAGGAAACCACCTGTACCCGCTGTAGGGTCATAGATAGAGCGCACTAAGCCTGATTGGGTTAGCACTTTATCATCATCGCTGAATACCAGTGATGTAGTCAGGCGAACGATGTCTCTTGGGGTAAAGTGTTCACCCGCTGTTTCGTTTGAGCTTTCTGCAAAGCGTCTGATCAGCTCTTCAAACACTAAACCCATGCCGTAGTTGCTAATAGTGTTTGGGTGTAGGTCTGTGGTTGCAAAGCGTTTAGCGACTTTGTAAAGCAGATCTGCTTCCTCAAGCTTATCGATGGTGTTGAAGAAGTCGAAGTGCTCGAAGATTTCGCGAGCGTTAGGGCTGAATGACTGAATGTAACTCTCTAGGTTGCTTGCGACACCTGTTTCACCAAGGCGGTTTAAGTCCATCTTTGAGGTGTTGTAGAAACTTAGCTTTGCGGTGTGCGTCAGGAGCTTTTCTTGCGCTTCTACTGGCATAGCTTTTACTGCTTCAAACTTAGCAATCACTTCTGGCTTGGTTTCTTCTAGTACACACTCAAGGCGTCTTAGCAGTGTGAACGGTAAGATGATGCGACCGTATTGAGATTGTTTGAAGTCACCACGTAGGAGGTCAGCCACCGACCAAAGGAATGCGGCTGTTGAAGAGAAGTTGTTGTTGGTCATAGTTCTGTAGTTAATCTGACGAAAATTGGGGAGATTATACCCTACCGATCTCATAGAGACAGCGACATGAAACAAAAAAGCGCCCTTACGGACGCTTGAAATAAATGAATCGAATTTAAAGCCAAAATTAAATCAAACTAGCTTTTGTACGTTGGGGTTGCATCTAATACTTGTTTAGCGAGTAACTCCAAGATGTCATTAACTTTAGTCTCCCTCGCTTTCAATAGTGCTTTTACGTTCTCGATCGTAGTAGCCAAATTTTCACCAGTTGCGACATCTTCTAACTTATAAGCATCATTAGCGTGCTCAGTCACTTTTTTAATCCAAGCTCGTCTGTAAAGATTCTTCACTGAATCACCCTCGGTAATAAAACCAGCATTCATTGCTCCTTCAAGCACTAAGCTCTCAAGACTAGTGATTTCAAGATCTTCTAAATCACACAAAAGTTGGATTAAAACTGCAGCCGAAATTTCTTTCTTCATAACGTTTATTTAAAGAGTAATAATTATTTTTTCTTTATTCAAACGATGGCATTTTTTTGAAGAAGGGGTAGTCAAGAAGGGTCTCCCTTCTTGCCAGTGACAATGCGAAGCGTTGTCCTATCTGGAACCACCACCCCGCATAACCAGTTGATTTTAAGTTGTTTGAATTCGAGAAAATAATTTTCTATGTTTATAGAAAACATATCTCATGCTTAAAAACTGGACTGTAACAACACAACCAGTACGCCTCGGTACTGATGGCGTAATGATGCGCGAACGCTACTTACTCAATAAAACACATGCGAACCACAAATGCACCGAAGACCTCGTATCACTCTTTGGCTGTGCTGGCACCTCCAACCGAATTGCTCTTGCAGGCGAACAATTCAGGCTTAATCAACAACTAAATAACCGCAGAGGCGGTCGCCCATTATCGAGCTACGCTATGGAGTATTGCCTAACATTACCAAAAGGCTACCGTCCGTCTACGGAGCAATGGCAATCAATAGCAAAAGATTGCTGTTTAGCACTGTCGAAGCTCTGCAAACTGAATAAATCTGAGTTCGCTCAATATAGACAACAAATTCGGGCTGTATTGCACCAGCAAGCTCAGGATGGCAATAAAGGCAGTGGCGATCATGTGCATCTAATTGTCGGTAAAGTAGTTTGCAACCGAGTTCTCAAGGAACTCCAGCAAAAAAAAGCAACAAAGCTAATAAAGCAAGTATTCAATCAATCAATGCTTAAGCATGTTGGGGTCGATCATCGCACTTACGAATCAGTCGAAATAGAAAAAGGTCGTAGACTATCAACTTGGCAATATCAACATCAAAAAGCGACTGAAGCATTAGAGATAGAAAAACTCATCAAGCAGATGCAGACACAGTTTGATAAGTGGTTGAAAGCAAAAGAAGTGCGTAACGAGAGACAATTGAAGCGGCAGAAAAATAGACTACTGAAAACGTATGAAGAACTAAAAATAAAAAATACGTCACCAACACAAATAGAAAATATAAATAAAATTAAAAACGAAATTATTTAACGATATACCTTATTACAACGGAAAGTGGCACCGCTACTCGGAATCAGAAAGACGTGACTATGGTCGCCAACAGCGTGAACACCTTAGCCAAATCTGGCACAAAACATGGATTTCAAAAACTGGATTAAAGCAGTGCCGCAACTGGACTGATGCCATGATCAAAATTTTTCTTGAGGGAAAAGAGCAAGATGCAGGAAAAATTAAAGCTTATAAACGCACTCTGATAGCAAGAGTCGAGAAAACGAAAAAATTTCAAGCTGCGATGGCTGAGCGTGTAGCTCGACAGAAAAAGAAACAGAAGGTGAATATGTAAAGCCCAAACCTCGGTTCAACTCCCAAATAGGGAGCTGAACCGAAGCCAACCTTGATGCTATGAAAAAATGGTACTAAGATACGGTACTAATTAGATTTCATTGATAAACACAAACAACCTAAATCAATGAAATCAACGGCTTGCAAGGCGAGAGGGTTAGGCTCCCGCCAGCTCCACCATTTCAGATAAGGGCCTGATTTATAAACATAAATCGGGCCTTTATCTTATCTGGCGGATGGAACCGGTGACACGAAATGGTGTCACGAACAATGAAGCATTTCCCTCATTTGATGCAAAACCGCTATGGCGTGTATTACTTTCGCCTGATCTTCACTTCCGCGGTTCGTTCCCTCCCCAATGCTCCCAAGGAGCTGACCCTTTCTTTGGGCACCAGAGACAAGACACTGGCGTTAGAGCGCTACATGCAGCTTTACCCACACGCCCGAGCCTTACGTGGTGCCTTGCATATGGACGTACTGAAAGGAGACTCCAACGTGACCTTGGACGAGTTAAAACTCAAAATGACACATTGGAAAGAAAAAAATCGTCTAAAAGAGGAGGTCGTGAGAAAAAATGATGTCATCTTTGACATGCATTCCAAGCGTATCAAACAGCAACGCTCAATTGACTCACTGACCGAGGAAAATCAACGACTCAAGGAACAAAACCAGCGCCTAACCGGCGCGGTGGAGGAGTTACGAATGCTACAATCCCACCCAGTGCACGACGCGGTACGCCCCGTCATGTCACTGAGTACGACGCGCCAGAAATACGCGCCTAGGCAAGCTGAGATGACCAGTCAGTCTGCTGCAGCGACAGAGCGCCTGCGCGAGTACGTGCAGCGTTTCCTGCGTTATGAAGAGCAGCACACCGTTCAGGGTAAACACACCCAAGAAGCCCGTCAGAGCTATTTGATGCGCTTTCTCGACATCGTGGGCCACGAGCTGCCTTGGTCTGAACTGACCCCTGCACGCCTGCGCCACTATCGCGAGTTGATCCATCGCATTCCGCGTAATTTCGATAAACAGGGCTTTGAGCTGCCCCAAGACGTCACCGAGCGCCCCATTTGGTTTGAGCGCGTTATTGACGAGTGGCAAGGTCCCACGCTCTCTGGCTCAGGCATCGACAGTCACTTCAAGCACGTACGCGTGTTTTTAGACTGGGCCAAAAACGAGCATTACCTCAAAGATGATCTCAAATCCGTGCTCAACACGTCCAAAAAGCGCAAAAAAGAGACCGAGAAAGAAGTGGTTAACTTCCTGCCCGACGACTTAGCGAGGCTGTTCATTGATGGCTACCTCTACGGGGATCAGAAAATACCGAGGGAAAAAGGCTATGTTTGGCAGTTCTGGATCCCGTTGATTGCCCTGCTCACCGGCATGCGCTCGGAAGAGATCGGCTCACTGCGCCTTGGTAGCCTCGTTAACAAAGAAGGGATCTGGTGTATCCAGATCGAAAAAAGCAAAACGGACGCGGGGGTGCGCACCTTCCCTATTCCAGAGCGCCTGATAGAGATGGGCTTGCTGCGCTATCGTGAGGCACTTCTAAAGGAGCATGGCGGTGATCTTCAATCGAGCCTGTTCCCGACCTTGACGAAAAAAGGCGGAGAATACAGCAACCGCATCGGCCAGTTTTTTAACCGCAATATTAACGGTAAACTGAAAGATGGGTCTCCTCGACTGGAAGGCTATCTGCACAAGTGCGGGGTAGCGAACCCCTCCGACAAAGAAACGCTGAAGTTTCACAGCTTTCGTCATGGCTTTATGACGAAGTGGCGCGAATCCCAGTTACCGTTGTACACGCTCAAGATGATCGTTGGACACACCAGCGATCTTAAAAAGATTGGTGTGCTCTATGAGGAGCCAGAAGGCGCGACTGAAACGTACGTCCACCCCGACCGTGTTTCCGGCGAAGCGCTCAAAGCGCGCTTACAACAAATGAAACAAGGCATGGACAGCTTGGACTTTGGTGTTGACCTGAATGGGATTTCCTACGAACGCTTCTTAGCCCGCAAGTAAGACACACATTAAGTTAACGACAGCGCGCTGAGAACGACCCTCAGCGCGTTTTGCCCCATTACCATCTAGATTAAAAGCTCATTCACATCCTGTTTATAAGAGTTTGCCCTAACAAGTCTTATTCGATTAATAGCTGCTGTTTCCAGCAAAGGTACCTGTAATCGCTAAGCATCAGTATTTGATATGTCGTGATTTCTTAAATCCCTTAAATTAAGGACGAGTGAAAGTATCTAAGAAACATCACATTACTAATCTATTATGGATAAAAAACGTACACACCATTATATGGCGTGTACGCTGTTGTTTGGCATCTAACCAGTCGTATATAAAGATCTGTCACTCACTCTTAAATAGACGCTATTTTAGTTTATAGGAGGGTGGCTTTTCTCTTTTCATGCTGACTTATTGTGACTTCAATTCTTTAAGTTTCTGCTTGAAAGCAGCGATCCACACTCGAAGATCGTTCAAGTGACTTTTCATTACGTCAGGTTCCGGTACCGCTCCTGCCCGCTCCAGAGATTGGCTGTGCTCAAAATGGGAGAACTCGGACATTTTCTCGTCGATAAACTGACAATCCCCCATGTCGATGGCTGACAGAAACTGCAACTTGTTTTGAGTCGTCACGCTCTGACGGTGACGCTTAACCACCCCTGACAGCAACACATCTTCGACACATCGCTCCAGCAGCTTTCTGTACTCACTGCAGACGCCTTGCGCAAGTTGATAATAGATGCCCGGGTCAGTCTGACCGAGATCGGCTGCTCGATTCAGACGTTTTTGAAGAAGATCGATACTTGTCCCAACGTTCGTCGCCCAACACTCCACTTCGAGTGGGATGCCTGCTTTCCCGTTGAAAGCTGCAATGCTTTGTTGATGAAAGTTTGACTTCTTCCAATCTTGACCGAGCGTATCTGCACTTTCATCAAAGGCGCCAATTAAAGACAGGCGGTGAGTTAGGACAATAACCTGTCTTTCGTTTGCCAGTGCTGTCAGTCGCGCCGCAACAGCCTCTTCGTACTTGTGGTCAAGTGAGCTGATTGGGTCATCGAAGATGAACGGCGATACCTGTGGTCGATCCAAGACATTAGCGATAAATGCAGCTAATGCGACAATCCGACGTTCCCCTTCACTCAATACCGACTCTAGCGCATGGTTACCATTAGCGTTCTTTAGTCGAATGCGGTGGGAGATTTTTCCTTTATCGTTTTTCTTTTCAAATTCGACTTGAATATGAGCAGCATTGAGTAAAGCAAGCTCGGCGTTGAAGCGTTCGATATACGCCTGAGTAATTAACTGTGCACCAACGACGCCGCTTCGAATCGAGATTTCTCTGGTGCTGATGGCTCCGGCAACTTCCCTCAAATCAGCGATTTGGCGAAGCCTTGCCAATTCAACAAATACAGATGGCAGGATTTGGCTTGCCCAGTGACGGGCTTCGAGCTCAGTCCTATGGCGAACCACAGCAGTACGATCAAACCCCGCAGCATCTCCATCAAGCTGAATGGCTTCATTGCCTAGCTGTGTTATGTAGTTACTTAAGCTCTGGATCGTCTCTTTTGCATTAGGGTCTGCCGCCAGTGATGAGCACTCATGGGCTCGCAGAGCAGCTTTATTGGATTGGCAAAGCTCCAGTATTCCACGAAGATAATCCTGCCACTCCTGAGTTTCTAATCCTGCAGCCCGGCAAAGCGTTACAGCCTGGTCTGGTTCAAGGAAGTTTGGAAGATGGTTCAACGTGTCCAAGTACGCTTTTTCAGCGCTCTTGGCGGCAGTCTCAAGTTGCCCCTGAACGAAACGTTCAAATTCCTGGAGTCGGCTAGCTGCATCCACGGTGAGCGGTTGATGACAAAGAACGCAATGGTCACCGGGATTAGTCATCGGAAATGCATGTTCTGGCCTCACACTGACAGAAAAAGCCCGCGCCGCTTCCCACATCGCATGCCATGTTCCACTACCAACCTCAGGAAAGTTCGAGGTGGTGAACCGCGTTGCCTCGCTGGCCGCACGTCTAGCATCAACTGCTGCCTGGCGGAGCCTTCTTATTTCAGTGAGCGCCTCAGTATCATACGATCGTTGGATCGTGCTGAGCGTAGTATGAAGCTTCAAGACCTCCTGCCGTAAGGCTCGTTTCTGCTGCGCAGCCTCGGCAGGGTTGGCGGTGTTTAACCGAGCAACGATAGCGTTAAGTTCTGTTTGGTGTGCATCACTCCAGAAAAATAGGTTCGCAACCGCTGCGTCGTCAGATTCTGCCTTAAGCGATTTCAGGTGATTCGCTATTTGAGTTGAAATGAATTGTGTTGGGAGGGCTGGAAGTTTGTTCGTTGCCTCCAGTGCGGTGACTTTTTGTAAGATACAACTTTTCACCCGGTCAGTGACATTAGCAAGCTCTTCAAAAAATGCAACCAGTCTTGGTGTGAAGGGGGAGGAAGTTCTTTGCGTCAGATAATTGGTTGCCACATCTGAATCAAAGACATCGATCGGGGCCAAATCTGCTAATGGCGTGGCGTTAGATTTCCACTCGGTGGAAAGCACGTTACCACTTTTGCTGTAATGAAGAACGCACGACTGTCTAGCAGGCGCAACTTCAAATACATTTGGTTTCAAGTTTTTCGCGTTGGGTGCACCAGACGCTTTGCGCAAGATCCGGGTATACGTTGACTTGCCTGCTCCGTTATGGCCGAAAACCAGCGTGAGTGCATGCTTACGGAAGGCGATGGAAGTACCATCCTTAAGGTTTTCCATGCCATAAACATCGCTGATCCCAGTTAAAAGAAGTTGGGTGTTTGCATGCTGATCAACACCGAGTGATGCGAACATACGATGGTTTGAAGGAGTTTGTCCCTCCACTGTTTGAGCGTAGTCAGCAAGTTGATTGATATCTTCTTCCGATAGATATGTACCACTCAGGAGGCGTTCCGCAGCCTCCTGTTGCCAGTTAGGGCGTGAAAGGAGCCAATTGCGTGTTTGAGCGTAAATTTCAGTCATACTGTAACTCAGAAAAGAAAGGTGCAGAAAGTCGGGGGATTGAAATATAACAGACACTAACCGAAGGAAACTATAAAATTAGTTGCTTACGAGTGGGATTTGTGACGCTTCTTAAGGATGTTTTAAAGCCGTTTTCAACGTGGTTCGATGGCTTTTCACTTACCTAAGTTAATCCACGGTTTACTAAATTAGCAAAACCACTAACACAGTTTTGTCCGTGCGACGTGAAGTTGCATGAAGCGCTGTTCACCGCGAAAAGAGTGAACCGTTTGTATCACCAGACGACCCTAAGGCTCTGAATAAAGAAGCGAGCCTGACAATGTAACGAAGTTTGGCACTGTGCCAAACGGGAGCAGAACCGTGAGGGAATGCTCCTCCTGATAACCACGAATTGGGTGAGTGCTAGGGAATCAGTATGATGAACGAAAGTGAATCCATGTAAGGTGCGTTATACGTGAAGCAGCGGAAGTGGTTAATACGCTGTGGCCAAATGGCGATGGGAGTAGGAAAGAGGTTGGACAATACTCTTTCGTGATCGATAGGCTCCTCGCACTATAGTGGGCATCTACCCTGATATTGCGCGACATGCGGAACACGGTAAGCCAGTATCGTTCCTTCGGGAAAGCTGTCTGTGAAGAGAGCCGATAGCGGTGCTGGTAAAGGAGGTTGGAAAAAGCGAATGCTGCATTGTAATGATGCAGATACAGACGGATGTCTGACACGAAAGTGTGCCCACTTCCAACTGGTCTCCCATTGCAAGATGATTTGGAAAACTTTATTTAAGAAGGAACGCAGATGATCTCTTCTCATGAAGTGAGTGCCCCTTCTGGCAGCGCCCAATGGCAATCCATCGACTGGAAAGCGGCTGAGCGCCATGTGTTAAGGCTCCAGATGCGCATTGCAAAAGCAATCCGAGAAGGTAAGCACGGTAAGGCGAAAGCACTACAGTGGATACTGACTCACTCGAAAGCAGCAAAACTTCTCGCTGTTCGTCGAGTATCACAAAACAAAGGCAGTAAAACGCCAGGAATTGACGGCGACATCTGGAACACCGATGCACGTCGAATGGCGGCAGTCAGCTTACTGAGCAGAAAAGGCTATCGAGCCAAACCGCTCAGAAGAATCTATATCCCGAAGAAAAACGGCAAACTTAGACCATTAGGTATCCCGTGCATGATAGACCGAGCGCAACAAGCGTTACATCTTCTAGCACTAGAACCTATATCGGAAACAATTGCCGACCCTAACAGCTATGGCTTTAGACCTAACCGAAGCGCAGCCGATGCAATACAGCAGTGCTTCAAATGCCTGTGCAAAAAGGGAGCAGCACAATGGGTTCTTGAGGGGGATATCAAAGCTTGTTTCGACAAGATAGGTCACCAGTGGCTACTTGATAATGTCCCGACAGACAAAAGGATGCTCAAGCAATGGCTGGAATGTGGCTATATAGACAAAGGGCTATTCTACAAAACGGCAGAGGGAACACCACAAGGCGGGATAATTTCACCCACCCTGATGTTGCTCACTCTTGTCGGACTAGAAAAGTTAACTAAGTCTATCGCTCGCAAGACAGGCAGCAGAGTAAACTTTATAGGTTATGCTGACGACTTTGTTATCACGGGGTCTTCAAAGGAAGTCCTAGTGAATGACATTAAGCCGCAACTGATGGCTTTCTTACAAGAAAGAGGTTTAGCGCTTTCTGAAGAGAAAACGCATGTGACTCATATTAATGATGGCTTCGACTTTCTTGGCTTTAACGCCAGAAAGTACAAAGGAAAACTGCTCATTAAACCGAGTAAGTCCAACGTATTATCATTCTTACGAAACATGCGTGACCTCATCAGAAAACACGCAACAATCCCAGTAGCCGAACTCATCAAGATGATGAATCCAAAACTACGAGGATGGGCGAATTACTATCGCCATTGTGTTGCTAAACAAACCATCGGCTATGTTGGACATCAGATGTTTCTAGCGTTATGGCGATGGTCAGTCAGGCGTCACCCAAACAAGGGGCGTAAATGGATCGCACACAAGTACTTTCTAAACTATCAAGGGCAATGGATTTTCCATGGCTGGTTTAAAAAGGATGGACTGTATGGCGTGATCCGACTGTTTCAAATCGGTCAAGTGCCAATCAAGCGACATGTAAAAATCATGAGTCAAGCGAACCCGTTCGATCCTTTTTGGGAAGGTTTTCTCAATGAACGTAAGGTGAAAAATACAGGTCGTAACTCATGGTTTGACCCTGTTGCCACTGCTTTGTGAGCTGCTGGGTAACAATAACGCCTTAGTGGAGGCTTGAGCCGTATGCAGTGAAAGTTGCACGTACGGTTCTTAGAGGGACGGCACTTGGTAACAAGTGTCGTCTACTCGACAGATGTGTGCTGACGGGGCTTGTAAATCATAAATACCCCAAAGTTTGCTAGCTTGATTTGGGGCCGATAAATCCCTTTATAATTTGCATATATTTCCTAATGTCAGGCCAAAATTAGGCTACTTTAAGTGTATCTACTTTTAACGACAGCATATAGAAATGATAGGCATAGGCACAAAACTTGACGGTCCTTTACTTTTTAAGGCTCTAGATACTAGGGCTAGCTTTATAGTTGGTTTATGTAACAGAGTCCTTGGCATGAAATCTTTGAGTTGCCTCTTCGCTATCCTTTTAATCATGCTCTTGGCAGCTTGCAGTAAACCGCTTGAACCCTTAGTTAACAGTAACTTCCCACCTGCTACTGAAAATGAACAACGTCAGCGTGCTATTGATGGCTTAGTTGCAAATCTTAACAATATCAAGAATCCATCGATCGGTGTTGAAATAGGGTTTGATGCACTACGAAGCGGTATCTTGGCAATGGAAGGGAGAGAGGAGCTTTTTACAGATGTAAAAATCGTCGGTGATGACCAACTCATAAGAATTGAGTTCGACTTTCAAACCAAAGTGCCAATGGATAAGGCCATTACCCTATTGCCTGAAAACACAGAAGCTACCGTTCAAGGCAATATTATTCTTAAAGCGGGGCTAGTTGATAGCTTCAAGCAAGAAGACAATGAGATTCTCCTGAATATACGAGTTTTGCCCTATGTAGAGCGTTTAGAAGTGACGAATATCAGTCTCGCGTCAAAGAATATTAATCCAGAAGTCGTTGCAAAACCTCTGGCGGAGGCTGTTATGAGCCTCGCAAATCGGCTAATAATCCAATTCAAAGATGAACTTGATATCGATGTTCAAATACCGGTACACCCCTTTTTCAAAAATCCGACGGATGAACTTGAAGGTACCGATGAGCACCAATTACGCTTGGTATCTAATAATCTTGAATCCATTTTTTTTGTTAATGGTCTGAGTATACTGGTGCAAGAACACTCTCTTAAAGCCCTGCTAGACGTAGCTTATATTGATAGTGATCTTGAAGAGGAAAGTATGCTTGTTCAAGACACCGTTCAATTTAATGATCGTTTAGATATAGCCAGAAAAGGGTATATGGCACTATGGGAGGACACTTTCGATGATGATGTTGAGTCATCAGATGTACGTGTTTTACTTAACAGTGGTTTCTTGGCCAATACCCTGAATAGCCTGTTAAATCAATCGCAAGCTTGTTTCTTGGCCAATACCAATTCCCCTCAACAGATAACAATAAATGAAACTGCTACTTTACCGCCAGCAAGTGAAATTGACTGTACTATAGATAGGGATTGCAGACAGACTATGGATTGCACACCGAAACGCGACTGTACCTTTGTTGCCCAAAGAGACACTAGAAACTGTCATGCTTGTCTATTGAGAAACCCATTTGGAGGTTGCATTTTAAGAGGTAATGACCCAGCTTGTGAAGTGGCTAAAGTTGCTCAAAATAACTTCTACCAGGCAGACGCAGCAGCCAGGAAAGCTGACTGTGAGCGTATCAAGACGCAAGAAAAAGCGGGCTGCGAACTAGAAAAAGAGGCCAAGAGAGTAGCTTGCGAAGCGGAGAAAGGTATTGAGAAAGGCGCTTGTGAGACTTTAAAGACTGCCTACCAAGGTGTGCTGGCCCTAGGTGACGACGTCGCTCACATTGAAGGTAACGTTGATTTTGATGCGACGGTCAAAGCCTGCTTAACAAACTTTGCTGTGAATGAGACGCTATCAAGTGTTTCAATGACTTGGAAACTAACAGGTCAGGCTGTCGTAGATTATGCAATGAGGCTTGAAGCCGACGGTATTGCTAAACTGTCTTGTCCTCTACCGGCTTATCCTAACGGTACCTTAACTGCGTCAATACAAAGTGCCCCAGTTCAAATCACATCAGCGCTCGAATTTCTTAAAACCAATGAAGGGTTTGGCCTTCAGTACAAGGGTAAATCAGGAGAGATCCCGTATAGACTTGTTCCTGACCCGGTTTCAGTATTTACGCAATCATGGGACCTAGGGGATCACATACGCTGTCCCATCATTGCCGCAGCGACCATACCCGTTCAAGCGGCCAAAGCCTTTGGTACTAGGTTTGAAGATGAATTCAAGGTGGGTGCTGAACTCTTCGATGGGTTTGAACCTTTAGATTTACCTAAAGTTAACCTAGGTCAACTCAGTCCTATTTTTGAGGTTAGTAGTAACTCAAAATCGTTGATTATTGTTGGGCAAATAGACGCTGAATAATATTGTCTAATCACCATTTTTCTAACTTATTTCTGCCTGTGTGACCTGAGGTCGTATGGAGTGATGTTACCAGGATGAGAGTGAACTATCTGTATCACAAGATGACTCTAGGCCCCTGCTTGGGAACTGTTCTACGAATCTGGCAGCCTAGTTGTACTTAAAGCTCAGTACTCTCTAGCTATGGCTTGAAGACCGAAATATTCGCGACAGAACCCTAATTTCAATTAGGTTTAAGTATTAAGTGTATAACATTGAAGGAAGTGGAATGCATTTGTCACTTACGGCTGTTTCATATTTATGGAGTGTAGTTGGTGTTTGGTTGGCACTTTTTTCACTTCAGAATGTTCTGGTCAGCACAGGTATTGACGGGAGTGTTATTGATGTGCCAGGGATTGGAGTGCTACACTCAGAGAGAGCATCGGGTGCGTTGTTGGGGAGTATCGCTTTACTTGTGGGGTTAAGAATATTAGCTTGGGTTTGGAGTGAATTTTACAAAAGCGTTGGTGAATCAACGGAAGGCACTAAAATCATCAGCCCCCCCATGCCTTTCGAAGAGGATAAAGAACACCCAAACTTAGTTGTTGGAAAGGTAACGAGACGAGTGTTTATATGTTTCCCTGTGTTTTGCCTTGTGTGGTTGTTGGGTACTATCTATATCGGTGAAATTTATGACCATGACAACCTCAAGAAACAACCTTACCACACAAACCCGATAGTCAGCCGCGGTGTTGTAACCGTAGACTACTTTACAGCCTCAAAATGTACGATGTTTCCGAGCTTTAACAAGAGTAAACCTGCGTGCCAGTACAGATTAGGAAGTCCAACAGGTGTATCCTATATTCCCTTAATTACTGATCTAGTGCCATTGTTTCTTGCTTTACACGTATTTATTTCATTCAAGCGGATATTTTCACGAAGATGCCGAACAAGAGGACTGTAGTGGCACAGTGAATTTGGTCACCTTGTTAGAAGTGATTTCGTCGCCTCATTAGTTAACAGGTGACACTATGACAAAACGTACAAGACGACTCTTTAGCGCAGAATTTAAGTTAGAAGCAGCGCAACTAGTCCTAGCTCAAAACTTCTCAGTGACTGAGGAAGCCCAAGCCATGAATGTGCAATCTGCACAAGTGAAGTTGAATACTTCATCAAGTGACTTTCTCATACCAAAACTTATCCGTAACTTTCTAATTTAAGTGATTACTCTAAGAAGCTTTTTGTCCAATCGTGTGCTGGTAATAACAAACTACTTGTGCGGCAGGTAATTCACACGAGTGAAAATCTAACGTATCCCACTCTAGAGTTCTCGTTTCAAGTCTTGATTTATGATATTCAGCTTGGCTTGCATGCCCTCTGAACCGTCGACGGGTTACACTTTAATTCTGCTGCTATCTTGCGGATTGAAAGTCCTTGCTCCCTTAGCTCACAAATTTGCTTTGAATAGCCACCGACTTGATAGACACCTTTTAGTTAGACAAAATGACTAATAGAGAGGTGCTTATGAGCAGCAAAA
>NZ_JBNFXP010000028.1:0-50106 GCF_052877535.1 Vibrio sp. PNB23_22_6 | reverse complement strand
GGTCTACGTTTCGCTATCCGTGAAGGTGGCCGTACTGTAGGTGCTGGTGTTGTTGCTAAGATCTTCGAATAATTCTTAACGAATTAAACGAAATCTTGCACTCTTCTTCTCATTGAAGAAGGCGCATCGAAAGGGAAGCTAAGGCTTCCCTTTTTTATATCGTTTTTGGGTTAGTGATGATAACCATTCCACTCATTATTTAATCATTATTTGCGGTATTGTCATTATTACCCCCATCCTGCTGTTTTTTTAAACATAACATCTCCTCACGCACGATTTCATTTTCTCGCTCCTTATTACGTATTTGAACGGTTTATAAGCTCACCAAAGTGCAGTGCTTAATCCACTGGGGCTACCAGTATTTGCTCTTTGCTCTACGTTTTTATGTTTTTGAAGCAACTACTACCCTTTAAATCAGGTATTAAGTACAAATGTCTGGTCTAATCTCTTTTATTTTCCCATTTTTTAAAGATATAGCTCGCAATCTTGCCTATGAAGATTGATTTCTATACATTAAGATTTATCCCCCTTACCCAAAAACCATAAAAAGAGAAACGACCCATGTCTGAAGACACTCGCCAAGAACTGACCCCAGAAGAAGAACGCCGCCAACAAGCATTGGATTACCACGCATACCCAACGCCAGGAAAGATTGCGGTTGAACTGACCAAGCCTGCAGAAACGGCGAACGATCTTGCATTAGCATATAGCCCAGGTGTTGCTGAGCCAGTGCGTGAAATCGCGCAAAATGCCGATAACGTTTACAAGTATACGGCGAAAGGTAATATGGTTGCGGTGATCTCTAACGGCACGGCGATTCTAGGATTGGGTAATCTTGGTCCACTGGCTTCTAAGCCTGTGATGGAAGGTAAAGCGCTGTTGTTTAAGCGTTTTGCGGGGTTGGATTCGATTGATATCGAAGTAAAACATCGTACTATTGATGAGTTTGTCGACACGGTAGCAAACATTGCCGATACCTTTGGTGGCATTAATTTAGAAGACATCAAAGCCCCCGATTGTTTTGAGATCGAAAAGCGCTTGATCGAGCGTTGTGACGTACCGGTATTCCATGACGATCAACATGGTACGGCGATTGTTACGGCTGCAGGTATGCTGAATGCAATCGAGTTACAAGGTAAGAAGCTTGAAGAATCTACCATCGTTTGTCTTGGTGCTGGCGCAGCGGCAGTGGCCTGTATGGAGCTGTTGATTAAGTGTGGCGCAATGCGTGAGAAGATCTATATGTTGGATCGTAAAGGGGTGATTCATACACGTCGTGATGACCTAAATGAATACAAACAGTTATTTGCGAACAATACGGATAAGCGCACGCTGGAAGACGTGATTGAAGGGGCTGATCTATTCTTGGGTGTGTCAGGTCCAAACCTATTGCCAGCAGAAGCGCTGAAGCTAATGGGCGATAAACCGGTCGTATTTGCATGTTCAAACCCGGATCCAGAGATCAAGCCGGAACTCGCGCATGAAGTGCGTGATGACTTGATCATGGGTACTGGTCGTAGTGACTACCCGAACCAAGTAAACAACGTATTGTGCTTCCCATTCATCTTCCGTGGTGCGCTTGATGTACGTGCAAGCGAGATTAACGATGAAATGAAGTTAGCGGCAGTAGGTGCAATTCGTGAACTAGCAAAAGAGCCAGTACCAGAAGCAGTATTGAAAGCGGCAGGTGTGGACAAGCTTGAATTTGGTACGGACTACATCATTCCTAAACCGATGGATCCTCGTTTGTTGCCACGCGTAGCAAAAGCGGTTGCTCAAGCTGCCGTTGATTCAGGTGTTGCTCGTATTGAAATACCAGAAAATTACATGGCAGAGTAACGATCTCATAGAAGAAAGTCGTTGGAATAAAAAAGGGATGCGATTGCGTCCCTTTTTTATTGTTTCTGAAACGAGCCCCGATGCCGCTTCTGAACGATGGCAAATTTGTAAGCAATTATTCTTCGTCAAATGCTTCGAATTCGATGCCCATTGCCGTCATTAGCGCTTTTGCTTCCGTTGGGATATCGTCTGGACGATCTTTTCGTAAGTCTTCATCCGTTGGTAGTGGTTGCCCTGTGTAAGCATGTAAGAAAGCCTCACAAAGCAGCTCACTGTTGGTTGCATGGCGTAAGTTATTGATCTGACGGCGAGTTCGCTCATCAGTCAGCACTTTCAAAACTTTTAGCGGGATAGATACGGTAATCTTTTTTACTTGTTCGCTTTTTTTACCGTGCTCTGCATACGGGCTAATGTATTCGCCATTCCAGTCAGCCATTGCACACCTTCATTCATATAATAAGTTGAAAAATAAATATAGGTGCTGATTTTAGCTGCATTTACCGCCATAAGCAAAGACATATAGACGTCTGGAGGTATTGACGTCCTAATTTTAGACAAGTAAAGTGAGGTTAACAGTCAGGGAAGAGTGTTAATCAATCGAATAAGATAGGTTAGATATAGCGCATTCCCACTCAGATGTCACCAGCCGTGAAAGGATACCCCCATGAGCACCTATAAGCCTGCGACCATTGCTGTACGCACTGGTATTGAGTCAGACAGTCAGTACCACGCTGTTGTTCCACCCATCTACCTTTCTACTAACTATGGCTTTCCCGCTTTTGGAGAAGTTCCTCAGTACGATTATACCCGTTCAGGAAATCCGAACCGAGGCTTACTAGAGAAAGCTCTATATGAATTAGAATCTGGTAAAGGTGCGGTGGTAACCAACTGTGGCACTTCTGCACTTAACCTTTGGGTTTCAGCTTTCTTAGGCCCTGATGACCTCATTGTTGCTCCACATGACTGCTACGGTGGTACCTATCGTTTGTTTAATACTCGTGCAAATAAAGGTGATTTCAAGGTTCAGTTTGTTGACCAGTCTGACGAGCAGGCACTGAATATTGCACTTGAGCAAAAGCCCAAATTGATCTTGTTAGAAACGCCATCTAACCCGTTGGTTCGCGTGGTGGATATCGCGGCTATATGTGAAAAAGCCCAAAAAGTGGGGGCTTTAGTAGCGGTCGACAATACCTTTTTGACTCCGGTGTGCCAAAAGCCTTTAGAACTGGGCGCAGACTTTGTGATTCACTCAACGACAAAGTACATCAATGGGCATTCAGATGTCATTGGTGGTGTGGTGATCACTAAGAGTGAAGCGCATGCTGAAGAGTTGGCGTGGTGGGGGAACTGCATTGGCGCGACGGGAACACCATTCGATAGTTACATGACATTAAGAGGAATTCGTACGTTGGGTGCCCGAATGCGAGTTCATGAAGAAAGTTCACTCGCTGTGTTGGGCTATCTTCAAACGCACTCGTTGGTGGCGAAGATTTATCACCCTAGCCTGCCAGAACATCCGGGTCATGATATTGCGAAGCGACAGCAATCTGGCTTTGGTTCAATGCTGAGCTTTGAATTCGCCGGTTCGTTTGAACAGCTAAAAGTATTTGTGAAAGAGCTGGAATTGTTCTCTTTAGCTGAGTCTTTAGGGGGGGTAGAAAGTCTAATTTGTCATCCAGCTTCCATGACTCACCGTGCAATGGGGGAAACGGCATTAGCAGAAGCGGGCGTATCTCAACAGTTATTGCGCTTGTCTGTTGGTCTTGAAGATGCACAAGATTTGATTGCTGATCTTGAGCAAGCCTTCGCGAAAGCAGCGCAGTAATTAGGGGGAGAAAGTCATGAGGGTACAACGTCAGCTACACAAGTTTGGAGGCAGTAGTCTAGCCAACTCCGAGTGCTACTTACGTGTGGTTGGGATTCTTAAAGAGTATTCGGCAGAGAATGATTTAGTCGTGGTATCTGCGGCAGGTAAAACGACGAATCGGCTTATTGACTTTTTAGAAGGGTTAGATAAAGACGGCCGCATTGCTCATGAAGCCTTGCAAAGTTTGCGACAGTTCCAAACCGAGTTGGTGGAAGCTTTGCTGGAAGGCGAAGCGCAGGTGCAATTAATTGCTTCTCTGCAAGATGAATTCAGTACATTAGCAGAGTTGTCGGCTCCACTAACGGAAGCACAAAAAGCCGCAGTGCTAGGGCATGGTGAGGTGTGGTCCTCACGCTTACTTGCTGCCTTGTTATCACAGTACGATTTGCCAGCAGTCGCGCAGGATGCACGAGCATTTTTACGAGCTGATGCCGGGACTCAACCAGAAGTAGACTGTGCACGATCTTATCCACCAATTAAAACGGTACTTACGCAGAACAGTCACAAGCGAATCATTATTACAGGTTTTATGGCGCAAAATGAATCTGGCGAGACGGTCTTACTTGGCCGGAATGGCTCAGACTACTCTGCAACGGTGATTGGCGCTCTGGCAGAAGTGAGTATGGTGACCATATGGAGTGATGTTCCAGGCGTATACAGTGCAGACCCTCGTTTGGTGTCGGATGCTTGTCTACTCCCTTTGCTGCGCTTGGATGAAGCGAGTGAACTCGCTCGCTTGGCGGCTCCGGTGTTACATAGTCGAACGCTTCAGCCTGTTGCGCAGAGCGCAATGGATTTGAATCTTAAATGCAGCTATGAACCAGAGTCGGGTTCGACACGTATTGAGCGTGTATTGGCTTCGGGGCGAGGGGCTAAAATCATTACATCGCTGGATGAAGTGCTGTTGGTTCAGTTAGCCTTTCTCCATGGTCATGACTTTGAACGTGCACAGAAAGAGGTTTTGCGGGCTCTAAAACGTGCTCAACTAGAACCTTTAGCGTATGAAGCTCAATCGGATCAACAAACGCTGCGCTTAGCGTACACAGCTGAAATTGCCAGTGGAGTACTGACGTACTTGCAAGAGCTAGCAGTAGAAGCTGAAATCAAGCTCAAGGAAGGCTATTCCCTATTGGCTGCGGTGGGCGCTGGGGTGACAAAAAATGCCAGTCACTGTTTCGGTTTCTATCAGCAATTAAAACACGCGCCAGTTGAATTTATCTCTGAAACTGAATCTGGCTTGAGCCTGGTGGCGGTATTACGTTGCGCAGGAGTGGCAGAGCTCGTGCAAGGTATCCATAGTCAGTTATTCCAAGCCCAAAAGCGCGTCGCGGTTGCGCTGTGTGGTAAGGGGAATATTGGCTCTAGTTGGTTACGACTTTTTTCAGCGCAAAAAAGAGAGCTAGAAAAGCGACATGGTATGAGCTTCGATTTGGTTGCAGTGGTTGATAGCCAAACGTATTGGTTTGATGATCAAGGCATTGACGCGGCCGTGGTCGCACAGCGTTTTGAGGATGAGGGAATTTGCAACGATGGGAGTTGGCTAACGCGACTTGGGGAACTTCAACATTATGATGAAGCCGTGGTATTGGATGTCACGGCAAGCAAAGAGTTAGCTGAACGTTATGTTGAGATTGCTCAGCAAGGCATTCACCTGATCTCCGCAAATAAGATCGCAGGTTCGATTGACAGCCAGTACTACCACCAAGTACAAAATGCCTTTGCTAAAATTGGCCGCCATTGGTTGTACAACGCGACGGTTGGTGCAGGTCTACCAATTAACCATACCGTTCGAGATTTACGTGAAAGCGGTGATGACATTGTCGCGCTATCGGGCATTTTCTCCGGCACACTATCTTGGTTATTCCAGCAGTTTGATGGCTCAGTACCGTTCGTAGAGCTGGTAGATTTAGCGTGGCAACAAGGTTTGACCGAGCCTGACCCTCGTTCTGACCTCGATGGTTCTGACGTGGTGCGTAAGTTGGTTATCTTAGCCCGAGAATCTGGTTTGGACATTGAACCAGAGAGTGTGAAAGTGGAATCCCTTGTGCCAGAAGAATTGCGAGAATTGAGCCTAGACGCTTTCTTCGACCAAGGCGATAGCCTAAGCGAGATTCTGCAAGAGCGTTTAACCAAGGCGCAGAAAAACGACCAAGTGTTGCGTTACGTCGCTCGTTTAGAGCGCAACGGCAAGGCAACGGTGGGTGTCGAAGCGTTATCACGTGAGCATGCTCTGGCGAACTTGCTGCCGTGTGACAACATCTTCGCGATTGAAAGCAAATGGTACAAAGACAATCCATTAGTGATTCGAGGTCCTGGTGCGGGACGTGAAGTGACCGCCGGCGCGATTCAATCCGACCTTAATCGCCTAGCTGGTTTGTTTTAAATTATTCCAAGCCAATTTTTGCGAACGATAACAAAACCTCGGACTGCTTCCGGGGTTTTTTATTGTCTCGATAATGCCATACTGAATTGCAGAGTTAGGTTACGGAGTTGCCGCAAAGAAACTTGAACTATCCTCATTGTTAACTTGAGAAAAATTCATAATCACAAGGTTGACATTAAATCGTATTCAATACATTCTGTAGACATATGGACGTCCAAACGTCGGTTTTGGGATTTGATTTAGTGACGGAGTTGTCACAGGGAGAGTAAGATGGGATACACGCATGCAGGCCATATCGATGCCTTAAACCAAAATATTGCTGAACTATCAGACAATATCAACGTCTCATTTGAGTTTTTTCCACCAAGCAGTGAAAAGATGGAAGAGACACTTTGGAGCTCTGTGCATCGCCTTAAAACTCTTCAACCAAAATTCGTTTCTGTAACGTACGGCGCAAACTCAGGTGAACGTGACAGAACCCACTCCATTATTAAAGAGATTAAAGCGACGACGGGTCTTGTGGCTGCGCCTCATTTAACCTGTATTGATGCAACTCGTGATGAGCTGATCGACATTGCGGATGATTACTGGAACAACGGTATCAAAAACATCGTAGCTCTACGTGGTGATATTCCACTGGGTGGTGGTGCTCCAGATATGTATGCATCGGATTTGGTAGAGCTGCTTAAAGCGCGTCATGATTTTGATATCTCGGTGGCGGCGTTTCCAGAAGTACACCCAGAAGCGAAAAGCGCGCAATCTGATCTGCTTAACCTAAAACGTAAAGTCGATGCAGGTGCAAACCGTGCGATTACTCAGTTCTTCTTTGATGTGGAGTCTTACCTACGCTTTCGTGACCGTTGTGTAGCCGCTGGAATCGATGTAGAAATCGTTCCGGGTATCTTACCAGTCTCGAACTTCAAACAAGCATCTCGCTTTGCGGCGCAGAACAATGTGAAAGTGCCAGGCTGGATGAGCAAGCAATTTGAAGGCTTGGATGATGATCCTGTGACGCGTCAGCTAGTCGGTGCGAGCCAAGCGATTGATATTGTGCGTGTGCTCAGCCGTGAAGGGGTGAAAGACTTTCACTTCTACACACTAAACCGTGCCGAGATGACTTACGCGCTATGCCATACCTTAGGTGTGCGTCCGCAAGCGGTAGTTGAGGCGTAATTCACTTCCTTCTGATGCATAAAAGGCTTGCCTATCGGCAAGCCTTTTTATTCTAACTTAAGTGTTAAAATTAACTGATCACTTCAAGCTCAGTTAGCACTTCTTCAGCCCAGTTAATCCACGCTTCACGTAGCATTAGGTTACGGCGAAGAGTCAAACGCTCTAAACGCGCTTGCTTGTCTAGTGTTGATGGTGTTGCGTAGTATGCTGCTTCGATTTCTTTGTAGTGAGAAACCAGCTTACGAGATTCTTCTACTAGCTCAGAAAGCTGAACACGGAAAGGTGCTGCCGATTGAACGGAACACGCCATCAATTTCGCAGAAAACTCATCACGAACCGTTGGGTGGGCAGTTGGTTGATCAAACCATTCGCCCAATGCACTACGACCAGCGTCAGTGATTGAGTATACCTTGCGGTCAGGCTTGCCTTCTTGAGGTTCAAGTACGCAGGTAACGAGTGCTTTCTCAGCCATTTTATTCAGTTCACGGTAAACTTGCTGATGGCTTGCTTTCCAGAAATAGCCGATGCTCGCTGAGAATTCTTTAGTGATATCGTAACCAGTCGCGTCGCGAGTGCTAAGAACGGTTAAGATTACGTGTGGTAATGACATGTCTTCAATCCAAATGGTCAATAAACTTGTAAACAAACTACTTATACTTTCAGCTGCGCTCTTGCTGGCGCTTGAGATTTTTATTTAATAAGTAGCACCAACAAAGTTGGTTCTGTCACCTTAAAGCCGTTTATCACCTAGAGTGATGGATGCTTCCATCGAGCTGGAGCCTATATGATTGGACTTTTTAGGGCTCTCAGCAGGCGAGTAGTATATAAATAATAAGCATGAAGTGGAATACTAGGGCGAGATTCGCTCAAAAAACTAATAAAATGCTCAATAGTGTTTGGTTGTGGTTTTTTATGTTGATAGATGCGGACTTTTTGTTTTATTTTTGGATTAATTGTCTGGATAATTGTTATCCATATAGTAAAGTTATTGTTGAATAGGAGTAAAAGCTGAGCTCTCGCTCAGCTTTGTTATCCCTTTGGCAATAGTGATTAGCCTGTGTTACGCATACCTGCGGCAATACCTGCAATCGTCACCATCAACGCTTCCTCTAAGTCAGCAGAGGGCTCTTCGGTTTGACGAGTACGGTAAAGCAGCTCAGCTTGAAGCATGTTCAATGGCTCTACGTAGATGTTGCGCAGGCGAATTGATTCAAGGCCCCAAGGATCGCGTTGCATCAAGTTCTCGTTGTTTTCTACGTTCAGTACCGCTTTAATATCTTGCTGTAATTGTGCACGCAGACGATCGCCAAGAGGCAATAGAGACGCATCCGCTAAGCGTTGATCATAGTAACGCGAAATGTCGATATTACACTTCGAGTACACCATCTCTAGCATGCCAAGGCGAGTCGAGAAGAACGGCCATTCGCGACACATCTCTTCTAGTAGTGCTTGGTGACCTTTATCTACCGAGTATTGAATCGCCTCACCGGCCCCCAACCATGCAGGTAGTACCAAGCGGTTTTGGCTCCAAGAGAAGATCCAAGGAATCGCGCGGAGACTTTCAACACCGCCATTTGGATTGCGCTTCGCAGGGCGAGAACCTAGAGGCAGTTTACCCAGTTCGAGTTCAGGCGTTGCTTGGCGGAAGTAAGGGACGAAGTCTGGCTCGCCACGAACCACACTGCGGTAGGCTTCACAGCTCATTTCAGACAGCACTTCCATTAAGTCACGCCATTCTTGTTTTGGCTCTGGTGGCGGCAGTAAGTTTGCTTCTAATATTGCGCTTGCGTATAAGTTGAAGCTGTTTACGGCAACGTCTGGTAGACCAAGCTTAAAGCGGATCATCTCGCCTTGCTCTGTTACACGCAGACCGCCTTTCAAGCTCTTCGGTGGCTGAGATAGCAGGGCAGCATGTGCAGGTGCACCACCACGGCCGATTGTGCCGCCGCGACCGTGGAACAGAGTCAGCTTAACGCCTTCCTCATCGGCGACTTTAACCAACGACTCCATTGCATGGTACTGTGCCCAGCCCGCCGACATAACACCAGCGTCTTTCGCAGAGTCAGAGTAGCCGATCATGACCATTTGGTGGTTTTGGATAAAGCCACGGTATAGATCGATACCCATCAGTTGCTTGATAACGGATTCTGCGTTGTTCAAGTCGTCTAGCGTTTCGAACAACGGACACACGTCCATGCGGTAAGGGCAGCCCGCTTCTTGTAGTAGTAGGTGCACAGCGAGTACGTCAGAGGCCGTTCGTGCCATGGAGATAACGTAAGCCCCAAATGCTTCGCGAGGTTGCGCGGCAATAATCTTACAGGTGTCCAAAACCTCTTTAACGGGTTCAGATGGTTCCCAGTCACGAGGTAGAAGAGGACGTTTAGACGCAAGTTCATTGGTTAGGAAAGCAATCTTGTCTTGCTCGCTCCACTGTTCGTAGTCACCAATGCCTAGGTAACGCGTCAGTTCAGACAGAGCATCCGCATGACGGGTACTTTCTTGGCGGATATCAAGGCGAACCAAGTGGATACCAAATGCTTTAACACGACGCAACGTATCTAGCAGTGAGCCGTTGGCAATAACGCCCATG
The DNA here is from genome assembly GCF_052877535.1 of Vibrio sp. PNB23_22_6. NCBI lineage: Bacteria > Pseudomonadati > Pseudomonadota > Gammaproteobacteria > Vibrionales > Vibrionaceae > Vibrio > Vibrio sp. PNB23_22_6. The sequence goes on along the minus strand of NZ_JBNFXP010000028.1, from coordinate 40,254 downwards.
CCACATTCGTTGAGTGATTGGTAACACGCGTAAAGCGGCTCCCAAAGCTGCTCTACTTTTTGTAGCGGCGCTTTGACGGCCAGTTTCTGACCGTGAACTTTCGCGTCAAGAATGTCTTTGGTTTCGTTCAGCAGTGAACGTAGCTGTTTTAGGATCGCACGGTATGGTTCGTGTTGATCTTCACCCGCAAGTTCACGAACTTTGTCGTTGCACACTGTCATTGACAGTTCGCTGATCAGCTCGTTGATGTCGTTAAGGTACAGGTCTGCCGCTTTCCAGCGAGATAGAAGCAGTACTTCACGAGTTACGTTGTGGGTCACAAATGGGTTACCGTCACGGTCACCACCCATCCAAGATGAGAAGTGTACAGGGCGAGCATCAATCGGTAGACCTTCGCCAAGGTATGATTTTAGACGGTCGTTCATTTCACGTAAGAAGTCAGGTACTGCCTCCCATAGTGAGTTTTCTACAACCGCAAAGCCCCATTTGGCTTCATCAAGCGGGGTTGGGCGCTGTTGACGAATAACGTCAGAATGCCAACTTTGCACGATAAGTTGCTCAAGACGGCGTTCAGTTTTCTTACGCTCTTTGAAAGAGAGATCGCTCAGCTCTAGCTTAGATAGACACTCGTTGATCTTAACCAGTTTATTGATCATGGTGCGACGAGTGATTTCGGTAGGGTGCGCAGTTAGAACTAATTCAATGTTCAGCTCGCGAACCGCTTGTGCCGTGTCTAGCTTGCTCACATCATTTTGCACAAGCTTTGAGAACAGCGAGTTAATTGCGTCAGGTTCGCAGATATGCTCTTCACAATGGCGTGAAATGGTGTGGTATTGCTCAGCAATATTGGTCAGGTTTAGAAATTGGTTGAACGCACGGGTCACGGGCGTCAATTGCTCATCTGGCAGGCTTTTAATTTCTTCTATTAAGCTTTCTCTGTCAGCGCTATTTCCAGCTTGAGCCGATTTGGATAATTTACGAATAGTTTCCACTTTCTCGAAGATTTCTTCGCCATGGGCATCGCGGATCGTGTTGCCCAGTAAGTGGCCTAACATGCGCACATTGCTTTTGAGTGCGGCGTATTTCTCGTTCATTGTCATCCTGCCTCGTAAAAAAACTACATCCATTGTCCTTGTTAAGACTCCAATCTAGCGAAAACCACCAGTTCTAGTCAAATAAAGCCGAGTAAGTTTGCAATTATTCCACAGCTCTCCTGATTTAGAGCAAAATTAGGTCCGCTTATACCGCTCTAAGTGAAAATTAATTACAAAACCGCTCACCAAAAGAAGGATATAGCGTGCTAGAAGAAGAGACTCGAAGATAACAAATAGCAGCTCAATCGAACTGCATTGTCAGGAAAGTACAGAATGCGACTAACAACAATATTTCACCATCGCACGTGACAGCACATCGATGGTTGGGTCGATAAAGTCGAAAGACAGGAATTCATCCGGCTGGTGGGCTTGGTCAATCGAACCAGGGCCAAGAACCAAGGTTGGACACAACTGCTGCAGGAATGGCGCTTCAGTACAGTAGTTAACGGTTTCTGAACTAGTTTGGCAGATCTCTTCAACGCCGCCGATAAATGGGTGGTCATGTTGGCATTCGTAACCCGGAATGGGTTCGTGCAGTGGAATAATTTCCAATCGCCCTGGCCATTTCAGTTCGAGTTCTTTTAATGCGCCACGCAGCATGTTCTCTAAACCATCAAGGCTAATACCAGGAAGAGGACGCACGTCGTAATGCAGCTCACAGCAGCCACAAATACGGTTAGCGCTGTCGCCACCATGAATATGACCAAGGTTTAGGGTTGGACTTGGAATGGCAAAACCAGGATGGTGATACTCTTTCACTAATTTATCGCGCAGTTGCATCATGGCAAACATGACGTCATGCATGATCTCAATTGCGTTAACGCCTAAAGCAGGGTTTGAAGAGTGACCGGATTTACCTGTTACGCGAATGGCATTTGCCACATGCCCTTTATGACCTCGAATTGGTACAAGACTGGTGGGTTCACCAATGATGCAGTAATCCGGCTTAAAAGGCGCATTCTCAGTAAAATGACGCGCACCCAGCATGGTGGTTTCTTCATCACAGGTTGCTAATACATAAAGTGGCTTGGTCTGCTTACTCCAATCGACTTTCTTCACCGCTTCATAAATAAACGCAAAGAAGCCTTTCATATCAGCAGTGCCCAAACCGTAAAAGCGGTTATCTTTCTCGGTCAGTTTATGTGGGTCAAAACTCCAACGGCCTTCATCAAATGGCACGGTATCGCTGTGACCTGCCAGGAGTAGACCGCCTTCGCCTTCACCCATACGTGCGATCATATTGTGTTTGTCTGGTTCCACCTCGATCACTTCAACACTAAAGCCAAGATCTTTAAACCAAGAAGCTAGCTTCTCGATCACTTTGGCATTGCCTTGGTCCCAACTTGAATCGGTTGAGCTGATCGAAGAGGTGCTGATCAGTCCTTCATAGACTTCTAGAAAACTTGGTAATTGCATGGATCTTTCAATTCTCCTATTGACAGACAGAGTGTAAAAATGTAAAACACATACTAAGTCATATTTAATGAATAAAAAATCAAAATATAGCAAAAATTAAATATGAATAGTCATTTTGACCTTAAGCGTATGGATGCCATGTAATGCTAAAAACCACGATTATCGGAGCCAGCGGCTACACCGGCGCAGAGTTGGCTTTAATGGTCAACAAACACCCTGAACTCACGCTATCAGGTTTATACGTTTCCGCCAATAGCGTAGATGCAGGAAAGAATATTGCTCAATTGCACGGCAAGTTAGCGGGTGTGATTGATATGCCAGTTTCACCACTGACCGACCCTGAGCAAGTTGCTCAAGTGTCAGATGTCGTCTTTCTGGCGACAGCGCATGAAGTGAGCCACGACTTAGCCCCAATTTTCTTAGATGCGGGTTGTCAGGTATTCGATTTATCGGGGGCATTCCGTGTGAAAAGCGAAGGCTTCTACAACACCTTTTATGGCTTCGAGCATCAATATAACAACTGGCTAGATAAAGCAGCATACGGCTTAGCAGAGTGGAACCAAGAATTAATCAAAACCACTTCCTTGATTGCAGTGGCGGGGTGCTACCCAACCGCTTCACAGCTCGCAATCAAACCTCTGTTAGAAAGTGCATTACTAGATACCAACCAATGGCCAGTGATTAATGCTACCAGTGGTGTGTCTGGCGCAGGACGTAAAGCCTCCATGGTCAATAGCTTCTGCGAAGTGAGTTTGCAGCCATATGGTGTCTTTAACCATCGCCACCAACCAGAGATTACTCAACACTTAGGTTGCGATGTGATTTTTACTCCACATCTAGGCAACTTTAAGCGCGGCATTCTTGCCACCATCACAATGAAGTTGGCGCAAGGTGTGGCGGAAAAACAAGTGGCACAAGCGTTTGAACAAGCCTATCAAGGTAAGCCAGCAGTTCGTCTAAAAGGCGATGGTATTCCACGTATTCAGGATGTAGAAAATACCCCTTTCTGCGATATCGGCTGGAGGGTAAAAGGCGAGCACATCATTGTGATATCGGCGATCGACAACCTACTTAAAGGTGCATCGAGTCAAGCGATGCAATGTCTCAATATTCATTACGGTTACCCAGAACTGACAGCGTTGCTGTAGTCGTTGAAAGAGGGAAATGCGATGACGCAAACCAATCAAGCTCCTTTAGTCATTAAGCTCGGTGGTGCAGCTCTATCTTGCACTCAAACCTTAAGCCAACTGTTTGCTGCTATTGCGGCATACCAAAAATCGGCGCAGCGACAAATCGCCATCGTTCATGGAGGTGGCTACCTAGTTGATGAGTTGATGGCAAAGCTTCAGCTTGAGACCGTAAAGAAAAATGGTCTTCGTGTGACGCCTTATGAGCAAATTCCTGTGATTGCAGGTGCGCTTGCGGGTACAGCGAATAAGTTACTGCAAGGTCAAGCGATTGCTGATGGGCTGAATGCGGTAGGACTTAGTCTTGCAGATGGCGGAATGTGTCATGTCGAAGAGCTTGATCCAGAGTTAGGCGCAGTAGGCAAAGCATCACCGGGTGATTCAACGTTATTACAAGCGGTTCTAAACACAGGTGCGCTACCGATCATTAGCTCAATTGGCCTGACAGATAAAGGCCAAATGATGAATGTGAATGCAGACCAAGCTGCTGTTGCTGTAGCGGGCGCATTAGATGCGGAGTTAGTACTTTTGTCTGATGTGAGTGGTGTATTGGATGGTAAAGGTCATTTGATTAAAACGCTATCCGAGCAAGAAACCGATGCCTTGATCCAAGGGCAAGTGATCACCGATGGCATGATCGTCAAAGTTAAAGCCGCCTTGGAGGCCGCCAATGATCTTGGTCGTCCTATCGAAGTCGCGACATGGCGTTACCCAGAGAAACTGACCCAGCTATTCGCGGGTGAAAGTATAGGAACGCAGTTTCTGCCGCAATAAAGCAGAAGCAAAACAGTTAAAAAATTCAACATTAGGAAGTGGTTGGCACTGACCGCCGAGCGCAGCGCCAGGTAAGTTTGGAGAACAAAAATGAGCAAAGTGAACGTTAAAAAAGTGGTAGTCGCATACTCAGGCGGTCTAGATACTTCAGTCATTATCCCGTGGCTAAAAGAGAACTACGATTGTGAAGTGGTGGCTTTCGTTGCCGATGTTGGTCAAGGCGCAGAAGAGCTAGAAGGCATTGAAGCGAAAGCAAAAGCCTCGGGTGCTTCGGAGTGTTACATCGCTGACCTGAAAGAAGAGATGGTGGCAGACTACATTTACCCGACACTAAAAACGGGGGCTTACTACGAAGGTAAATATCTGCTAGGTACGTCAATGGCGCGTCCAATCATTGCTAAAGCACAGGTAGAAGTGGCGCGTAAAGTGGGCGCTGACGCGCTGTGTCACGGTTGTACTGGCAAAGGTAATGACCAAGTGCGTTTTGAAGGCGCATTTGCAGCACTAGCACCGGATCTACATGTGATTGCTCCATGGCGTGAGTGGGATCTTGTTAGCCGTGAAGAGTGTTTGGATTACCTCGCAGAGCGTAATATTCCTTGCTCAGCGTCTCTGACTAAGATCTACTCGCGAGATGCCAACGCGTGGCACATCTCAACAGAGGGTGGTGTTCTCGAAGATACATGGAATGCACCGAACGAAGATTGCTGGGTTTGGACAGTCGATCCAGAGCAAGCACCAAACGAAGCAGAATACGTGACGTTAAAGGTAGCGAAAGGTGAAGTTGTTGAAGTTGATGGTGAAGCAATGACGCCCTACAACACTCTGGTTTACTTAAACGAGAAAGGGGCGAAGCATGGCGTTGGCCGTATCGATATCGTCGAGAACCGCCTTGTGGGGATGAAGTCTCGTGGTTGTTACGAAACGCCAGGGGGCACCATCATGATGGAAGCTCTGCGTGCGGTTGAGCAGCTCGTGCTCGATAAATCATCATTCGAATTCCGTGAAGAGTTAGGCCTAAAGGCATCGCATCTCGTGTATGACGGTCGTTGGTTCACACCACTGTGTAAGTCGATCCTTGCCGCGACAGAAGAACTTGCGAAGGATGTTAATGGTGAAGTGGTTGTGAAGCTGTACAAAGGCCAAGCTACGGTCACTCAAAAACGCTCTGACAATAGTTTGTACTGTGAGCAGTTTGCGACCTTTGGTGAGGATGAAGTTTATGATCAAAGCCATGCAGAAGGCTTCATCCGTCTGTATTCGCTATCCAGCCGTATCCGCGCATTGAACAGCCAGAAAAAATAAGCCAATTTAACACCTTATAAAATAAAAGACCTGCCTACTATCGGCAGGTCTTTTTTATTTTGCTGATATGGCCAACATAAAAATAAAATAATCGTGAATAAATATGTAATAATACTGAATTTATACTTTATTTTTTGTTGGGTTTATCGTACCGTTGAAACATAAGAAAAAGTGAGCAAATGATCATCAGTTTGGTCAACACTTCATGAATAGCAGGTTAGCATAAGTAATAGTCATCAGGAGAGACGCAATGGCATTATGGGGCGGAAGATTTACCCAAGCGGCAGACACCAGATTTAAAGACTTCAACGATTCGTTGCGTTTCGACTACCGATTAGCTGAGCAAGACATTGTCGGTTCTATTGCGTGGTCTAAAGCGTTACTTTCTGTCGATGTGCTGTCCGCACAAGAGCAGCAAAAGCTTGAACTCGCACTGAATGAGCTCAAACTAGAAGTCATGGAAGACCCACATCAAATCTTGCATTCGGATGCGGAAGATATCCATTCATGGGTTGAGCAGCAGTTGATAGGCAAAGTGGGTGACTTAGGTAAAAAGCTACATACCGGTCGTTCGCGTAATGACCAAGTGGCAACGGACCTCAAGCTTTGGTGCCGTCAGCAAGGTCAGCAACTGCTCATTGCCCTCGACCGTTTACAAACTAAAATGGTTGGCGTAGCAAAGCAGCATCAAGATACAGTCCTACCTGGTTATACACACCTGCAGCGCGCACAACCTGTGACCTTTGCTCACTGGTGTTTGGCTTATGTCGAAATGTTTGAGCGTGATTACTCACGCTTAAGCGATGCCCTGAAGCGTTTGGACACCTGCCCACTTGGTTCAGGCGCGCTTGCTGGTACCGCTTACCCAATCGACCGTGAAGAGTTGGCTCACAATCTTGGCTTCCACCGTGCAACACGTAACTCGCTAGACTCGGTATCTGATCGTGATCATGTGATGGAGCTAATGTCGGTGGCGTCTATCTCTATGCTGCACCTGTCGCGTTTGGCAGAAGACATGATCTTCTACAATTCGGGTGAATCTAACTTCATCGAACTGGCAGATACCGTGACATCGGGATCTTCTCTGATGCCGCAGAAGAAAAACCCAGATGCACTAGAGCTTATCCGCGGTAAAACCGGGCGTGTATATGGCGCACTCGCAGGCATGATGATGACCGTAAAAGCGCTGCCACTGGCTTATAACAAAGACATGCAGGAAGACAAAGAAGGTCTGTTCGATGCGCTTGATACGTGGAACGACTGCATGGAAATGGCAGCGCTATGCTTTGATGGTATTAAAGTCAACGGTGAGCGCACGCTAGAAGCGGCGAAGCAAGGCTATGCAAACTCAACTGAGCTGGCTGATTACTTAGTGGCGAAAGGCATCCCATTCCGTGAAGCGCACCATATTGTCGGTGTTGCGGTTGTTGGTGCAATTGCCAAAGGTTGTGCATTGGAAGAGTTATCATTGCGAGAGCTCAAAACCTTCTCCGAGGTGATTGAAGTGGATGTGTACGATATATTAACCATCGAATCTTGCTTAGAAAAACGTTGCGCGCTTGGTGGTGTGTCACCACAGCAAGTTGCTTATGCGGTGGAACAAGCCGATAAGCGCCTAACACAACGTGATACCTCGGCGGTGAAAGTTCGTCCTGCACGTTTGACCGATATCGAGACATTGGAAGGCATGGTGGCTTATTGGGCGAATATGGGTGAGAACTTACCGCGTTCACGTAATGAACTGGTGCGTGATATTGGTTCTTTTGCCGTTGCGGAGCATCATGGTGAAGTAACGGGTTGTGCATCTTTGTACGTTTATGATTCTGGTTTGGCTGAAATTAGAACGCTAGGTATTGAAGCCGGTTGGCAAGGGCAGGGGCAGGGGAGTGCGATTGTGCACAACCTGATTGAGAAAGCGCGTCAAATGGCGATCAAGAAAGTCTTTGTTCTGACTCGCACGCCTGAGTTCTTTATGAAACAAAGCTTCTTACCAACGTCAAAGTCACTGTTGCCGGAGAAAGTATTGAAAGATTGTGACCAATGTCCACGTCAACATGCGTGTGATGAAGTCGCTTTAGAGATCAATCTTATAGAGCAGGTAATTCAGAAAAGTAACGTCGCTTAAGCGAAGATTTTCAAATCGGATAAAATAATAAGCGAAAAAATTGGAACCTTTGAGAAGAAGGTTGGTCTATTAAAGTACCACTGCTTTTTCTTAGAAGAATCTAAGAGGGCCCCAAAACTAATATTGGTTTTGGGGCTTTTTTCTATCTGTCATCTGAGTGAGGATCATCTTTACTTGGCCTTACCTATATGAAACAGCCTCGTCAATGACGAGGCTGTTGCTCAGGACGTTAACAACGTAGACTGCGCTTATTAGACAAAGGATTAATCTAGGTAAGATTCTAGCTCTTCGCTACCACCGATGTGTTTACCACCGATGAAGACTTGAGGCACCGTCGTACGTCCAGAGATTGCACGCAGGCTCACGGTTGTTGCGTCTTTACCTAGAATGACTTCTTCATATTGAAGACCGTGATCAATCAGGTTCTGCTTTGCCTTCATACAGAAAGGGCAGCCTGGCTTAGTGAATACGGTGATGGATTCTTGAGTCTTGTACTCAGGTGCCACGTAGTTCATCATTGTGTCTGCATCTGAAACTTTGAACGGGTCACCAGGCTCGTTCGGTTCGATGAACATTTTCTCGACCACGCCGTTTTTTACTAGCATGCTGTAACGCCACGAACGCTTACCAAAGCCTAGGTCATTCTTATCAACGAGCATACCCATGCCATCTGTGAATTCACCGTTGCCATCTGGAATGAAAGTGATGTTCTCAGCTTCTTGATCTGCTTTCCACGCGTTCATTACGAACGTGTCGTTGACCGATACGCAGAGAATCTCATCCACGCCATGCTCTTTAAATACAGAGAATAATTCGTTGTATCGAGGTAGGTGGCTTGATGAGCATGTTGGAGTAAATGCACCTGGCAAGCTGAATACGATAACCGTTCTATTTTTAAATAGTTCATCCGTGGTTACGTTCACCCATGCGTCACCTTTACGAGTAGGGAAAGTAACTGATGGTACAGCTTGACCTTCTTTTGATGCAAACATGATGATTTCCTTTTTATATGAATAATTTGTTGAGAGCTTAGCGGTTTTTCCGCGTCGTCATGCTTCAATGTACTCATTATTGAAAAAAAACTTTGATAGCTCCAATCGTTTAATGCTATGGTTTTGATAGATTATTTCTATCAAGCAATAAAAGCGAATCGTATGTCATGAATATCCGAGATTTTGAGTATCTGGTTGCGCTTGCAGAGCACAAGCATTTTCGAAAGGCAGCGGAAGCCTGTTTTGTGAGTCAACCGACGTTAAGTGGGCAAATTCGTAAGTTAGAAGATGAGCTAGGCACGACCCTTTTAGAGAGAAGTAGCCGACGTGTATTGTTTACTGACTCTGGTTTGCAGCTGGTGGAGCAGGCGAAACGCATCTTAAGTGAAGTGAAAACCTTTAAAGATATGGCGAGTGGTCAAAGTGGATCGATGACTGGCCCTATGCATATTGGCTTTATACCTACGGTTGGCCCTTACTTATTGCCAAAGATCGTCCCTCAACTAAAAGAAGAGTTTCCAGAGCTTGAATTGTTCTTGCATGAGGCGCAGACCCATCAACTGGTCCGTCAGTTAGAAGAAGGAAAATTGGATTGTCTTGTTTTAGCATCAGTAACCGAGACTGCACCATTTAAAGAGATTGAGGTTTACAGTGAACCCATGAGTGTCGCCGTCCCTTGTGGCCATGAATGGGCAGAACTCGATCATATTGATATGCTTGAACTCAGTGGTAAAACGGTATTGGCACTTGGTGATGGTCATTGTTTGCGAGATCAGGCTTTAGGCTTCTGCTTTGCAGCCGGCGCCAAAGATGATGAACGTTTTAAAGCCACGAGTTTGGAGACATTGCGTAATATGGTGGCAGCAGGAGCGGGCATTACGCTATTGCCGCAGCTTTCGGTTCCGAAGGAGAAGGAAAAAGATGGGGTTTGCTATGTACCTGCTGTGAACCCTGTGCCATCGAGAAGTATCGTATTAGTTTACCGTCCTGGTTCACCACTGCGTGCGCGTTTTGAGACCTTAGCAGCGAAGGTTAAAGACATTCTTGGCTCGCAAACCGCGTCTATAGCGGCATGAACAGTCAAAAAGTAGATAAGAATAGGGAAGCCTCTGGTTTCCCTATTCTTTGTTAAGCGATTAGAACAACTCTTCTGTCTCACCACTGCCTGTGGAGTAGATACTATCTTCGAGGTGATTGCCGGCGTACTCTGTAGGCTCAGTCCCTTTTTCAAAGTACTCAAACATCGATGTACCATCCACTTTGTGAGTTAACAGCCCGCTGTCACGGTCGATACGTACGCGAACAATATCATCAGGGATGTTCTTACTTTGTTGTGGTGTGCCCTCTAGTGCTGCGTGCATAAAGTCAATCCATGCAGGCTCTGCGGTTTTTGCGCCAGACTCTGCTCCAGAGATCTGGTCTTGACCTAGATTGCTGTTGATGGTTGTACGGCCAAGTGTGCGCGAGTGGTCATCGAAACCTACCCATGAAATCGCCACGATGCCTGGCCCGTAACCATTGTACCAAGTATCTTTAGAATCGTTGGTGGTACCGGTTTTGCCTCCAATGTCACGGCGATCAAGTTCTTGTGCTCGCCAGCCTGTACCATTCCAACCTGTGCCATCTTGCCAACTGCCACCACCCCAGATGTTGCTGTACATCATTTCACGCATTAAGAAAGCATTTTGCTCTGAAATAACCTGTGGTGCGTAATTAGGCTCATTGCTTTCCAATGTATGATTTGTGTCGGCGTTGTCTAACGCGACATCTTGTTCACCAAATTCTGTGATGAACTTATCTTCTGCTTGCACACTCATTTGAGGGCAATTTTTCTGACAAATTGTTTTTGGATTGGCTTTAAATAGCACCTCACCGAACGGGTTCTCAACATGATCAATGTAATACGGCTCCACGTAATAACCGCCATTGGCAAACACAGAATAGCCTTGTGCGACTTTCATTGGTGTTAAGCTGCCTGCACCGAGGGCGATAGTCTCTGAACGAGGAACCTCATTGATGTCAAAACCAAAACGGGCTAGGTACTGGCGCGTCTCGTCTAAGCCAACTTCACGTAACGTACGAACAGCCATCACGTTTTTTGATTGTGCCAGGCCTATGCGTAGACGCGTTGGGCCAATGTATGTTGGTGGTGAATTCTTTGGACGCCACGCCGAACCTGAGCCCTCATCCCATTTATTAATGGGGGCATCGTTGACGAGTGAAGCGAGTGTTAGACCTTGGTTTAATGCTGCAGAGTAGATGAACGGTTTGATACTCGAACCGACCTGACGCACAGACATGGTTGCACGGTTAAACTTACTGTGTATGAAGTTGAAACCACCAACCAGAGAAAGCACCGCACCGTTCTCTGGATTCATTGCCACAAAAGCCGTATTCGCATTTGGTACTTGGCTCAATTTCCAATGGGTTGTGATGGTGCCTTCTTTATCGGTGGTGTTGATTGCACGCACCCATACTTGCTGACCTGCGGTTAGGATCTCTTTTGCAGATGTTGGCGCAGGCCCTTGACGCTCATCGGTCAAAAACTTGCGTGCCCAGTTCATGCCAGTCCAAGCGATAGTCTGCTCATTGTTGTTCTTCACCCAAACTTGTGCCGATTTATCCTCCACTTTGGTGACAACCGCAGGGTATAGCTCTCCGTAAGTTGGTTGCGTTTTCAGGTGCGTTTCAATTTGCTCTGTATTCCACGCTTCTTCTCTGGCTTTCCATAAGGTTTTCTCTGCACCTCGGTAACCGTGACGCTCATCATAAGCCAATAGGTTATTGATAGCGGCTGTATTTGCAGCATCTTGAAGTTTTGAGTTCACTGTCATGTAGATGTTTAAGCCCGAAGTGTAGGCTTTTTCCTCACCATACTCATTGACTGCCCATGAACGTGCAAGCTCAGCGACATATGGGGCGGAAAGTTCAATTTCAGCGCTGTGGTAGCGTGCTACGATAGGCTCAGAACGAGCTTGGTCATATTGCTCTTGAGTGATGTATTTCTCATCTAGCATGCGCATCAATACCACATTACGACGATTGGTTGCACGCTCTAATGAGTAGATCGGGTTCATGGTCGAAGGCGCTTTTGGCATGCCGGCTAACGTTGCAATTTCACTCAATGTCAATTCATTTAGGCTCTTACCGAAATAAACCTGAGCAGCTGCACCAAAGCCATATGAACGATAGCCAAGGAAGATTTTATTCACATACAACTCCATGATCTCTTGCTTAGATAGAAGCTGTTCGATGTGGATTGCAATAAAAATCTCTTTAATTTTTCGCATGATCTTCTTTTCATTCGATAAGAAGAAATTACGAGCTAATTGCTGAGTAATAGTACTCGCACCTTGTTTTGCTGAACCAGAAAGCGCCACAACCACTGCAGCCCGTGTAATACCGATCGGGTCGATACCTGGATGCTCATAAAATCGGCTATCCTCGGTCGCGATCAGTGCGTGAATTAAATCTTGTGGAATTTCGTCGTAAGTAACAGGAATACGACGTTTCTCGCCAAACTGTGCGATCAGTTTTCCATCTTGACTAAACACCTGCATAGGTGTTTGTAATTCAACATTTTTTAGAGTTGCAACGTCTGGCAATTCAGGCTTTACATACTGGTAGAAGCCGAAAATTGTGGTGACTCCAAGAATTATGCAAATCAATGTTAAAAATAGTAAACGCTTTATGAACTTCACCGGAGAATCCCTGATTGGTTGAGGCTGTATAACGGCAAACCCTTGTACTCTTAGGTTAAAAATTTAGCACATAGAGATATTAACTCTTATTTAGATGCTAATCACAACCTTTGCACGAAGAAAATTCTCTCGATGCTAAGAACAACTTTGCACGATTGAATATCGGATCGAGAGTAGAGATGGATAAGCTATTAGTTACTGGCATAGATATCGGTCATAACAGCCTCAAAGCCGTGGTACTTAAACCCAATGGCAACAGTTACGCCTTATTGGGCTACAAAGAAATATTACTTAAGGAAGGTATTGTCGCTGAAAATAACATCATAAATCATCAAGAATTTGTAAAGACCCTAAAAGAGATGAAAAAAATGTTTCCTTTTGGCGCTCGACAAGTGGCTATTTCTGTTCCTGACAATGCAGTGATCAGTAAAACGTTGCCAATTGAACACCACTTGGATGAAAGTGAAAAAGAATTTGCCATCGTCCGGGCTTTTTCACATCAATCGCCATTTCCTGTGGAAGAACTGAGTCTTGATTTTGCTTTAGTTGAAGTCGCAGAACAGGAACGAGGCATAGATAGTTATCGACTCTTTGCAACGCGTAAAGAAGTGGTAGAAGCGCGAGTTGGTGCCGTTCAAAAGTCAGGGTTGAGAACGGTGCTGGTGGATGTGCACTCGCAAAGTCTTGGGCACATTTGGCAGTTGGCCGCAGGACGCTTTCCTAGCAGGAGTGCGTATTGTTTACTTCACCTTGGAGAAATGAGCAGTTCATTCACCATGTTTACTGAGCAAGGCGAGCTCTTTCATAAAGAGTTTGTCTGCGGAACCCGCAACGTCAGTGGAGTGAGACACGATGCCCTCTCTGAAAATAATGAACAAGGGATGGCTGAGTCGTTTAACTGTCACATGATCGAACATGTGAAGCGTCAAATGCAGTTATACAGCTCGATGAATGGTTCACAAAACATCCAAGGTATCTGGCTGTCTGGCGAAGGGGCGACCATGCCAATGCTCGCTGAAGCTCTGTCTGAACAACTGGCGATAGAGTGTGAGTTGCTCAACCCTCTTGGTTTATTTGATATGAAAGTGCCTAAGCGCAAGCGTTACACCGCGGACTGGCCGCGTTTCACTGCGGCTGCGGGGCTTGCTGTGCGTGGGATTCAGTGGTTAGGAGGTAAGAATGTTGTATCACATTAACCTTCTTCCTTGGCGCGAACGCCAGCGTGAGGCACACCGTCGTCGCTTTGTCGGGCTAGTGATTTTAAGTGCATTAGTGGCAGGTGGCATTCAATGGAGCATTGGCCAGTACTACCAGTATCAGCAAGATCAGCAGCAGCAGCGCATCGATTATTTAGCACATTATATTTCACTACTAGATCAACGAATGAAAGCGATGAAGATCGCCGAGCAAGAACACGACAAGATCTTAGGACGCTTGAAGGTTGTTGAAGAACTTCAACGCGGGCGAAACAAAACGACGGAGTTCATGAATTTGATGCCTTCCGTGATCCCGAATGGTGTGTACGTCGATAAGATCAAGATGAACGATTATGAGATAGAGATTTCAGGCATTTCCGATAGCACGCCGCGCTTGGCAACTATGCTGGATAAAATGGAGAGGTCGGCCAAGTTACTCGATGTAGAAATGCATTCGATTGTTCACGGTAAAGTGCGCTTTGGTAAAGAATTTCAGGCCTTCAAAGCCTCCTTCTTGTTTAAAGAGCCTCTTCAACAGACAGGAGGTCAACATGGCTAATTGGTCAGATCTAGAATTTGATGAAATTGCAGAGTGGCCATTACATCCTCAGTTGGCTGTCATCTTATTAATGGTGTTGTTCATTCAGGGCTTTGGCTATTGGTTTTATCTTATTCCCGAAGAGCAACGTCTTAATAGCCAGATCCAAGAAGAGCAAGCCTTAAAAGTGGCACTCAGAATCAAAGCAAATAAAGTTGCAACGTTGCCTCAGCTTCAATCGCAGTTGGATGAGCTCACCACGCGCTACAAAATGCTATTGCAACAACTGCCAGTGCAGAAAGAACTGGCAACCATGCTGGCCTCTGTTAATGAGCTCGGTATTGATAACAAGCTGACGTTTACCAGTATTGAGTGGGGGGAGAAACAGTCCGAGCACTTTCTATACCGTTTGCCACTCAATATTGAGCTGACAGGTGATTTTCATGATATTGGCCGTTTCTCCCAAGCTATTGCGACGCTGCCTCGTATCATTACATTTACCGATGTGACGTGGCAGCGAGTCAGTCAAGAGAGCGAAGCTCTGCATTTTCGCGTAAAGGCGAACACTTACCAGTTCAAACCTGAGGAAGCGAAAGTTGAGAAATAAAACTTTGCTGATGATAGGTATTGCTATTGCCAGCGTATTAGTTGGGTGCCAAGGCAATGATGAATCATTGAGCGATTTCATTCGTGGTGTAGAAGAGAAAGCGCGTCGTGATGCGGAAAAACTGAGGCCAGCGGAGAAATATCGGGTGGTCGCTTATGATCCCATGGTGATGCGAGCCCCATTTGAGCTACCGAAAGAAGCCATTATTGCGACTCAACCCGAGGTTAGGAAAGATTGCTGGCAGCCTCCGGCGAGAAAGCGTACCGGAAAACTGGAACGCTTTCCTCTTAGTCAGTTGCGTTTAAAAGGTGTGATGGGTGTAGATAACAATGTTTCAGGGCTTGTGCAAGCACCAAACGGCACCGTTTACCCCATTAAGCCGGGGCAATATCTTGGGCGCAACAATGGCAAGGTTACCCATGTATCCCAGCGTTATTTAACGATTAATGAAACCCTGCCCGATGGCTTAGGGTGCTGGCAAAAACGCAAAGTTAAGCTGGCTTTGAGATAGATATAGCTGTATTTATTTTTTGATATTGAGTAATGAAGATGAGACAAGGATTTCCGAGCCTACCAAAGAAGCTAACAGGGCTTTTTACTTTCTGGCTGCTTTTACTTTTAGCGCCTTTAGCTCACGCTGAAGGAGGACAAGCTAATGCACTAAAAAGTATCGATTTTCGCACTAACAAAGACAAAGATGCGATCATTGTAGTCGAACTGGCCTCTCCAGCAGCGATAGTGGATATTAAGCGCGTCCAGGAAGGGCTGAGCATTGATTTGCTCAACACTTTAGTGGCAGATGAACAGCTTTATCTGCTTGATGTAAAAGACTTCTCAACCGTAGTTGAAAGTGTCGAGGTCTTTCGTGAGGTTTCGGGCACACGTTTGCAGGCGTATATCGATGAAGGTTATACCCATGATTATCGGCTCTCTGGGCGTTATCTTGAAGTGACGGTTAGTAAGTTAAAGCCGAATGAAAAAGTGCCAGATAAGAGCATCTTAGATAAGCAAGGCAAGCTGATTTCGATTAATTTCCAAGATATTCCTGTGCGTAACGTATTGCAATTGATTGCCGATCATAATCAATTCAACTTGGTGGTGTCCGATTCGGTCGCCGGTAATCTGACCCTGCGCCTTGATGGTGTAGCCTGGCAACAGGTATTGGATATTATTTTGCAGGTAAAAGGGCTAGATAAACGCGTTGATGGGAATGTGATTTTGGTCGCACCAAAGGATGAGCTCGATTTACGAGAAATGCAGCAACTGGAGAAACAAAAACTCGAGCAGGAGATGGGCGAACTATCATCGGAAATCATCAAAGTTAATTTCGCTAAAGCATCAGATATTGCAGAGATGATCAATGGCGAGGGTAACATTAGTATGTTGTCTGAACGCGGAAAAATGACGATTGATGAGCGTACTAACTCACTCTTGATTCGTGAATTACCTGAGAACATTGCCGTTATCCGAGAAATCATCGAATCGCTGGATATTCCCGTTAAACAAGTACAAATTGCAGCCCGAATTGTGACTATCTATGAAGGCAATATGGATGAACTGGGTGTTCGCTGGGGCTTTACCTCAACCAATGGCAGCAATACTGTCGGAGGTTCAATTGAGAGTAATTTAGCGACCATTGGCCTCTACGATGCTGGCGGTAGTGAAGGTGAAGACGCTAGTAGCAGTGCCGGTATTGATGACTTCCTGAATGTGAATTTAGCTGCGACCAATCCGAGTGCAACCAGTATTGCTTTCCAAGTGGCAAAGCTGGGCTCTGATACCTTATTGGACTTAGAGCTTTCTGCGTTACAACAAGAATCGAAAGCAGAAATCATTTCTAGTCCGCGTTTAATCACTACCAATAAAAAACCGGCTTATATCGAGCAAGGTACAGAGATCCCATACCTAGAATCTTCTTCAAGTGGTGCGACTTCGGTAACGTTCAAAAAAGCGGTGTTGAGTTTAAAAGTGACGCCGCAAATTACGCCAGATAACCGCTTAGTGTTGGATTTAAGTGTGACGCAAGATAGGCCAGGGCAAGTAGTAAAAACGGGAACTGGTGAAGCTGTGGCTATCGATACTCAACGTATTGGAACTCAGGTATTGGTGAACAATGGTGAGACGGTGGTACTCGGTGGTATTTTCCAGCACAACATTACCAACTCTGTTGATAAAGTGCCTTTATTGGGGGATTTGCCGCTATTGGGGGCGCTTTTCCGTCGCAGTTATGAAAATGTAGGTAAAAGTGAGTTGCTGGTTTTTGTCACACCCAAAGTCGTAATCCAGTAACGCTTAATCAGTAAAAAAAGCGATTAGATCAAAAATAAAGTTGCATTAGTGGCACCATGCTTGGATAATTTCGGGTCTTATCACGAATTATCTGTGAGGAATTGGTGTCACAAGCCTTGTTGAATAGCAGTTTGGCTGTGTTTTCTTGTGACGATCTTATTGAATTAACGTTGTAAAAATACCGCTAAATATGGCTGAGAAACGTAATATTTTTCTTGTTGGCCCAATGGGTGCCGGCAAAAGTACAATTGGTAGACATCTCGCACAGCAGCTGCATATGGAGTTTGTTGACTCTGATACAGTGATTGAAGAACGCACAGGCGCAGATATCTCTTGGGTTTTTGATGTAGAAGGTGAAGAAGGCTTCCGTAAGCGTGAAGAAGCGGTGCTTGAAGACCTAACTCAAGAGCAAGGTATCGTGCTAGCAACAGGTGGCGGCTCTGTCATGAGCAAAGAAAACCGCAATCACCTTTCAGCTCGTGGTGTTGTTGTTTACCTAGAAACGACTATCGAAAAGCAATTGGCACGTACTAACCGTGACAAGAAGCGTCCTTTACTTCAAACGGATAAACCTCGTGAAGTATTGGAGCAATTGGCTGGTGAACGTAATCCTCTATATGAAGAAGTGGCGGATTACACCGTTCGTACTGACGACCAGAGTGCAAAAGTGGTAGCCAACCAAATCGTAAAAATGCTAGAAGAGAGATAAGCAATTATCTTTTTTAATTGGAGGCCCCGATGGAACGGATTACGGTCAATCTAGCAGAGCGTAGCTACCCAATCTCTATAGGCGCCGGGTTATTTGAGGACCCGGCGTACCTTTCTCAAATTCTCTCAAATAAAAACGCAAACCAGAAAGTGGTCGTGATCAGTAATGTCACGGTGGCACCTCTGTACGCAAATAAAATTCTTAACCAACTGAAGCAGCTTGGCTGTGACGCCTCTTTACTTGAGTTACCTGATGGCGAGCAATACAAAAGCCTAGACGTATTTAACCAAGTCATGAACTTCCTATTGGAGGGAAGTTATGCGCGTGATGTGGTGATTATCGCATTGGGCGGTGGTGTGATTGGTGATCTCGTTGGCTTTGCTTCAGCGTGTTATCAACGCGGTGTGGATTTCATCCAAATCCCTACGACATTATTGTCTCAAGTTGACTCATCAGTTGGTGGTAAAACGGCTGTTAACCACCCATTAGGCAAAAATATGATTGGTGCTTTTTACCAGCCAAAAGCCGTAATTATCGATACCAATTGTTTGTCGACATTGCCAGAGCGTGAGTTTGCTGCGGGCATCGCAGAGGTCATCAAGTATGGCATTATTTATGATGGTGCATTTTTCGATTGGTTGGAAGAGAACCTCGATCGTCTGTACGCCCTAGATGAAGAAGCCCTGACTTACGCGATTGCACGTTGCTGTGAAATCAAAGCAGAAGTTGTCGCGCAGGATGAGAAAGAAACCGGTATTCGAGCATTGCTCAACCTTGGTCACACTTATGGTCACGCGATTGAGGCGGAGCTAGGCTATGGTAACTGGCTACATGGTGAAGCGGTTTCTTCAGGTACAGTGATGGCAGCAAAAACATCCCATCTCCGTGGGTTGATTTCTCAAGCGCAGTTCGATCGAATTGTTGCAATTTTGCGCCGCGCTAAATTGCCTGTACACACCCCAGAAAGTATGACATTTGATGACTTTATGGCGCACATGATGCGTGACAAAAAAGTGCTATCTGGTCAGATTCGCCTAGTGTTACCAACGGGTATCGGCAGCGCAGAAGTCATCGCGGACACACCTCAAGACGTGATCAAACAAGCCATCGACTTTGGGCGTGATATTTGATTTAGTCATGCTGTTTTAGGGTGTCATTTTTGTTGTTGATTAGGGTTTTTAAATGAGTTTCGCTCACGTACTGGAATTGGACTCTCAAATTGAATTATTGGATCGATTGGGTTTACTGACCAATTTTGGGTCCAACCTGATTGCGGTTAATGGTCATGCCGGTTACGGAAAATCATGGTTAGCACAACGATACCTTGAGCTCGGTGCAAGCAATAAAAATCAATGTTTGTTACTGTGTCGAACTAATCAAGATGATGTGCAGCATCGTACGCTTATTTTGAACCAGATTGTTTCTGATGCTCTTTTTAATCAACAAGATAGATTGATTGATAGCTTTGTGCGAATTATCGGCAACGACTCGTGTGATATCGCTATTGTGGTCGATGACGCTCACTTGCTGAGTGAAACTCTGCTCTCAGAACTTTGGATATTGGTGTTAGAAGCACAAGCGAATCCAAAGTGGAAAATAAATGTCGTACTCTTTACTATCGCTGGAAAGATAGAGTCGGTTCTCGCGCGCCTTAGTTATGGGCAAGAGTTAAAGCCAGTTGAAGTAGACATTGAGATGCTCTCGGAAGTGGAGGCGCGTCGATTTTTTGAATCTTTAGTGGTTCGATACGTGGATGATGATGCGGAAAAACGCGTTCGAGATGCTTTTAAAAAAGTTGAACCTGTTCCAGGCGACATTATGGCGTTAGGAGGGATGAAAATGGAAAAAAGGATTATTATCCGCTCAATGGTCGGATCATCGCGTAACATCGCATTGCTTGTGTTGGTGTTATTGTTACTGGCAGTAGGTGGCTACTGGTGGATGTATAATCAGCCAAGTCCAGAGGAAAAAGCGCAGCAAATGACAGGCAGTTTGGAGCAAACAGCGATCCCAACGTTAACCGAGCCCGAAGTCGAATCAAGTGTCGGTGTATCGGTAGGTACGTCGATGGAAACGGATGCTGATAGCCACTCTGATCTGTTTAATGTGACCGATGACTCGGACGCATTACCACCTGTGGTGACTGGCGAAGTTGCAAGTGTTGGCTCTGAAGAGGCTCAACAGCGTGTGGTCATTGAATCTGATGTGGTCGATGCTTTGCTTGAAGGTAAGCCTGAGCATGCGAATACGGCTAAAATCGACGCCGTTGTTAAAGCGTCCGAGGCTTCATTACAAAGCAGTGCCAGCTCATCATTGATTAAAGTGGTTGAGGCGGAAGATAGTGAGACGTCGGTAGGATCGGATTCAGACTTGGCTTCGCGTCAACCGGTGCTGAAGTTTTCGTTTGCTCGTGAAGAGTTAAAGGCTTTGTCTCCAAGAGCCTATACTTTGCAGCTTGCTGCCATGACATCAATGGAAGATGTTCAAGTATTTTTAGATCTCCATCAGCTCAATCACCAAGTGCGCATTTACCCAACGGTTCGCAGTGGTACAGAGTGGTATATAATTACTTATCAAGATTACCCGACCATTCAGTTAGCGCGTGACGCGGTTGAAGGACTGCCTGATTCACTTAAGTCGGTGAGTCCTTGGGCAAAATCCTTGAGTCAAGTACATCGCGAAATTGATCGCGTGAAATAATCCTGAGCTTCGTCGAAAAATATGTTACATTCCGCAGCCTTAATTTTTGGTCGATAGATAGAGCAGTAGATGAAAAAGCAACGAGCCTTTCTAAAATGGGCGGGAGGAAAATACGGTCTGGTTGAAGACATCCAACGTCATTTGCCACCGGCTCGGAAGCTAGTTGAACCTTTTGTTGGTGCTGGTTCAGTATTCCTGAATACCGACTATGACCAATATTTGCTGGCAGACATCAACCCCGACCTAATTAACCTCTATAACCTGCTGAAAGAGCGTCCTGAGGATTACATCTCAGAGGCAAAGCGTTGGTTTGTCGCAGAGAATAATCGTAAAGAAGCGTACCTGAGTATTCGCGCTGAGTTTAACGGTACCGACGAT
The DNA here is from genome assembly GCF_052877535.1 of Vibrio sp. PNB23_22_6. Classification (NCBI taxonomy): domain Bacteria; kingdom Pseudomonadati; phylum Pseudomonadota; class Gammaproteobacteria; order Vibrionales; family Vibrionaceae; genus Vibrio; species Vibrio sp. PNB23_22_6. The sequence continues at coordinate 19,243 of NZ_JBNFXP010000028.1, read as the reverse complement.
GTGATGTACCGTTCCCTTGCATTCCTTTATATGAATCGTTTTGGTTTTAATGGATTGTGCCGTTACAACAAAAAAGGTGGCTTCAACGTACCGTTTGGCTCTTACAAAAAGCCTTACTTCCCAGAAGCCGAGCTTGAATTCTTTGCAGAAAAAGCGAAGAAGGCGACATTTGTCTGTGAAGGTTACCCTGAGACATTCAGCCGAGCGCGCAAAGGCAGCGTGGTTTACTGTGATCCACCCTACGCACCGTTGTCGAATACGGCGAACTTTACCTCATATGCCGGTAATGGTTTTACTCTTGATGACCAAGCAGCATTGGCTGACATTGCAGAGAGAGCTGCAACTGAACGTGGTATTCCCGTTCTGATTTCAAACCACGACACGACATTAACGCGTCGCCTGTACCATGGTGCTGAGCTTAATGTGGTTAAAGTGAAGCGAACCATCAGCCGCAACGGCAGTGGACGCAATAAAGTTGATGAGCTGCTTGCTCTGTTTCGTGCCCCAGATACGGATAAATCTGACTCCTAGTTCTCACACTATTGTCTCTAAATAGTGGATCTCCCCACTGGCTTCGGTAGAATTGTGCGCAAATTTGTTTGTTGTTTGCTCGCCACTACTGAGGTCAGGTATGAAAGATTTTCTCATTGCGCCATCCATTTTATCGGCTGATTTTGCCCGTCTTGGTGAAGACGTAGAAAAAGTACTCGCAGCGGGTGCGGATGTCGTGCACTTCGATGTGATGGATAACCACTATGTACCAAACCTGACATTTGGTGCGCCAGTGTGTAAAGCGCTGCGTGATTACGGTATTACTGCACCAATCGACGTTCATTTAATGGTCAAGCCAGTCGACCGTATTATTCCTGATTTCGCGAAAGCGGGCGCATCGATGATCACTTTCCATATTGAGGCATCAGAGCACGTCGATCGTACTCTTCAATTGATCAAAGAGCACGGCTGTAAAGCGGGCGTGGTGCTTAACCCAGCAACACCGCTTGCTCACCTAGAGTACATCATGGACAAAGTGGATTTGATTCTACTTATGTCCGTTAACCCGGGCTTTGGTGGTCAATCGTTCATTCCGAACACTTTGGATAAGCTCCGTGCTGTACGCAAAATGATTAATGAGTCTGGTCGTGATATCCGTTTAGAGATCGATGGTGGTGTTAAAGTCGATAATATTCGTGAAATCGCCGAAGCGGGTGCGGATATGTTTGTCGCGGGTTCAGCAATTTTTAGTCAGCCAGATTACAAGCAAGTGATTGACCAAATGCGTACGGAACTTGCTCAAGTTAAATAAGCGCTGAAATAAGTGTAATAACACACTGATTAAAAAGGCTGTCACTTTGTTGGCAGCCTTTGTCGTTTCTGAAGGCAAGGGTGCAAAAATATCCCTCGCGCTGTGCAAATAATCACTTGCCTATTTTGCGTCCTTTCTGTACTATTCGTGCTCCTTAAAACTCGGTCAATTTTCTTTAGTTCCTTGCTTCCTCTGGACGACCGGGCCATTTGTGGAAGCTGAATAATCCGTAAGGAGCAACCCATGCGTCATTACGAAATCGTATTCATGGTGCACCCAGATCAAAGCGAGCAAGTTGCTGGCATGATCGAGCGTTACACTGGTTCAATCACTGAAGCTGGCGGTAAAATCCACCGTCTAGAAGACTGGGGCCGTCGTCAACTGGCTTACCCAATCAACAAGCTTCACAAAGCTCACTACGTTCTAATGAACGTTGAAGCTGACCAAGCTGTAATCGATGAGCTAGAAACTGCTTTCCGTTTCAACGATGCAGTTCTACGCAACATGATCATGCGTACTAAAGCGGCTATCACTGAGCAATCTATCATGCTTAAGCAACGTGAAGAGCGTGCTCCACGTCGCGAAGAGCGTGCTGAAGCTAAGCCAGAAGCAGCTGCTGAGTAATTTCTCTTATGGCCAATCGAATGGAGCTGAGTGGCACCATTGCCAAGCCGCCCATTCGTAGTAAAAGCCCAAGTGGCATTGAACACTGTCGGTTTTGGTTAGAGCATCGCTCTGCTGTTATCGAAGCTGACCTACCACGACAAGTTTATTGTCGAATGCCGGTAGTTGTCAGTGGGCTTAGGTCACAAGCGTTAACTCAGAATTTAGTACAAGGTAGTAACATTAAGGTAAGTGGTTTTGTCGCTTATCAAACCGGCCGAAATGGCGTTGGGAAATTAGTGTTACATGCCGACAATATTACTCAAATTTAAGATCAGGAGATAGCCCATGGCTCGTTTCTTCCGTCGTCGTAAATTCTGCCGTTTCACTGCAGAAGGCGTACAAGAGATTGATTACAAAGACGTAGCAACTCTTAAAAACTACATCACTGAAGCTGGTAAAATCGTTCCTAGCCGTATCACTGGTACAAGCGCTAAATACCAACGTCAACTAGCTCGCGCTATCAAGCGTTCACGCTACCTAGCTCTACTACCGTACACTGACAAGCATCAGTAATCGGTTCGTTTTATTAAGAAAGAGGATTAAACAATGCAAGTTATTCTACTTGATAAAATCGGTAACCTAGGTGGTCTTGGCGATACAGTAAACGTTAAATCTGGCTACGCTCGTAACTTCCTTATCCCTCAAGGTAAAGCGGTTATGGCTACTAAAGCTAACGTTGAAATGTTCGAAGCTCGTCGCGCTGAACTAGAAGCTAAAGTTGCTGAGCAACTAGTAGCTGCTGAAGCACGTGCTGAGAAAGTTAACGCTCTAGAAGCTGTTGTTATCGCATCTAAAGCTGGTGACGAAGGCAAACTATTCGGTTCTATCGGTACTCGTGACATCGCTGACGCTATCACAGCGGCAGGCGTTGAAGTTGCTAAGAGCGAAGTTCGTCTTCCTGAAGGCGCTCTACGTAACACTGGTGAATTCGAGATCAGCGTTCAACTTCACTCAGAAGTGTTCGCTACTGCGAAAGTACAGGTTGTTGCTGCTGACTAATATCAGTATCAAGACGAATTTAAAGCACCTCTCTCGAGGTGCTTTTTTTATGTCTAATTTTCAATGAAAAGCGGAAGGTGGGGAAGACCAGAAATTATCTAATACTGGCTACATCATTTGCGGCATTGGTATTAGAAGATAAATAGTAGGTTTACCGAGAACACACTATCTGCTTTGCTCAGCCCTTCTGGCACCCTATCGTGGTACTGACGAGATTGCTCTAGCTTTAATGCTATATCTTCGGTGATGTTATTGATGATACTAATATCGCTATCTATACGCGTGTTGCTTTTACCGCTCACCATTGTGACGTCAACGCCAAAACTCAAGTTATCGAGTGCATGCCAAGTCGTGTTGATGTTGCCACGAAATATCGCCTCTTGGACGATATCTGAAAAGACAATATCATCGTCGTCAATTTCATCAAGGTTCGGTTCTTGATAGCGAAAGCCCGGTCCGATTTCGACCTCCAAAGTGAAATCTTCAGTGTAAGCAAACTGATAACCCAGACCGCCAGAAAGCGTGTAATCTTTAAAGTAAGCACTGTAGCGTGAATCTACCCCTTTAAAACTGCCATACAAGTAAGTTTTTGTCCCCAACTTGTAGTCGCTCTGTGCGGTGTAAGTGGAAGATCGTTTATCTTCCTCGCCGTTTTTATACAGGTTGTAATACTTCCATTCACCCATTGAACGGTGACGACCGGAAGTGTATTCAGCGCTTAGGCGAGCATTTAGGGAACGAGAGTCCGTGTTACCTGTGTGAGCCTGATAGCCGAATTCGACCTCAGTTTCTAGAGGAACGGTCACTTCAATGGTTTGCTCTGGCTGTACTGACTCTTCAGCATGCGATGCGCCCATACAAAGCAAGCTAATGCCAAGTAACCAGTATCGTGACACAACTACCTCGAATGCAATGAAAATGGTGGGGCATGATACTGATACAGATATTTTATTTGGTCAATGGTACGTTAAATTATATTAGACTCAGGCTTAGTTACCATCGTGATATCCATGACTGATATGGGCGAAACCAATCACAATATAGACTCTTTGCAATAATGATAGATGCTTGCTCGATGGTTAACGTTACTAGGGAGTGTTAACTCACCGAAAGAGGCCATTGGCTTAACATCAAGAGACGTATTTCTCCTGTTCCACTCTTAACAAGTAATTGTCGTATCGGGGAAGCATATTAGTTAGGTTTAAGGTTATAATCTCGGGTCAATAGTAGTTATCGAGCAAAGTCATGGCGGAAAACAGAAATCGCAAACCTTTGGACAGTCAGGTAGACGCACTGAAGGTGCCCCCTCACTCATTGGAAGCGGAACAATCAGTGATTGGTGGGCTCTTATTGGATAATGAACGTTGGGACACCGTTGCCGAACGTGTTGTTAGCAGTGATTTCTATAGTCGTCCACATCGTCTTATCTTTGATGGTGTCAAAACCATTCTTGAAGCGGGCAAGCCTCTTGATTTAATCACGTTATCTGAGCATTTGGAGCGTCACGAATCATTAGAGGATGTCGGTGGTTTTGCTTACCTTGCCGACCTTGCTAAAAATACGCCTAGTGCGGCGAACATTAACGCTTATGCTGATATCGTTGCGGAACGCGCCATTGTTCGCGGCCTGATCGGCGTGGCAAATGAGATCGCGGATGCAGGTTATGATCCGCAAGGTCGCAGCTCTGAAGATTTGATTGATCTAGCGGAAAGTAAAGTTTTTGCCATCGCAGAATCGCGCACCAGTGAAAATGAAGGACCGCAGAATGTGGACAACATTCTGGAGAAAACACTCGAGCGTATTGAGCTGTTGTACAAAACGCCGCAAGACGGTGTGACTGGGGTGGATACTGGTTTTACCGATCTCAATAAGAAAACGGCGGGTCTGCAAGGCTCGGATTTGGTGATTGTGGCTGCGCGTCCATCGATGGGTAAAACTACCTTTGCGATGAACTTATGTGAAAACGCCGCGATGCAACAAGAGAAGCCAGTGCTGATCTTCTCGCTAGAGATGCCAGCAGAACAGTTGATGATGCGTATGCTTGCGTCTCTTTCTCGTGTCGACCAGACTAAAATCCGTACGGGTCAATTAGATGACGAAGATTGGGCGCGTATTTCTTCTACCATGGGCATCTTGATGCAAAAGAAGAACATGTACATCGACGATAGCTCAGGTCTGACTCCAACAGAAGTCCGTTCTCGTGCTCGTCGTGTCGCGCGTGAACATGGTGGCCTATCCATGATCATGGTCGACTACCTTCAGCTTATGCGTGTTCCTGCATTATCGGACAACCGTACGCTTGAGATTGCAGAAATCTCTCGCTCGTTGAAAGCGTTGGCGAAAGAGCTAAATGTGCCTGTTGTTGCCCTGTCGCAGCTTAACCGTTCCTTAGAGCAACGTGCGGATAAGCGCCCAGTTAACTCCGACTTGCGTGAATCGGGCTCTATTGAGCAAGATGCCGACTTGATCATGTTCATCTATCGTGACGAGGTTTATCATCCGGATAGCCCTTATAAAGGGACGGCAGAAATCATTCTAGGTAAACAGCGTAACGGTCCAATTGGTTCTGTACGTTTGACCTTTCAAGGTCAACACTCGCGCTTTGACAATTACGCGGGTCCTGCATTTGATATTGATGATGAGTAATACAATGAGCTACATGAAAGCCGCAATGGCATGTATTGACTTGTCTGCACTACAACACAACCTTCAACGAGTAAAACAGCAAGCGCCAGAAAGTAAAGTGATGGCGGTGGTAAAAGCCAATGGTTACGGCCACGGCTTGCGTCACGTCGCGAAGCATGCGACTCATGCCGATGCATTCGGAGTTGCACGAATTGAAGAAGCGTTACAATTACGCGCCTGCGGTGTGGTGAAGCCGATATTATTGCTCGAAGGGTTCTACTCAGCAGGTGATTTGGCGGTTTTGGTCACCAATAACATCCAAACGGTGGTGCATTGTGAAGAGCAGTTGATCGCTCTTGAACAAGCGGAATTAGAAACGCCGGTTGTGGTTTGGCTAAAAATCGATAGCGGCATGCATCGCTTAGGGGTTCGTCCAGAACAATATGAAGAGTTTATCACTCGCCTAAATGCGTGTCAGAATGTAGCTAAGCCGCTTCGTTATATGAGTCACTTTGGTTGTGCTGATGAACTTGATAGCCATACCACCCCTGAGCAAATAGCGTTGTTTATGTCTTTGACCGCAGGTTGTCAGGGGGAACGTTCACTCGCGGCTTCAGCCGGCTTACTGGCTTGGCCACAAAGCCAACTCGATTGGGTTCGTCCGGGGATCATTATGTATGGTGTCTCCCCCTTTAGTGATAAGACCGCACAAGATCTTGGTTACCAGCCGGTGATGACATTGAAGTCTCATCTGATAGCTGTACGTGAAGTGAAAAAAGGTGAAAGTGTGGGGTACGGGGGCACATGGGTCTGTGAATGTAATACTAAAATCGGCGTGATAGCGGTTGGTTATGGTGACGGTTACCCAAGAAGTGCGCCAAATGGCACTCCTGTTTTGGTGAATGGGCGTAAAGTGCCGATCGCTGGTCGTGTTTCAATGGACATGTTGACGGTTGATTTAGGCGCAGATGCTACGGATAAAGTTGGTGACGAGGCCATTCTTTGGGGTAAAGCGTTACCAGTAGAAGAGGTCGCGAGTCACATTGGCACGATTGCTTATGAGCTAGTGACGAAACTGACTTCTCGCGTCGAAATGGAATACGCTAAGTAACCAATGAAGAAAAGACTACTCTCAGTGCTGGCTTTTTCTGCCAGCCTTTTTTTATCGTCTCAGTCGTTCGCGAAAGAGAAAGATTCCGCATTTGTTCCATTCTATTTCACTACCGAGACGCTCGGAAGTACGATAGGCGTGGCAGGTGTTGCAAAAGGAGTGGGTCAACCACAAGCGGCGCTGTTTGGTATGGGGCTATATTCGGAGAAAGACAGCTACGTCGGTTTTTTATCGGCATTTAATTACGCTCTTTCTTCTCATTGGTTGTTCAGCACACAGATGTACCGAGCCCGTTTTAATGACAATCCCTATTACTTGGGAAGTCAGGGTAATAATAATTCATCAACACAAAACAAAACCATTGCTAATGGGGAAGAGCAGAACTATAAGTTGGAGTTCAAATACCTCTTACCATGGGGGAACGTGCGTGAGTACGGATTACTTGGTGCGTTTCAACCCGTTCGTGATGTCAGCTTTGCTTCACCAGTCGAGTCAGGTGTGAGCTCATTGGTATTCACACCTTTCTACTCTTCCCGAGAGTTAGATATTTATAGTAGAAATAATGAAGAAGCGAGCGGGTTTATTCTGACGTTTGATTGGGATAACCGCGATAGCGTGCGCAACACAACTCGTGGTTCGCACACTTCTTTAGACCTTACTACCGGAGCGAATAGTTGGCGGTCAGAAGATTTATGGCTAAAGTGGGAGTTCCAAAAAAGTCATTATTACTCCTTTGGTTCTCTTGGTGATTGGTTCGATCAGCAAGTGTTGGCATTGGATTTTTATACTGCAGATACACCAACATGGAATCAGTGTGATGGTGGCGTGTGCAGTCGGCCACCGGAACAAGATCAAGTCCGCTTAGGAGGTTTGTATCGACTACGTGGTTACACCGCAGGTCGATATCACGGCCGCAGTGCAATTCACTATTCTGCTGAATACCGCGTATTACCGGATTGGCAGCCGCTAGATGATATTCCCCTGCTCAACTATTACGATCTGCCTTGGTGGCAATGGGTAGCGTTTTTTGAAGTTGGACGAGTCGCAGATGACTATGATCTAAAAACACTGCATGAAGAGATGAAGTGGAGCGTCGGTGGGGCGGTACGCTTCCAAGTAGAAGGGATTGTGGTTCGTGCTGAAATGGCAAAAGGCGCAGACGAAGGCACTTTCCGAGTGATGATCAACCAACCTTTCTAAATTGAGATAAAACAAAGGCTAACCCCGTGGTTAGCATTTTTTTATCTGAACTCTTCACCATTGATGGTCGCGATAATGCAGCGCTTACCCCCAGAATATCGGTGCTCCCCCAAGTAAATACCCTGCCATGTGCCTAATGCTAATCGACCGTTTTGGATAGGAATCGTCACACTGTTGCCAAGTAATGATGCTTTTATGTGAGCAGGCATATCATCATCGCCTTCGTAGGTATGTTGGTAGTAGGGTGCTCGCTCAGGAACAAACTTGTTGAAGTGGGCTTCCATATCCATTCGTACGGTTGGATCGGCGTTTTCGTTTAAGGTCAAACTGGCCGAGGTGTGCTGAATAAATAGATGTAACAAACCGACTGAAAGCGATTGAATTTCTGGTAATTGTTGTTCAATTTCATCAGTGATGAGGTGAAAACCACGACATCGTGCTTTCAGGTGCAGTGTTCTTTGTGCCCACATATGCGTTCCTTTGGAAAAATGTGAATTGGTGTCTATCCTAATCCAATTAGAGTCAACAATTAGTTAATGGTATGATTCTTAGCATCATAAATGAATTGTTTAAATTCGAAACAGGGAACGTGACCTAACTCAATGTGAGAGTAAAAGCTCTCCGTCATAATTGATGCCTGAAAAAAAATTACAAGACTTGTTTTGTGGCAATTTGCCCAAACATCTAATTTATATACATTTTGCTAAATCGGGGATTCCACAGTTTTCTCTAGACTGTCAGGAATAGAACCTACTGTAACATCGGGATAAAGACCATGTTGAAAAATATCAATCCAACGCAAACTCAAGCTTGGCAAGCGCTAACAGCGCATTTCGAATCTGCACAAGATATGGATATGAAAGAGCTATTTGCTCAAGACGCGGCTCGTTTTGACAAATTCTCTGCACGTTTCGGCTCAGATATTCTAGTCGATTACTCAAAGAACCTAGTCAACGAAGAAACTCTGCAGCATCTATTCGCACTTGCGAACGAAACTGAGCTTAAGTCAGCGATTGAAGCGATGTTCAGTGGTGAAGCAATCAACAAAACAGAAGATCGCGCTGTTCTTCACACCGCACTACGTAACCGTTCTAATAAACCAGTAATGGTTGGCGGCGAAGACGTAATGCCTGCGGTAAACGCGGTTCTAGAGAAAATTAAATCATTCACTGAACGCGTAATTGGCGGCGAATGGAAAGGTTACACAGGTAAAGCAATCACAGATATCGTCAATATCGGCATCGGCGGCTCTGACCTTGGTCCTTACATGGTGACGGAAGCACTGGCACCATACAAAAATCACCTAAACCTACACTTCGTTTCTAACGTTGATGGTACTCATATTGTTGAGACGCTGAAGAAAGTCGATCCAGAGACAACGCTATTTTTGATCGCGTCTAAGACGTTCACAACTCAAGAAACCATGACAAACGCGCACTCTGCACGTGATTGGTTCCTAGCAACTGCTGGCGATCAAGCACACGTTGCTAAGCACTTCGCGGCGCTATCGACTAACGCTCCAGCGGTATCTGAGTTTGGTATCGACACGGACAACATGTTTGAGTTCTGGGACTGGGTTGGCGGTCGTTACTCTCTCTGGTCAGCAATCGGTCTTTCAATTGCACTAGCCGTTGGCTACGACAACTTCATTGAGCTTCTAGATGGCGCCCATGAGATGGATAACCACTTCGTGTCGACAGACTTAGAAAGCAACATTCCAGTGATTCTTGCTCTAATCGGTATTTGGTACAACAACTTCCACGGTGCTGAGTCAGAAGCAATTCTACCTTACGACCAGTACATGCACCGTTTCGCGGCGTACTTCCAGCAAGGTAACATGGAATCTAACGGTAAGTACGTTGACCGTGAAGGTAACGCAGTAACTTATCAAACAGGTCCTATCATTTGGGGTGAACCTGGCACAAATGGTCAGCATGCGTTCTACCAGTTGATCCACCAAGGCACAAAGTTGATCCCATGTGACTTCATTGCACCAGCAATCAGCCACAATCCAGCGAGCGACCACCACCAAAAACTGATGTCTAACTTCTTTGCACAAACAGAAGCATTGGCATTTGGTAAGTCTGCAGAAACAGTGAAAGCAGAATTTGCGCAGGCAGGTAAGAGCGAAGAAGAGATGGCATCTCTAGTACCATTCAAAGTATTTGAAGGTAACCGCCCAACGAACTCTATCCTAGTTAAGCAAATCACACCTCGCACGCTAGGCAACCTGATCGCAATGTACGAGCACAAAATCTTCGTTCAAGGCGTTATCTGGAATATCTTCAGCTTCGACCAATGGGGTGTTGAGCTAGGAAAACAACTAGCGAACCAAATCCTACCTGAGCTAGCAGATGAATCAGAAATCAGCTCACACGACAGTTCTACAAATGGTCTGATCAACGCGTTTAAAGCGTTCAAAGCTTAATGTTTGAATAGAAAAACAAAGGTCAGCAAACGCTGACCTTTTTTATTACCTGAGGCAGAAATAAAATAGGTTGGCACTGACCAACCTGTTTTTCTTTTATTCGAAACAAATTTCGATGAAGGCATTTCCCCACTGTGAAGAAAAAGGCATGATGATGATGGAACCTTCACATTTGTGGCGAATAGTATGACCTTTGCCTGATACAACAATCGGTGTTGCCATATCAAAATCGAAGCCACTTTCAGCAAGAATACGCTTTGCACCACCAGTCACCATGTTGGTGATCTCACCAACCATGTCGGTCACTTCTTCGTTCACGCCATTTGGACGTTCGCCAAGCATGTTTTGCATGATTTCTAGTGCTAATGCTTCATCAAAGGTAATTGACATTGAGCCACGTGTTTGTGGACCAACCATACCGATAAGGCCAGAAACGTCCCCTCGTGCGATCTCATCTTTCTTGATTCGCGGTTTTTGTGGCTTCAGTTCTAGAGAGGCCATAGTTTTTAGAACATTCATTAAAGAAGCTAAAAACGGGTTTACAAATTCAGCGCGCATAACGTTCTTCTATCTATCTTTTTTTGTCTACGAGGAACATGCCTGGCATTCACCGTGGGTTTCAATAACTTGATTTGTTAACTTGAATCCGTGTTTCTCGGCGTTATTGGCTAACAAGGATATCAGCGTCTCGTCTTCAAGTTCAACGACATCACCACATTTATCGCAAATTAACAGTTGAAAAAAATGTTGTTGAGTGTTGAAAGAGCAGCAAGTGATAAAGCTGTTTGTTGACTCGACTCGATGGATAAAACCTTGCTCTAAAAGAAAATCTAACGCTCGATAAACGGTTGGTGGCTTCGCCTGAGGTTCACTCTTTTTAAGTTGCTCCAATAGCTCATACGCACTCGAAGCGCGGCGGTGAGAACAAATCAGTTCAAAAACGCGTCTGCGTTGTGGAGTCAGCCTAACGCCACGTTCCACGCATGTACGCTCAATTTGTTCAATGATTTTTGAGTCCAAATCTTTCACCATAACTATCGGACGTGCTTGATGATAAAGCACTTCAATATGCACTTTGTGCAGAAGCGCTTTATTTTACCCATAATCAGAACGAAAATCATGAAATAAAGCAAGTCCGCGAGGGAGGGATGCGCTGTGGATATCAGAGAACGAGAGACCAGTGCAGAAATCAGGCAGCCATAAGCGGATTCATGGCGCTCCCACAGGGGCGTTGCCTTGGCTAGCGTAGTTTGTGATGATTTTGGTGTAGAACTACTCGAACCTTACTCGTCGCCATATCTGAAAACTCAGTCGTTCTTGCTGAAACTAGCACCTAGAGGGTACTTGGGTATACAATACCCGACTTAATTTTTTGAGTGCACAATGCGCTCTTACTTGGCAACGTAAAAACGGGTGTTTATATCATGACTCATTCTTGCAGGCTCTCTGTAGCACCAATGTTGGATTGGACCGATCGTCATTGTCGCTACTTCCATCGCTTAATGACCAAAGAAACCCTGCTGTATACCGAAATGGTAACCACAGGCGCGATCATTCATGGAAAAGGGGATTTCCTTGCTTACAACGAAGAAGAGCATCCGTTAGCGCTTCAATTGGGTGGCTCAAACCCTGAAGATTTGGCGAAGTGTGCCAAGCTAGCTCAAGAGCGCGGCTATGATGAGATCAACCTAAATGTGGGTTGTCCGTCTGACCGAGTTCAAAACGGTCGCTTTGGTGCGTGTCTGATGGCAGAGCCCCAATTGGTGGCTGACTGTGTAGCAGCGATGAAGGACGTGGTTGATGTTCCAGTGACGGTAAAAACACGTATTGGTATCGACGACCAAGACTCTTATGAGTTCCTCACTGACTTTGTATCGATTGTGTCTGAAAAAGGCGGCTGTGAGCAATTCACTATTCACGCGCGTAAAGCGTGGCTGAGTGGCTTGAGCCCGAAAGAAAACCGTGAAATACCACCATTGGATTACCCGCGCGCTTACCAGTTGAAGAAAGACTTCTCTCATCTCACTATCGCTGTGAATGGCGGTGTGAAGTCATTAGAAGAAGCAAAAGAACATCTACAACATTTAGACGGTGTGATGATCGGTCGTGAGGCGTATCAAAGCCCTTATCTGCTTGCATCAGTAGACCAAGAGCTGTTTGGCTCGAATGCGCCAGTGAAGAAACGCAGTGAAATTGTCGAAGAGATGTATCCTTACATTGAAGCGCAATTGGCAAAAGGTGCTTACATCGGGCACATTACTCGTCATATGTTGGGCTTGTTTCAAAACATGCCGGGTGCACGTCAATGGCGTCGCCACATCAGTGAAAACGCGCATAAGCCAGGCTCTGGTCTAGAAGTACTGCAAGATGCACTAGCGAAAATTCCGAAAGAACTGAATGTGTAAAATTCACCAGTGGTTGGTTAGAATTGCCAAGTGATGAATATGTAAGCCAGAGTGCAGAAGTGCCTCTGGCTTTATTTTTTCTTTTAGATCATTAATTTAGTTTCATTTGAAAAAGTTGGTATAGAACCTGCTGTAATAACACTAAAACAAAGGAGAAGTGATTATGTTGGAGCTTATCTTTATTTTAGTGTTCGCCGCGACATTGTTGGTAACAGGTATCACAATGATGACGGTATTCGCCGCAACAGGTATCGCATTGGTGGTGATGTTCCTACTTGGCATGGTTGGTGCTGTATTGAAACTGTTACCTTGGTTGATAGTCATTGCTCTAGGTATATGGTTCTTTAAAAGTGTTGTTGCCCAACCGCGTTATAAGTAACGGATTGTCGAGATTTAGTTGATAGAGGGCTGTGAGAGTATGGTAGTATTTCTTACATGCCCTTAATGTTGAAATCAGCTATCTCGGAGTAAAAATTACATGACAAATAAAGCGACCCTCGCTTTAGCGACACTATCGTTGGCCGCGTCTTTCCCTCTTTTTGCACAAGAGTCTTCTTTGACGACGAAAGTCGGTGCAGAAGTTTGGGTTGCGGATACCAAAGTTAATGAAGTAAGAAGAGATAGCAATACAACAGGGTCTTTCTACGCAGCGGTAGAGCATGACGTAAAATACGTGCCCAATGCTCGTCTTCGTTATTCCAGCATTGATGCAGATTTTATGGGCTTTGATAAGCTTGACCTCACTCTTTACTACCAAATTCTTGAGCATGATTTGTTGCACTTTGATGCCGGCCTAACGTTTAGCAACTTAAGTGATACTAAATACACTGATGCAGGGACTAACGTTCGTACGGAAGAGTTCGATGAACTGATTTGGGCTTGGTACGGCTACGCCGAAATCACGGTGCCAAACACCAATTTTGATGTGATTGGTGAAATGAACTTTGGTGATAACAAAGGCATTAAGAGCACGGACTTAATGGCAGGCATACAGTACCGTATTCCTTTCCAAGAGTCTCAATTGGCTTTGCGTGGTGGTTACCGTGTAATTGACCTAGAGTCAGAAGAGTTTTTATCAGATTTAGGTAAAGAGTTTATCTTTGCCAATGGCTTTTTCGCGAGTGTAGAATTCTCATTTTAAGTTAGCTCAAGATACTTCTTTTAAAACGTCGCCTTATAAGCGGCGTTTTTTTTATATCACTTCATTATACTTATTCGAAATACTCGCCTAACTTCGCAGAGTTGGGCCATGCTTATCTAGTGTTAAACGCTAGGAGCTGAGGCTTACGATGACTATAAATGAACTAAGACATCTATTTCGTGAAAAACAGCTTGTAGAGGCCATCATCGAGCCTGCAATGCAAGAAGGTGGTTGGGTCGTGGAATTTCGTCACGCACAAGGCGGATTTGTTTTTCTCACTGATACCCATGGTGAGGAGTGTCTGTATGATGATCTCGATACGGCGTCCAAGTCGGCAATGGCTGTGGGCTTTCAACAGGTACGCATCGAAGATCGTTGAGTGTAACGCAGAGGGGCTTACTTCCAAAAAGTTATAAAGCATTCACTTCTATTCTTTCTTGTTATTAAAGAGAGTGGTTAATCTATAGTCACGCAATGAATAGGGATGTCGTGACAATGTCTTTTCAAAAGAATGAATCTTCTAACAAGAATGAGTCGGAAGGAAAAAATGGGCAAGGTGGAAACTCGCCAATCGCAAGCCCTCTTAATGATCAACAATTTGGTTCACTCCAGCAAACTGTCTCTGAGTTGTCTTCACAGCAACTTGCTTGGGTCAGTGGTTATTTCTGGGGTCTCGCACAAAATCAACCAAGTACTGCAGTCGCGACACCAATCGCACACGCAGCGGCGGCTGTCGCTGTACAACCGGCAGGTAAGTTGAGCATCATCTTTGCTTCTCAAACGGGTAATGCAAAAGGTGTTGCTGAAGCACTAGAGCAAGAAGCGAAAGCCGAAGGCATTGCTGTAGAGCTCTTTGATGCCTGTGACTACAAAGGTAAAAACCTCGCTAAAGAGACACACGTTATTGTCGTGGCCTCGACCAATGGTGAAGGCGAAGCACCAGATAATGCCATTGAACTGCATGAATTCCTTCAATCTAAGAAAGCACCTAAGTTACCAAACCTGCAATACGCAGTCATTGCGCTTGGCGATTCAAGCTATGAGTTCTTCTGCCAAACGGGTAAAGACTTCGATACTTACTTGTCTAAGCTTGGTGCAACTGCCTTCATCGATCGCATTGACTGTGATGTGGATTACGATGCGCCTGCCGCGGAATGGCGCAAACAAGCCCTTGAACAAGTGAAAGAAGCGCTTTGTTCAGGTAATGAAGCGGAAGTGGTTCAGTTGCCAGTCGGGCAGGCAGCATCAGGCCACTCGTCTTATAATAAGCAAAACCCATACACTGCAACACTGCTGACAAGTCAAAAGATCACTGGCCGAGATTCAGGTAAAGATGTTCGCCATGTCGAAATTGACCTTGAAGAGTCTGGACTAACTTACCAAGCCGGTGATGCGCTCGGAGTTTGGTTTGATAACAGTTCAGAGTTGGCGAATGCCATCCTTGCAAAAGCAGGCTTATCCGGTGTCGAGAGTGTCGAAGTTGATGGTGAGAGTTTATCTATTCACAGCGCTTTAGTTAGCAAATATGAGATCACCGCTTCTAATCCTCAACTCGTCACGAAGTTTGCAGAGCTTTCTGGTAGTAAGAAACTACAAAAGCTAGTGGAAGATAAAGACAAACTTCGTGAGTACGCAGCAAATACTCAAGTCGTAGATGTCCTTGCAGAAAAGAAGACCAAGCTAAGCGCAGAAGAATTGGTTGGTTTACTTCGTCGATTGACACCTCGTCTATATTCTATCGCTTCGAGTCAAACGGAAGTGGACGAAGAAGTTCATCTAACTGTCGGATTGGTTGAATACGACAAAGGTGATGAGAAGCGCTATGGCGGAGCATCGAGTTTCCTCGCTCAACGTCTAGAAGAAGGCGGTGAAGTGAAAGTGTTTGTTGAGCACAACAATAACTTCAAACTGCCACAAGATGACAACACACCAATCATCATGGTTGGTCCAGGCACAGGTATTGCGCCTTTCCGCAGCTTTATTCAAGAGCGTGATAACCGTGACGCGCAAGGCAAGAACTGGTTGTTCTTTGGTGACCGTACCTTTACTCAAGATTTCCTTTACCAAGTTGAATGGCAAAAGTACCTCAAGTCAGGTTTGCTGACCCGCCTTGATGTCGCGTTTAGCCGTGACCAAGCAGAGAAGGTTTATGTTCAACATCGCATTCTAGAAAACGCTGAACAAGTTTGGCAATGGATTCAGAATGGTGCCTACATCTATGTGTGTGGTGATGCTACTCGTATGGCAAAAGATGTTCACGATGCGCTGGTATTTGTAGCCGAGCAACAAGGCAAGCTATCTCGTGAAGAAGCAGAAGCATTTATCAACGATCTACGTAAAGCGAAACGTTACCAAAGGGATGTGTACTAATGAGCGCGAATCAACAATCAAACAGCCAAGAAGTATTAGGTGAGGTGCTTGGTCCACTCTCGGATAACGAGCGCCTTAAAAGAGAAAGTAATTTACTACGTGGAACGATTGAACAAGATCTGCAAGACCGCATTACTGGTGGCTTTACTGCAGACAACTTCCAGTTGATTCGTTTCCACGGAATGTACCAGCAAGATGATCGCGATATCCGAAATGAGCGTGCTAAGCAAAAGCTGGAGCCACTACACAACGTCATGCTTCGTGCACGTATGCCGGGGGGCATCATTACACCAAAGCAATGGCTAGCGATCGATAAGTTTGCAACTGAGCACTCTTTATATGGAAGTATTCGTCTTACTACTCGCCAAACGTTCCAGTTCCATGGCGTGCTAAAACCAAATATCAAGTTGATGCACCAAACGCTAAACAGCATTGGTATTGATTCGATTGCCACCGCGGGTGATGTTAACCGTAACGTCTTGTGTACCACTAACCCAGTGGAGTCGGAGCTACACCAAGAAGCGTACGAATGGGCGAAGAAGATCAGTGAGCATCTATTACCGAAGACACGCGCTTATGCAGAGATTTGGCTCGACGGTGAAAAAGTAGAAAGCACGGAAGAAGACGAACCTATTTTGGGTAAGAACTACTTGCCACGTAAGTTTAAAACCACAGTGGTTATCCCACCGCAAAATGACGTAGACGTACATGCTAACGATCTTAACTTCGTAGCGATTGCAGATAACGGTAAGCTGGTTGGTTTTAACGTGCTCGTTGGTGGTGGTCTAGCGATGACGCATGGCGATACGTCAACTTATCCACGTAGAGCGGATGACTTTGGTTTTATCCCATTAGAGAAAACACTTGATGTTGCTGCTGCTGTAGTAACAACTCAACGTGATTGGGGTAACCGTTCTAACCGTAAGAATGCAAAAACCAAATACACATTAGATCGTGTCGGTAGTGATGTGTTTAAAGCAGAAGTAGAAAAACGTGCCGGGGTTAAGTTTGAGCAAAGCCGCCCGTACGAATTCACGGAACGTGGTGACCGTATCGGTTGGGTTGAAGGGATCGATGGTAAGTATCATCTAGCACTCTTCATCGAAAACGGTCGTCTGCTGGATTTCCCAGGGAAACCACTTAAGACGGGTGTTGCTGAAATAGCCAAAATCCATAAAGGCGATTTCCGCATGACAGCAAACCAAAACCTGATTGTTGCAGGTGTACCGAAAAGCCAAAAAGCGAAGATCGAGAAGATTGCTCGTGAGCATGGCTTGATGGATGACGGCGTAAGTGAACAACGTAAAAACTCGATGGCGTGTGTGGCGTTCCCAACATGTCCATTAGCAATGGCAGAAGCAGAGCGCTTCCTTCCTCAGTTCGTAACCGATGTAGAAGGTATTCTCGAAAAGCATGGTCTACCTGAAGAAGACAATATCATTCTTCGTGTAACAGGGTGTCCAAACGGTTGTGGTCGAGCAATGTTGGCAGAAATCGGCTTAGTTGGTAAAGCGCCAGGTCGATACAACTTACACCTAGGTGGTAACCGTGGTGGAACGCGAGTGCCGAAGATGTACAAAGAGAATATTACGGATAAGCAAATCTTAGAAGAGATTGATCAGCTGGTGGCTCGTTGGGCTGCTGAACGTGAGGAAGGCGAAGCATTTGGCGACTTCACGATTCGAGTTGGTATTATCCAAGAAGTGTTCATATCAAAGAGGGACTTCCATGCTTGATTCTGTAGCGTCCAAACCGGAGCTAGCAGAGTTACTGACATTAACGAAGACGGAGCAAATTCTCCGTCTTGCTCAAATCAATGTCGATCTCGAACAGCTTTCGGCACAAGAGAGACTAAAGTGGGCATTGGAGAATTTGGAAGGGGAGTTCGCTGTCTCATCCAGTTTCGGTATCCAAGCCGCAGTGATGCTCCATCTTGTGACACAACAAAAGCCGGACATTCCCATCATCCTAACGGACACCGGTTATCTATTTGCAGAGACTTATCAATTCATCGATCAGTTGAAAGCGCAACTGAATCTTAACCTTAAAGTGTACCAAGCTAAAGAAAGTGCCAATTGGCAAGAAGCACGTTACGGAAAACTTTGGGAACAAGGTATAGAGGGAATTGAAAAGTACAACAAGATAAACAAAATCGAGCCAATGCGACGAGCTCTACGTGAGCAAAACATAGGAACTTGGTTTTCAGGGTTGCGCCGCGAACAAAGCAAGTCACGAGCGGGGTTACCTATCTTGTCAATACAAAATGGTGTCTTCAAGTTTTTGCCCGTGATCGATTGGACAAATAAAGATGTGCACTATTATTTAGAAGAGCACGGTTTAAGTTATCATCCGCTTTGGGACCAAGGCTATCTCTCTGTAGGTGATACCCATACGACTATAAAGTGGGAGCCCGGAATGTCGGAAGAAGAAACCCGCTTCTTCGGATTAAAGCGTGAATGTGGATTGCATGAAGATGATGGCTCTGAGCAAGATGGTTCGGGCATCTAGTCGTAAAGTTGGCTGTAACCGACTTTCAGGTAAATAAAGAAAGCAGCTGCAAAGCCGCTTTCTTTATTTATAAGGTATGAAAATGTGCCTCAAAAGTATAACTCTGTGGATAAGTTGTTCACGTTCTTTGGGTAAAGTTGGATAAATAAGGCTTTGATCGAAAACACAGCGTTTAACCATTGTTTTTGCAATTTTTGCAAAATAACGCTTGCCAATGTGAGCACGATCTCTATAATGCGTCCTTGTCGACAGGGCAGAGCTCACAAGGGCTCAAGGCAAGGTCGGCAAGGTCAGAAAGAAAAACGAAATAATTTGAGAAAGTGTTTGACACAAAAGATTATCTCGCTAGAATGGCCGCCTCTTCCGAAGTGATGTAAATCACAAAGAAGAATCGCTCTTTAAAAATAAGAACCTATCAATCTGTGTGGGCACTCGTTGATGATAATCCAATTAGATACCTTGGTATCAAATTAGGTTTCAATGAACT
>NZ_JBNFXP010000027.1:0-50120 GCF_052877535.1 Vibrio sp. PNB23_22_6 | reverse complement strand
GCGACACTAGCTCAGTTGGTAGAGCGCAACCTTGCCAAGGTTGAGGTCACGAGTTCGAACCTCGTGTGTCGCTCCAGATTTAAAGCCCAGCATTTATGTTGGGCTTTTTCATACCTGCAGTTCCTGAATTTCAATTTAAATGAGTATTTGATCGATCTTGATGGTTAGAATCGCGGATAGCTTCGTTACAGACTTCAAACGTTCACTTTCTCAATGGACATTGAAGTAATCATCAGTTTACTTGGCTTGAATAGACAAAGAGCAGCGTAAAGCTGCTCTTTTTTATGTGTGAATGCCACCAATTAACTTTCTATGATGACTCGGGTGTCTTCACTGAGTGATTCAAGCTCATTCACCACATCATCAAGTTCAAGTTCACTTGGCAGTCTGATGGCCAGTTTTGCGCTGAATAAACTTGAGCTTATACCACCGCCGCCAGCGATGAATACGCGCTGACAGTCCATATCGAGGATAGAGATCCCTTGGCTATCAAGCACATGAGTGATCTCATTGACGATACCCGCCCGGTCATTGGCATCTAAGCGTAGCTGGAATATCGTTTCTTCACAGTGAGAGTGAGCGCCAGAGTCGACGAACTTCACTACTAGGGTTTGGCAAGCAGAAAACGCGTCTTTTACGGTGTCGACGTTTTCTTCAGGAAGCTCAATTTTGATCACGCCGGCGACTTGATCTTCAATGAAATTAACTTTACTTATCAACCATTTGCCACCATTTTCGTGTGTTACAGCTGCGAGCTGTTTGATGGTTGCAGGTGACGCCTGACCGACGAAATTTACGATAAATACAGTGTTCATAATGTCCCCTCATGGAGTAAGGTTTGGACGCGGCACGCATCTACGCAGCGCTTAAGCTATTGGAATAAGTCCTTTATTTCAGTGTAGGTGTTAGGAAGGGGTTATGTTTGATGAAGGTCAATTTTTCACAGTAATTCGTGAAGCAAATGATGAAAACAGTGTTCTGGGCACAAAAAAAGCAGCCAATTGGCTGCTTCTTTACATCACTTTTCTAGAACGTGACCTTCATTTCAACACCGTAGAATTGGCGATCGAAACTTGCACCGGCATCCAGCGCGAATTTCGCAGCATCTTGATTACCAAACCAAGGTGATGAACTAAATTGCAGTTCTGCACTTCCGCCCCAAGCGTCAGTTACCCAGTGATGAATGTGGCCAACAGGGTTAAGGAAGAACAGTGATACATCTCCCATTGTCTCCGAACCCATAACTTCACCACCATCGGCGATGATTGCTTGCTCAGTGCTTAGCATCATTTCACCCACAACAGCACCAAAGAACGGCGTGATGAAGATGTCCTGCCAAGAAGGGACTTCTGCAAAAGCTTCTACGCCGTATTCCCAGAAGAACGTGGACATGGTTGCTGAATATAAGAATGACTCAAATTCGTTGTAGCCAGCATGGCGAGCCGCGGTGTAGTAAACCCCGCCAAAATATGGGTGCATAATGTAGTTAAGGAAGTGCTCGTCTCGATCCCAAACCGGACCCGCAGAAACGTTATCTTTCCACTTGCTGCCTAACTTGCTCATGTCGCGATCTTCTTCGTCCCACTTCGTGATGCTTTCTGGCAGAAAGGTCATCAAACCGACAGTGGCAACACTCAATCCTAGAATCGTGTAGGTTTGCCCCATTAAGTAATCCCAATCTTTGTCCTGCGGAACAATGAGATGTTTTGGTTGCATACCCGCATCAAGATTAAGAGAATCATCATTATTTTGTTCAAAAGCGACACGACGATTTTGAGATTCGAAGGTGTACAGCGTGGTCGTTTCGCAGTAACCTGACAGACAATCAGGCGTGTAAGAAAACTCGATGTGATTGCTCAGGTCGTACTGATTTGCGTTTGCCGCAGCGGACGCTGTTAGAACAAGACCACAGAGCGTTTTCTTGAACATGGATGATTTTGACACAGAGGTCTCCGAGTTGTTAGTTTGATGATCGAACTCTCAATTATCTCCTAAAAGAACAGCCATTTAAATACTTGTCCTTGATTTAATCTCAACAAATTCGCATGAGAAATGAGTTGAATAATAAGAAAGTGATATAGGCCCCTCTTTATTGAAAGACGTTGTGCTTATTTTTTGGAGTCAGTGGTGAAAATAGCAATGCTTAGTACCGGTGAAGAGATTCTTCACGGTGATATTGTTGATACAAATGCAGCTTGGCTATCGAGCGTGTTTTATCAACATGGATTTGGCTTAACCAAACGCTCGACGGTTGGTGATAAGTTATCGAGTTTGATTGAAGAGCTCTTAATGCTCAGCTTTAACAATGACGTTGTGATTGTTAACGGCGGTTTAGGGCCAACTACCGATGACATGAGCGCTGCCGCAGCAGCAAAAGCGGCAGAGTGTAAGTTGGTATTATTCAAACAGTGGCTTGAGCAATTGGAAGCCATCTACGCTCGACGTGGCATCCCAATGCCAGACAGCAATTTGAAGCAAGCCATGTTACCGGAAACGGCCGTGATTTTAGATAACCCGATCGGTACGGCTTGTGGCTTTAAGATGTTGATTAATGATGCACTGTTTTACTTCACGCCAGGTGTTCCTAGTGAGTTTAAGCTCATGGCAGAAACACAAATTCTGCCAGACTTGAAAAAACACTATCCAGAAGTGGAAAGTGCGACATGCAGCCGTTTTTACACTTTTGGTCTTTCTGAGTCGGGTATTTCAGATAAGTTGGATCAAATGAAGCTGCCGCAAGGTTATGAATTTGGCTACCGCTCTTATTTGCCATTTATTGAAGTAAAGCTGTTTGGGCCTTCGAATCAAATAGAACAACGCACGAAGTTGATGCAGATCATCCATAAGCACCTTGAGGGGAATACCGTGAGTATCGATGTTCCGATGGTAGAGCATATTGGTCAGTTGCTGGTGGACAAGGCGCTTACGTTATCCGTGTCAGAGAAGAGCAGCGCAGGGTATTTAACCTACTGGCTCAATGGTAATGAAAATGCTGAAAGACAATTCGGCCACGGATGGGTGTTGTCTGGCCACAACCAGATGCTGATGGATGATGGCGATCCTCTTGCCGCTACGTTTGCTCTTGCAGGGGCAACGCGCGAGAAATGCGGAACAGAGTTAGCGTTGGTTACCGGAAAAATTGAAGACGGCGTGTTTTCCGTTGCGCTTTCCACTTCAACTGGAGAGTGGGGCGTGTTGTACAAGTTATCGAGAAAGTACTCACGCGATGATCAGGTAAAGGTGATCAGTGCCGCAGCGCTTGATATGTTGCGACGCTATTTAGAGCGAAAACCAATGTTTGGTCACTATGCGTTTTTGGAAAAAATGAAAGAGATGTTCATCCCAAGCAGTGTACTTTGAGCCACTTGCCAATTGCAGATAATAAAAAGCCAAGGCAATTGTCTTGGCTTTTTTGTATTCTTCAGGTTGAATTTATGCGCGTTTTTCTTTCATCGCGTAGTTCACACCCCTTAGCGAAATATTGGATTTCGCTTTGCAAATACAAGGCAGAATTTCGTCTGGCTGAGTATAAGCCATGGCAAAACCAACATACTCCACTTCGCCCGATTCCAGCGAACAACGACAAGCACCGCAGTGACCATCACGACAGTTGTATTCAGGCAATAAGCCCGCTTGTTCCATTGTCTCCAAAATCGTATTGGAAGGATTGGACTCAATACTGACGAGTTTGTTGATTTTGATGGTTGGCATTACAGCTCAAATCCTTCGAAGTCGTTTGCGCTTACTTCGTTGTCAATCTGACCAACTAAGTAAGAAGAAATCTCCGCTTCTTGTGGTGCTACCTGAACGTTATCCGATGATAACCAAGCGTTGATCCATGGGATTGGGTTGCTTGTTGCACCAGGGTATGCGATAGGTAGACCAACGGCTTGCATACGAATGTTGGTGATGTATTCAACGTACTGGCTCAGGATGTCTTTGTTCAGACCGATCATTGAACCGTCTTTGAATAGGTACTCTGCCCACTCTTTCTCTTGCTCTGCCGCTTGTTTGAATAGGTCAAAACACTCTTGTTTTGCTTCTTCTGCGATTTGCATAAACAAGAAGTCATCTTGGCCGTTACGTAGCAAGTTGATCATGTGCTGTGTGCCGCTCAAGTGAAGGGCTTCGTCACGTGCAATTAGCTTGATGATTTTCGCGTTACCTTCCATTAACTCACGCTCAGCGAAAGCAAAAGAACAAGCAAAGCTCACGTAGAAGCGGATAGCTTCTAGCGCGTTAACAGACATCAGACACACGTACAGTTTCTTTTTCAGATCGTACAGGCTGACTTTGACCGTTTCACCGTTGATAACGTGGTTACCTTCGCCGTAACGGTGGTAATCGTTTGTCGCTTGGATCAAGTCATCGTAATAGTGAGCGATGTCTTTCGCGCGCTTAAGGATGTGTTCGTTCTCAACGATGTCGTCAAATACTACGCTTGGATCATTCACGATGTTACGAATGATGTGCGTGTATGAACGAGAGTGAATTGTTTCAGAGAAAGACCAAGTTTCAATCCACGTTTCTAGCTCAGGTAGAGATACCAGAGGAAGCAGTGCTACGTTCGGGCTGCGACCTTGGATTGAATCTAGAAGCGTTTGGTACTTCAAGTTTGAGATGAAGATGTGCTTCTCATGATCTGGCAACTTGTTGTAATCGATACGGTCACTCGATACGTCTACTTCTTCTGGACGCCAGAAGAAAGACAGTTGTTTTTCAATCAGTTTTTCGAAAATTTCAAATTTTTGCTGGTCGTAGCGAGCAACGTTTACAGATTGACCTAGGAACATTGGTTCCTTTAGTTGGTCGTTTTTATTCTGATTAAAAGTACTGTAAGCCATAATGCCTCAATTCCTTTTAGACCTCCCCAAAGAGGGGAGGGTCGATAGTCTGTTTTATGGATTGTTAGGGTGGGGAAGATTAGATCTTACAACCGCCGCCAGCACAATCGTCATCTTGTGGTTGAACTGCGTCTTTTTGGTCATCTTTCGCACCATCACGAGTGTTATGGTAGTAAAGCGTCTTCACACCAAACTTGTACGCCGTCAGCAGGTCTTGAAGCAGTTTCTTCATTGGAACCTTACCACTCTCGTAACCTGATGGGTCGTAGTTTGTGTTAGCAGAGATTGCTTGGTCAATGAATTTTTGCATGATGCCCACAAGGTGCAGGTAACCATCGTTAGAACCAATGTTCCAAAGCAGTTCATAGTTGTCTTTCAGCTCAGTGAACTCAGGTACAACTTGCTTCAGGATACCGTCTTTCGACGCTTTTACTGACACGTAACCACGTGGTGGCTCAATACCGTTTGTCGCGTTAGAGATCTGAGAAGAAGTCTCAGAAGGCATAAGCGCGGTGAGTGTTGAGTTACGTAGGCCGTGTTCAACGATTTCTTGGCGTAGGCTGTCCCAGTCGTAGTGCAGCGGTTCGTCACAAATCAGGTCAACATCTTTTTTATAAGTGTCGATTGGCAGTAGGCCTTTCGCATAGTTCGTTTCGTGGAACGAAGGACACTTACCTTGTTCTTTGGCTAGTGCTACCGATGCTTTCAATAGGTAGTATTGAATCGCTTCGAATGTGCGGTGCGTCAGGCCATTTGCACTGCCGTCAGAGTACTTCACGCCGTTCTTCGCTAGATAGTAAGCGTAGTTGATCACGCCAACACCAAGAGTTCGACGGTTCATCGTTGACTTGTACGCAGCTGGCAGTGGGTAGTCTTGGTAATCAAGCAGAGCATCGAGTGCACGAACCACAAGCTCAGATAGTTCTTCTAAATCGTCTAGAGATTTGATTGCGCCAAGGTTGAACGCAGAAAGCGTACATAGTGCAATTTCACCAGAATCGTCTTCAACGTTAGTCAGTGGCTTAGTTGGCAGTGCAATTTCTAAACATAGGTTAGATTGGCGAACCGGCGCGACTTCAGAGTCAAACGGGCTGTGAGTGTTACAGTGGTCCACGTTCTGAATGTAGATACGACCAGTTGATGCACGCTCTTGCATTAGCAGCGTGAACATTTCGATTGCTTTAACCGTTTCTTTCTTGATTGAAGGATCGTTTTCATACTGAACGTACAGACGCTCAAATCGCTCTTGGTTCTCGAAGAATGCGTCGTAAAGACCTGGTACGTCGGATGGTGAAAATAGCGTAATGTTGCCACCTTCTACCAAGCGTTGGTACATTAATTTGTTCAACTGAACACCGTAGTCCATGTGACGAACGCGGTTCTCTTCAACACCACGGTTGTTCTTAAGCACCATCAGTGAGCGAGCTTCACCGTGCCATAATGGGTAGAACACCGTCGCTGCGCCACCACGAACACCACCTTGAGAACAACATTTTACTGCAGTCTGGAAGTATTTGTAGAACGGAATACAACCCGTGTGGAATGCTTCACCACCGCGGATTTCAGAACCTAGTGCACGGATACGACCGGCGTTGATACCGATACCCGCGCGTTGAGATACGTAGCGAACGATCGAGCTTGCTGTCGCATTGATAGAATCAAGGCTGTCACCACACTCGATCAGTACGCATGAGCTGAACTGACGAGTAGGCGTACGTACACCAGACATAATTGGTGTAGGTAGAGAAATCTTAAATGTTGATGTCGCGTCATAGAATCGCTTGATGTATTCAAGACGTGACTCTTTAGGGTATTTTGCGAACAGGCAAGCTGCCACAAGAATGTAAAGGAACTGAGCACTCTCGTAGATTGCGCCAGAAACACGGTTCTGAACGAAGTACTTACCTTCTAGCTGTTTTACGGCCGCATAAGAAAAATCGAGGTCGCGCTTGTGGTCAATGTACGCATCAAGTTCGTCCAATTCTTCTTTGGTAAAATCTTCCAGAATGTGGCTGTCGTACTTACCCATATCAACAAGACGAGACACGTGATCGTACAGCGCTGGTGGCTCATATTGGCCGTATGCTTTTTTACGCAGGTGGAACACCGCTAGACGTGCAGCTAGGTACTGGTAGTCTGGTGTCTCTTCAGAGATCAAGTCCGCCGCAGACTTAATCATCGTCTCGTGGATATCGGACGTGGTGATGCCTTCGTAAAACTGGATGTGCGCACGCAGTTCAACCTGAGAGACAGAAACGTTGTTCAAACCTTCGGCTGCCCATGTGATGACGCGGTGAATTTTTTCCAGATCGATACTTTCTTTGCGGCCATCACGCTTAGTGACGGTAAGTTTTTGGTTCATTCTGCTTTATTTCCCTAAGAAAACTGATAAAAGCCGTATTTTTGTTGGTTTATGTGCAAAACTTGTAAAATTTGCGGCGGCTTTGTGATCAAAGTCTATCTACATATTGTAGCTGAAACACAAGATGTAGGGGTTAAATTGTTTTCGGGTTACAAGATAGTGCTATTAACCTAAATTATCAAGGAACAGGTTTGGGATGACTTGTGGATAACTAGCGAAAAGAAAAAAATCAGTAAGTGTGCACTAACCGATGAGGAAAGGTCGGACTTGAATGGGAAAAAAAACGGTTTTGAGATCGGTTTATAAATAACCGCACGTAAAAATATTTTCCTTGATCTTTGATAATTTTTATTAGCGAAAAAAGTGAAAATGAAATGCGAATTTAAAGGATGGCTCACTGTAAATAAACGTTAAAAAGCGGTAGCCTTTAACCACCGCTTTTTCATTTTGTGTCGATATTGTTATCTACTGCAAGCCATTACGTTTAGTACTTTGTCGTATGCACAATGTAGTTTACACCCACATTGTGACCGAGCTTGTAGCTGTCATTAAGTGGGTTGTAATGCAACCCAGTAATGCCTATCTCTGTCAGGTCGGTTTGGTCAATCATTTTCATCATTTCAGCGGGTCTGATGAACTTTTCATGATCGTGTGTCCCTTCAGGGACAATCTTGAGCAGTTTTTCTGCACCGACAATCGCGAATAGGTAAGATTTCACGTTGCGGTTCAAAGTAGAAAAGAAGACGTGACCGCCAGGTTTGACTAATGCGGCACAAGATAGAATCACAGAGAGTGGGTCAGGGACGTGTTCTAACATTTCCATACACGTGACCACATCATAAGTCCCCGCGTTTTCTGCCGCATGGTCTTCAATGGTGCTGCGAATATAAGTAAGTTTTGTACCTGTCTCTAGGGCATGCAAACGAGCGACTTCTAGTGGTTCTTTACCCATATCTAAACCAGTAACGATAGCGCCTTCTTTCGCCATGCTCTCCGCCAAGATGCCGCCGCCACAGCCGACATCAAGAACTGTTTTGCCAAATAGACCATTGGCTTTATCTAGGACGTAGTTCAAGCGAAGCGGATTGATTTGATGAAGTGGTTTGAACTCGCCTTCTAAATCCCACCAACGAGAAGCCATCTCTTCGAATTTCTTAATTTCACTAGGGTCGACGTTTTGTGCTTTAGTCATGATAGTTATATCGCTTCGCTAATAGTCCTTTGGAATGCGGGATTATACTCCAATGGTACGATACGTTAAAACAGCTTCTTTTCTTACCATTACAGTAAGCAGCATTTTTGCCGCAGATTGGTGGAAATGTAGTCAGTTATCAGAAAGATATGGGATGAGTGTGCAAATTCTCTTCATTTGATGCTTAACCGAGCTCACAACCTGATAAAAGGAGCGGGAAAGTGATGCCCCACTGATGAATTGTGTGTTATATTTTTGCACCTTACACGTATCGTAATTACGATCAGATAATAGAGGGATAATGGCTCTATGAGCGATTTAGCTAAAGAGATCACGCCCGTAAACATTGAAGATGAGCTTAGAGGTTCATATCTAGACTACGCGATGTCTGTAATCGTGGGTCGTGCTCTTCCAGATGTGCGTGATGGCCTAAAACCAGTACACCGCCGCGTATTATTCGCGATGAACGTACTAGGCAACGATTGGAACAAACCATATAAAAAATCAGCCCGTGTTGTCGGCGACGTAATCGGTAAATATCACCCACACGGTGATAGCGCTGTGTACGACACAATCGTACGTATGGCTCAGCCGTTCTCACTGCGTTACATGTTGGTCGATGGCCAAGGTAACTTTGGCTCGATCGATGGCGACTCTGCTGCGGCAATGCGTTATACCGAAGTACGTATGGCGAAAATCGCCCACGAACTTCTGGCTGACCTAGATAAAGAAACCGTAGACTATGTACCTAACTATGATGGTACTGAGCAGATCCCGGCGGTTCTTCCTACTAAAATTCCTAACCTACTGGTAAACGGCTCTTCTGGTATCGCGGTAGGTATGGCAACCAACATCCCGCCACATAACCTTGGCGAAGTGATCGATGGCTGTCTTGCATACATCAATAATGAAGCAATCACTATTGATGAGCTGATGGATTACATTCCTGGTCCTGATTTCCCAACAGCGGCGCTTATCAGCGGTCGTAAAGGCATTGTAGACGCGTACAAAACGGGTCGCGGCAAAATCTACATGCGTTCTAAAGCGGAAATTGAAGTGGAGAAAAATGGTAAAGAAACCATCATCGTCACTGAAATCCCATACCAGGTGAACAAAGCTCGCTTGATTGAGAAGATCGCTGAGCTTGTTAAAGATAAGAAAGTAGAAGGCATCAGTGCGCTACGTGACGAGTCTGATAAAGACGGTATGCGTATCGTGATTGAATGTAAGCGCGATGCAGTGGGCGAAGTGGTTTTAAACAACCTTTACGCACAAACTCAGCTGCAAACGACTTTCGGTATCAACATGGTTGCGCTAGACAATGGCCAACCTAAGCTATTCAACCTGAAAGAGATGTTGAAGTGCTTCGTTGACCACCGTCGTGAAGTGGTGACTCGTCGTACTATCTTCGAACTACGTAAAGCACGTGAACGGGCGCACATCCTTGAAGCACTGTCGCTTGCGCTTGCAAACATTGATGAAGTTATTGAGCTAATCAAAAACGCACCAACACCAGCAGAAGCAAAAGTTGGCTTGGTATCGCGTGGTTGGGATCTTGGTAACGTTGCATCAATGCTTGAGCGTGCAGGTACTGATGCCGCTCGTCCTGAATGGCTAGAAGATCAATACGGTATCCGTGATGGTCAGTACTACCTAACCGAAACTCAAGCACAAGCGATTCTAGAACTTCGCCTACACCGTTTAACGGGTCTAGAGCATGAGAAGATTCTTGATGAATACAAAGCACTTCTCGATGAAATCGCTGAGCTAATGCACATTCTTGCAAGTACTGAGCGTTTGATGGAAGTCATTCGTGAAGAGCTAGAAACGGTGCGTGATGCGTTTGGTGACGTTCGTCGTACTGAAATTACAGCGGCTAGCCATGACATCGACCTCGAAGAACTGATTGCTCGTGAAGATGTTGTTGTAACGCTGTCTCACGAAGGTTACGTTAAGTACCAACTACTAAGCGACTACGAAGCTCAGCGTCGTGGTGGTAAAGGTAAGAGTGCAACTAAGATGAAAGAAGAGGATTACATCGAGCGTCTGCTTGTTGCCAATACTCACGATAACATCTTGTGTTTCTCTACTCGTGGTAAGACGTACCGCTTGAAAGTTTATCAATTGCCACAGGCGAGTCGCACTGCTCGTGGTAAGCCAATTGTAAACATCTTACCTCTTGAAGACGGCGAGCGCATCACTGCTATTCTGCCGGTTTCTGAGTTTAGCGCGGATAAGTTCATCTTTATGGCAACTGGCGATGGTACCGTTAAGAAGACTTCGCTTGATCAGTTTGCGAACGTACGTTCAAACGGCCTAATAGCAGTGAACCTACGTGATGATGACTCCCTAATCGGTGTTGATATCACAACGGGTAACAGCGATATTATGTTGTTCTCTAAAGCTGGTAAAGTCGTTCGCTTTAGCGAAGACAAAGTCCGTGCAATGGGCCGTACCGCATCTGGTGTCCGCGGTATGAAACTAGCAGATGACGACCAAGTAGTGTCTCTGATCGTTCCTTCAAACGAAGGCGATATTCTGACTGTTACACAGAACGGCTATGGTAAACGTACCGAGCTGGCTGAGTACCCAATTAAAGGTCGTGCAACTCAAGGCGTTGTGTCTATCAAAGTTTCTGAGCGTAACGGTCCGGTAGTGGGCGCGGTTCAAGTAGAAGTAGGCGACGAGATGATGATGATCACCGACGCTGGTACTCTAGTCCGTACACGTGTTGCGGAAGTGAGCCAAGTCGGTCGTAATACCCAAGGTGTGACGCTAATCCGCACCGCCACTGACGAGTCTGTCGTTGGTCTACAACGTATCGATGAAGTTGAAGAAGTCGAATTGCCAGAAGGCGAGGAAGCTGAAGTGAATGCAGAGGGGCAAGCACCTGAAGCGCCTGCAGCAGACGACGCACCGAAAGGTACTGAAGAAGAGTAATTAATTCTTCTTTTTAATCAATAAATTAAGAAGCCGAGCAATATGCTCGGCTTCTTTGTATCGTTACTCGTCCGGATGGGAAAATTCTCAAAACACGACCACATGTAAGGCAACATCTAGAGTGCGCAGTCACTAGTTATTAACTCGATCATAAACAAAGGGTGTGCATTGCGTCCTTAGTTGCAAGTAGATAACGGAATTTCATTCGCGCTTAGGCTGTGCGGTCAGCGGCAGCCTCCAATTCTCAATAATACCGTTCCGTTCATGTTGTTTTAGTTCGCTAGCCTTTTCTTTAGTACGGCAGATAATCGGTTTGAATTATCGCGATTAAAATCTCGCGACATGAAATTATCTGAGCTCTAAAGAGAACCGATAGCAAGAGGTGAGTAGTATCCAAAAAAAAGACTTATCATAGAATTGGAAGTAATAGTAACACTAGAACTTTCTTGATTGATCAGAATAGAATGGCGTTGATCAAATACCGGGGTGAGATAACCGAAGATAACCGATTTAATGATATATTTTTAGGGTACTTAGACGTATCGATTTAATATTACATTTTGCTTTTTTATCCCATTTTCAAATTTTAAAAATTCGAGGGATATTGGGCATAAATTCGACCTTTTCGAATTCCATTCGGTTGAATTTCAACAGAAGATCACTATGTTATTCAAGGCATTGTGCTGCCTACAGTGTCAAAACCAGAACGCAGTTGAATCAAACGCGAACCGAGCTAAGCTGGATAAATTGAGGAGCCGCTGCCGGAATAATATCGAAATATTGTTCTGTATCGTCCGCTTTTTCAATTATCTCAAAGACATCCTGTGGATCTTTTTGATCTTTATGTACTAAATTAGCTCAGAATGATTAAGTTTGATTAATGTGATTATAATTCCAGTATTAGAAATAAATTGTGCGAATAACGAACAGAATGTTATCATTTGCCAAAAGTTTAGAAAGCTCCAGTGATATAAAACTCGATAAATTGAGCTAGAGATGTAATAAAGAGTTAGGTAGGTGTACGCAGTGGATCCAGTTATATCGCAATTAAAAAAGGATTTTTATTCGCAGATTCGTGCATTGCAGGCACCGACACTGCCACAAGTCACTTCGTCTCTCGCTGTATTGACTGACGAGGAAATACAAGAACTTGAAGCCGTTTGGATTGAGTTAGTTGTCTGGAAACGCAACCAGAAGCACTGATTTGGTTTCAATTAAGCGCATTGCAAACCCTGGGCATTTTTGTCTGGGGTTTTTTTATTGTAGTTCATCGTAAATGTTATATTATAACAATTATTAAGTCGGCCATTAGTCATGTTTCAGTTGAAGATTGACCAAAATGCCAAATAAGAATAACTCTCATAGTGGTCCCAATATTGAAAAATGAGGTATCAATCCCCATGTTTGAAAGGCAGATGAGAGCAATCCCATGAATGCAATAACGAAAATGCATCAAGCAATAAATCGAGTGAGTGTAGATATGGCGGAAGTTCGTGCCAGAGTAGAATTTAAAGTCGGGGCTAAAAGTAATATCGATGCTGAAATCCTGTCTTTTAATGGCCTAAAAACAGACAAAGAGCATGTAGCAGTTATCTTCAAACAGGCTGATCAAATGCAAGATATCCCTCTAGTGCGCATGCATTCTGAGTGTCTGACTGGTGACGTGTTTCACTCTTCACGCTGCGATTGTGGCGAGCAACTAGAAGAAACCATTAAGCGTATGGGGAAATCTGGTGGCATTATTCTGTACCTACGCCAAGAAGGGCGCGGCATTGGTCTATACAACAAGATTGACGCATATCGTCTTCAAAGCCAGGGTATGAATACCTACGAAGCTAATAACCACCTAGGTTTTGATGATGACTTACGTGACTTTACTGAAGCGGCTCAAATGTTAAAAGCGTTAGGGGTAAGCAAAATTCGTCTTGTAACTAACAACCCTAAAAAGATCAGAGAGCTGTCACAATACGGTATTGAGATTGAAGAAGTAATTAATACTTCGGCACATATTAAAGATGGCAATGAAAACTATCTAAAAGCAAAAGTTTCTCACGGTAAGCACCATCTTAAGGTCTGACGCTGTGGCTATATTTAACCATTTTTATTATAAACCTCACTTATGTGAGGTTTTTTTGTGTTTGTACAGCGAGGCTAACAACCCCATCAGGTTGAAACAAATCTGAATCATCTTGTGAGGGGAAGATAATTCGAATAGCAAGCTCGTTACTGATTTACGGCAGGGCCTGCAGGAAATGATAGGAAGATAAGAGTTCACCATGAATGTGAACCCGTTTCGGCAGTTTAAGTGTGTAAGTGGCGTACAACTGGATAATCATTGGACGAAAATGACTCATATAGATAATTGATTAAGCGTCAATTGAGCACGTAGGTGCCGATATCGTTTTAAGGTTCTTACTATTAACGCAGCAAGCCGTGAGATATTTGCCATACTTTTTTTATGGCAGGTAGGGTAAGGATCATTCCAGTGTTTGCTAGATCTCTAATGGTGATGGCACTTATGGTGTCGTTTTACAGCGATTCAACGGTGGTTTCCCACGGTGCTTCCGCACAGACCGAACAAGCGGGGGTCGTTCAGAAGTTGTCTATTGAAAAGATGATCCACTATCCGGATGTTATCGAACAGTTGTACCAAATGACTAACTATCGTCTGAACTGGGAAAGCAGAGATGATGTAGAGCGGCTTATTTTTCAAATCAGGTTGGCCTCGTTAGCCGATGTGACCAAGGAATTTGACGATCAACTGCTTCGCATTGAAAGTGTGCGAGAGCAAGGAGATAAGCTTGATTTTGATTTGGTCATGACCGATTCATTGCTTATGTACTTAAGCTATCTCGAACAGTTACCAGAAGAAGGGCTTAATTGGCTGTTTGCAGGCAAAGCACATGTAAACCTTCCAGCACCGAGTTTAGAAACGTTGTCAAAACTCAGCAATGAGATCACCGTTGGCAAACTCAATCAATTTTTAGAAGGGCTTCGTTCACCCCTCCAAATGGACGAGGCTTTTAATACGGCTTTTTACGCCTTATCTGAACATGCAAAGGCTGCGTATCCCCTTTATACACAACAAGGTCTCATTCGTTTAGGAGATCCGATCAATGATAAGGTCGCGTTACTCGATCGGTTGGCTATCGCTGGGGTGGATGTTAGTTATCTCAATCCTGACACGCTACAGTATGATGAGAACTTGGAGCTTGCGGTGATAGAGTTCCAACGTATTCATGGCTTGAAGCAAGATGGTGTGATCGGCCCTAACACTAGGCGTTGGATCAACTTTTCACCAAGGCAGCGTTTGCATTCACTTGCATTAAACGCTGAACGTTCAAGGATTTGGGCGAAAGAGCGTGATAACGTGGTGTTTGTGAATGTGCCTGGGTATGAGGTGACGTATTGGCATGATGGTCAACCTTTGTTTGAGTCGAAAGTGGTTGTAGGTCGTACAACAAGGAAAACCCCAATCATGACCAGTACTTTGGATTCGGTGATTCTTAATCCAACCTGGAATGTACCATGGAAAATTATGGTGAAGGACATCATTCCTAAGGTGAAAAGAAACCCTATGTACCTAGTGCAGAATAATATCCAGATCATCCGCTCGTGGACCTCTCGAGAAATTATCGATCCAACCACTATCAATTGGGCGGCTGTCAATCCAAGAAGCTTCCCTTATCGAATGAGACAGTCTTCTGGAGCGAATAATGCGTTAGGTTTGTACAAGTTCAATATGCCTAATCCAAAAGCCATCTACCTACATGACACTCCAAGTAAAAACCTATTTGAGAAAGATCGTCGAGCATTTAGTTCTGGTTGCGTGAGAGTTGAAAATGCAGATCAATTGGCTGAACTCTTGTTTAAGACCCAAGGTCTGGAAGAGCGACTTGCTAAGAAGCGTGAAAGTAAACGGCGCTCGAACACGTCGGTGCCATTGGGCGAGCGCATCCAAGTACATATCATTTACCAGACAGCATGGTTAGAAGAGGGAACCCTTTACTACCGCGATGATATATATCAATACGACGATCAGGGGTAATCAACTTACACTAGTAATTATTGTTACAATTTTGAAAATTCATTTATTGTTCAAGAACTAAACAAATAATCCAGCCAAAATGTGACAACTGAGCCCCATTTATGCGTTTGACGTGGCAAATGGGTTTCGGTAATGTCCGCTGTTCGTGCATTGATTGAGCAGTATTTTTAAAATGGTAAGTCGTAATTTTTCCCGTCGTGATTTTCTTAAGATGACCGTTGGTGGTATCGTTGTTGCCTCTGCAATGCCAACCCTTTCATGGGCTTCACTTCCAGATGCACCTCGAGTGCTTGCAATGAACAATTTGAACACGGGTGAATTGCTTGAGTCTTGCTACTTCGATGGCAACGGCTATGTTGATGCAGAGCTTAAGCGTTTGGATCGATTCTGTCGTGATCACCGTCGGAATGAAGTCCATCCAATAGACCGACGCTTATTCGATCAAATTACCCAAATTCAGAAGGCGATTGGTACACAATCAGAAGTAATTATTATTTCAGGCTATCGATCTCCAACAACGAACGCATCTCTACGTAATCGTTCTTCGGGTGTGGCAAAGAAAAGCATGCACATGGAAGGCAAAGCGATCGATTTCCGTTTAGATGGCGTCAAACTCTCAACAGTTCGCGATGCCGCGTTGAGTTTGAAAGCGGGTGGTGTGGGGTACTATCCTGGCAGTAACTTCGTGCATATCGATACGGGTGCAGTCCGTTCTTGGTAGGCGGTCGGCAAGGTATTGTTCAAAGCTTGAAGTCCCAAAAGGTTAGTGTCATAGTTGCAGCAGTTTTTATGCAAATTTACTCGATATAGGTTATCTATGGCTCTGAAGTACCAAGTTGTTCCTGTGACATCTTTCTCTCAAAACTGTTCTATCGTCTGGTGTGATGAAACCATGAAAGGTATCGTGGTTGATCCTGGTGGTGATGAAAAGCAACTCGCGGCGCTGATCAAAGAGCTGGGTGTTGATGTCGTGAACTTAGTACTAACTCATGGGCACTTAGACCATGTTGGAGGTACAGAGCCTCTATCTGCATTGCTTGGCGGTACTGAAATTGTTGGCCCTCATAAAGCGGATAACTTCTGGCTTCAGGGCTTGGAAGGTCAAAGCCAAATGTTTGGCTTCCCACTAACAGAAGCATTTGAGCCGAATGAATGGCTGAATGATGGTGACACTGTCACTTTTGGTAATCAAACATTGAATGTGATCCATACACCAGGTCACACGCCTGGCCACGTTGTGCTATACAGTGAAGAATCACGTTTAGCCTTTGTTGGTGATGTTTTGTTTAATGGCAGCATTGGGCGCACTGATTTCCCTCAAGGTGATTTCAATACGCTGATCAGCTCCATTAAAGAAAAGTTGTGGCCGCTGGGTAATGACGTGACGTTTGTTCCTGGCCACGGACCACAGTCTACGTTTGGACATGAACGAAAGACCAACCCGTTTGTTGCTGATGAGATGCCTATCTACTGAGACACTTACATTAACGTAATATAATCTCGCACTATTCCGGCTCGGCGGCCGCTAAATAACGTCGAGCCAATCCAATAAACGCTTCCGCATCTCTGTCTAAATCACCAGCCGAAATAAACACATCGTAACCATGAAACTTCCTTTGGTACTTCATTCGGTTAGCTAGCATCGCGAGTAGTCCATTATATTGCCTCCCATCTTTGCTGATGTAAGGCGCTGGATCTAACACCATGTCTTCAAATTGAGTTTCACAGTGGTTCTGCTTTGCACCGAGGTATAATAAGGCTCTTTGGCTCAACAGTATTTCTGTTGCTATACGTGGACAAATGGCATCGAGGTAGGGTGAGTAGTGTTTGAGTCGAATGCCAACCCATGGCAGCGGTTGATGCCAGCCATCCTGTTGATAGGTGCAAATACCAATTGAGTCAATGTTTCTCCAACGCACCACCCAACCGCCTTTGAATAAGTGTTGCTGAAAATGGGAAGCGGTGAGCGTAAAGGAAACTTGGCTCTTTTTAATCATCATTACTGCAAAGCCAACAATAAGCGCCATCAGAGTAACGGATAGCATCGCTTGTTTCCATCCAGGGGCAATGAAGACGAGAAATAGCGTAATGATGACGACCAAGAGCATGATCAGTTTGTTTATGGGGGCGTCAAATTGGAATTGCGAGTTGGTGATATGCTGTGTTTTCATACTTTGAACCTCGATGGACGGTGGCGTTAGGTTCGTGACTCAAAGCGTTTCACATTGAGTTCAAAGGCGTGTTGTCTTTCGCAGTTCAATTTTGTCAACACGACATAAATACCTC
Organism: Vibrio sp. PNB23_22_6; assembly: GCF_052877535.1. NCBI lineage: Bacteria > Pseudomonadati > Pseudomonadota > Gammaproteobacteria > Vibrionales > Vibrionaceae > Vibrio > Vibrio sp. PNB23_22_6. Next base: position 32,448 of record NZ_JBNFXP010000027.1, on the reverse strand, counting down.
TGTTTTTATACCCAGTATTTAATAAAACGGTTCACAAGTTATTTGCTTAAATAGTAGACGTTCTATACATGGAGCGCATTTTTCATTGCGTTTCGCTGCGAAAACCTACAAATCGCTCGGGAATTTTGGTATAAAACGCGCTTCAAATTTTCATCCCTGCTGAGATGCAGTGAACTGGAGAAATATTCAATGAGACTTGCTCATAAGCGTAAAGTGCAGATGAAACTGCAAAAACGCATTAAAGCGACAGTAACCAACCTAGCTGCAGCACCAAAAGCAGCGAAGCCAGTCGTTGAAAAAGCAGAAAAGCCTGTTGCTGAACAAGCTGTTGTTGAGAAAGCAGTAGCTGAGAAGAAAGTAGCAGCAGTAAAAACGGTTGAGGTAGCACTCACTCCTAAACAACAACAAGTATTTGACATCGTTGCGGCAAACGCTGAAGGCATCAACCCTAAGGGTATCGGCCTAGCAGCAGGTCAAGAAGACACTAAAGCGGCATCATGGGCTACTGGCGCGCTGAAGAAGCTTCTTGAAGAAAACCTAGTTCAAAAAGAGCAGTTGGCAGGTAACAAAGTTATCTATAAAGCAGTTTAATTACCGCTGTAATCCTGTTTTTAATACCTCGACCTCGGTCGGGGTTTTTTTTCTCGAAATCCCACGAATTCTAGATTGTCGCAGTTTAGCGATATCAATCTGTCATTTGTCACATTTTCTTAAATACTGTGTAAATTCTTTCCCAGAAAACTACGTACGTATAGACCTATATTGCTTCATCTTGTCCTGCTACTAACTCGTTGATATTGATTGGTTATAGAAATTATTTTTAGTATCTCCTACGTACTATTACGTAATACTAACGGCGAGTGTATTGTTTTTACTTGGTACGGCTTGCGTGTTCATGCCCATTTCGAATTAGCGCTCAATGTTTAATCCTTATAGCCAAGTAACCTTGAGATATAGGGCTCTGTAAGAAAGACAGCGCTGTGAATCCTGCATCTTGAAGTCATGGGGGGGCTATACTGCCCCCAACCCTTACGAAATGGATGACAACAATAACCTTGGTGACAAAGGACGTAAACGATGAGTCTTATCCAAAAATCTTTCAAACGAGTGCTTAAAGCAACCGCAGTGGTTGCTGCAATGACATTTGTGACCACTTCTGCGACTGCTGCGGATAAAGTGTATCGCCTAAAATTGGCGGAAACTTGGGGACCCAATTTCCCAATCTTTGGGGAGGCGACCAAAAACATGGCGAAAATGGCTGAGGAAATGTCAAATGGACGCCTTCAGATTCGCATTGATTCTGCAAACAAACATAAAGCGCCGCTAGGGGTCTTTGACATGGTGAAATCCGGTCAATACGATATGGGCCACTCGGCGTCTTATTATTGGAAAGGTAAAGTTCCTAACACGCTTTACTTTACCTCTATGCCTTTTGGTATGCTGCCGACTGAACAATATGCATGGTTCTACTACGGTGGCGGTATGGCGTTGATGGAGAAGGTTTACTCACCTCATAACCTGCTTTCCTTCCCAGGTGGTAACACCGATACTCAGATGGGGGGCTGGTTCCAGAAAGAAATCAAGTCTGTGGATGATCTTCAAGGTCTGAAAATGCGAATTCCAGGCTTTGCGGGTGAAATCCTTGCTGAGCTAGGCGCGAAACCAACCAATATTGCCCCGGGAGAGTTATACACCTCATTAGAGCGTCGTACGATTGATGCGTTGGAGTGGGTAGGACCATCTTTAGATTTACGTATGGGCTTCCACAAGATTGCACCATATTACTACACCGGTTGGCATGAACCAGGTACGGAACTGCAATTCCTAGTGAATAAGCGGACTTGGGAGCGTCTTCCTGATGATCTGAAAGCCATTCTACAAGTGGCGATGAAAGCGGCGGCTTATGACATGTATACTCAATCTAAGCATGAAAGCGGTAAGAACTGGGCGTCAATTCAATCGGAATACCCAGATGTTCAAGTGAAGGACTTCCCGCCAGAAGTCATCTCTGCACTTCGTGAAGCGAATGAGCGTCTGTTAAAAGATCATGCAGCGAAAGATGCGCTAGCAAAAGAGATTCAGGAGTCTCAAGCGAACTACATTGGGCAAGTACGCCCTTGGTCTGACATCTCTCATCGAGCTTACCTAAACAGCCAAGCTCAACAATAACTTCATCAGACTGGTTAAACCCACACGGTTTAGCCCGCTAGCGAAGCCCAAGAAAAACTTATCCTCTTAGGGAAGATAATAAGAAATGAAAGTGCTCCACAAGCTCAAGCTGTGGAGCCTTTCTACACGTTCCATGGAGTCAGGAATGAGAAGCCTTATTTATATTGAGCGAATCTTTAACCGCTTTGGAGATTTTCTAGGGTGGTTATCCAGTATCTTGTTCATTTTGTTATTAGCGAACGTGGTGTATGACGTTGTGATGCGTTACGTGTTTAATGATGTCTCCATCGCTTTTCAAGAGATGGAATGGCACTTATTCTCCGCTGTATTTTTGTTGGGTGTGCCATACGCAATTAAGTCTGGCGGTCATGTTCGCGTCGATATTTTCTATGAACGTCTATCACACAAAGCGCAATCTATTATCGATATTTTGGGCACGTTACTTTTTCTATTTCCTTTCTGTTTGCTGGTGGCGTGGTATGGAATTGATTTTGCCAAAGAGAGTTATGCACTAGGGGAAACGTCGGGTGACCCTGGAGGCTTACCATATCGCTGGATCATTAAGGCGATGATCCCACTGTCATTCCTGTTTATGGCGATCAGTGGCGTGGGATTGCTGCTGCACTCTATCAACAAAATTGTTAACCCTCATCTTATCTATGCCGGTAATAACGGTAAGTCGTAAAAGGAAGTCAGCATGATCGGTATAGTGATGTTTTTTGTAGCCTTATTTGCGCTACTGCTTGGTTTTCCTGTCGCCTTTACCTTTGGCGGTATTGCATTGATCTTTGGTGTATGGGCGGAAGGGATGGAGATGTTCGCTTTCATGCCATATCGTATTCAATCCATCATGGAAAATACCGTTTTGATGGCAGTGCCTCTGTTTGTTTTCATGGGACTAGTATTACAAAAAACCAAACTAGCAGAACAGCTTCTTGAATCGATGGGGCGTTTATTTGGTGGCGTGCGTGGCGGTATCGCGATTTCTACTGTATTGGTTGGTGCCTTGCTTGCCGCTTCTACAGGTGTCGTGGGGGCATCGGTTGTGGCGATGGGATTGATCTCTCTACCCGTGATGCTTAAGTACAATTATGACAAGGGCCTAGCGTGCGGCACGATTTGTGCCTCTGGTACGCTCGGACAAATTATCCCGCCTTCCATCGTACTAATTCTGCTGGGTGATGTATTAGGTGTGCCAGTAGGTGATTTGTTTCAGGCGGCGATTTGGCCGGGATTAATGCTAGTGGGCGCATATGTAATCTATATTCTTATTTACGCCAAATTGAACCCGGAAGCCGCTCAACCCATCGAGCGTGATGAATCTATCAGCCGAAGAGATGAAGTAATCACAGCATTGAAAGCGGTGATACCGCCACTTGCACTTATCGTTGTTGTTCTGGGCTCTATCTTTGCTGGCATCGCGACACCAACAGAATCGGCTGCGCTTGGTGGTGCTGGCGCGATAGTGTTGTCGCTGATGTACAAACAGTTCAGCTGGTCAATGGTTTACGATGCATCGAAAGAAACCGTAAAAGTGACCGCAATGGTGTTTGCGATTCTTTTGGGGGCAACCGCATTCTCAATGGCCTTTACTTACACTGGTGGCGATTATTTAGTTGAAGAATGGATGCTACAAATTCCAGGAGAGAAGTGGGGATTCTTGATCATTACCATGCTCGTCATTCTTATTCTTGGCTTTTTCATCGACTTTGTTGAGATCTGTTTCATTATCGTGCCAATCATTGCTCCTGTTGCTGAGCTGATGGGGATTAATATGACTTGGTTTGCCATACTGATAGCGATGAACTTACAAACTTCGTTCCTCACACCGCCATTTGGTTTTAGTCTGTTCTATTTGAAAGGTGTCGCACCTGCAGGGGTCACCACTCGTGATATTTACAAAGGGGTGATGCCATTCATTGCCATTCAGATTGCGGTCCTCGCTTCGATATTGGTTTTCCCGGGTTTTTATGGCATGTAGTGGTCGATACCAATCGTAGCAACTTACTGTGATTGGTATGAGAGATAAATTAGGAAACTGTGAGCTGTAAGTTTCCACCTTGTTGTACAAGTTGTTAAGCTGCCTAATCGTATGAATAGGCAGTTTTTTCATGGAGGATGAAATGCCTCTTAAAGCGAAACTCATCTTGCTTGCTTTAATTCCAGTGGTATTGGTGACCGCGAGCATCAGTTGGATTTCTATCTATCAGGCTAAAACGCTTGGTCAACGAGAAGTGGAAATCTTTCATCAAAGTCTCATCCAATCGAAAGAAGCTGCGCTTAAAGATACGGTCGACCTCGCTTTTGATGCCATATCGCATATTTACAACGATGCCCATCTTGATGAAAGTGTTGCTAAAGCCCAAGTCAAAGCCATTCTTAATCGTCTACGCTATGGCTCAGATGGGTACTTTTTTGCGTATGACCAATACGGCACTAATCTTGTTCACCCCATTCAACCTGATTTGATGGGACAAAACTTACTCCATATCCAAGACCAAAATGGAGACCGCTTGATTGAGGCTCTATTGCATCAAGCTCAGCGAGGTGGTGGTTTCCATCAATATTTGTGGCAAAAGCCGTCCACGGGAGAAACCGTACCAAAACTCAGTTATGCTGCATGGCTTGATAAGTGGCAATGGATGATCGGAACCGGGCTATATATTGAAGATGTCAGCCGAGAGGTTTCCAATATGCGATCCGCTGTGAACCGGAATATTGAAACGACATTTTTCTCAGTCGTGGTAATTTTGGTTGTCACAGTCGCGGTGATTATCGTCTTTACGTTGGCGATTAACCTGCATGAACATCGACTTGCCGATAAAAACCTCAAAGAACTTGCCCACAAAACAGTGATGTTTCAAGAAGATGAGAAAAAGCACTTAGCGCGAGAACTGCATGATGGTATTAACCAATTATTGGTTTCGAGTAAATGCCACTTAGAATTGATGGAGCATCGCATACAAGATGAGCAAGTCAAATCTCACCTCGATAAGTCACAGCGTTCATTGTTGACCGCAATCAGCGAAGTGCGTCATATCTCTCATCAGCTTCGCCCTAGTGCGTTGGATGACATCGGCTTTGAGGCGGCACTGACGACATTATTACAAGATTTTCACTCTCATTCGGGTATTGGGATTGAAAGTCATTTTGATACCGCCCAATCCAAGTTGAAATCTGAGGTGTCGACGACATTGTATCGAGTTGCCCAGGAGTCGTTGAACAACATTGAGAAACATGCTCGCGCTAAAAAGGTGACGATTACGTTGCATCAAATGGGCAATATACTTCAATTGTTGATCCGAGATGACGGGATTGGCTTTGTTGTCAATTCTTCCCTTCACCGACAAGGCATCGGCTTACGTAACATGCGCGAGCGCGTGGAGTTCATCGGTGGCGACTTCGAACTGATGAGCGAGCCGGGGTTAGGAACAGAAATCACCGTATTGTTAGATTTGGATGGATTAGTTTATGGATAAACCAATTAGTGTGGTGATAGTGGACGATCACCAAGTGGTGTTGGACGGTTTTATCGCACGTTTAGAACGCGAGTCTGGTATCGATGTTATTGGCACGGCGAGCAATGGCCTAGAGGCGATCGAAGTTTCCAAACTTCTCCACCCAGATGTGATTCTGATGGATATCAGCATGCCCATCATGAACGGCATTGAGGCGACGGGAGTGATTAAGGAAGCGCGCCCTGAGAGCAAAATCTTGATGCTTACTATGCATGATAACCGTGAGTACATAATGAAGGTGATGCAAGCGGGGGCGGTAGGCTACATGCTTAAAGAGATTTCTGCGGAGAAGATGGTACAAGCGATCAAAACGGTCAATCAAGGTTCGACGTATTTTTGTGAATCTGTTACACAAACCTTGTTCACTCAGGATGTGATACCTGCGGCACAAAGAGTGAATCCCCTGAGTCGCCGAGAAGAAGCCGTACTTAAGCTTGTTGCACAAGGAAACAGTAGTAAGAAAATTGCAGCGCTGCTAGATATCAGTTATAGGACTGTCGAAACGCATCGCCACAATATTAAACATAAGCTGGATTTACACTCAACGGCAGAGTTGGCCAAATACGCTTTTGAAACTGGACTGGTTGAGTAAATGTGGCGCACATATTCGGTGTATTCCAACTCATGAGCGCACACAAAGACACTTATTCTGGTTTAGTGATGCTGCCTAATTCTAGCATTGGTGCGACATCAATATCTTCGGCATTCATCATGGCAGAGATGCGTTGAACGGAAGATAAAAGCAAACTTTGCTCCCATTCCTCAAGTTTTTGATAACGGCTGATAAAGTGCTCTTGAAGCGGTGTCGGTGCTTGATCTAGTACGGATTGGCCTTGTTCTGTCAAAACTGCATGTACCTTGCGCTTATCTTCAACACTGCGGCGGCGTTCCACATACTGATTACGTTCTAGTCGGTCTAAGATGGTCGTCGCGGTTGCCTGACTCATATTGGTATGGCTCGACAGCTGCTTAATAGTGACATTATCCAATTCACTAATGGCACGCATGAGGATCAACTGGGGTGCAGTCAAACCAGACTCTTTGCTCAACTTTTTTGAATGTAAATCAATAGCTCGGATGATCTGACGAATCGAGACCAAGACTTCTTCGTACTTTTCCAATTTTTTCATCCAGTCATAAGGGGATCTTGTTACGAGATGACACTAACTCAAAAGCGTTGCTATTAAAAGCGCTTAGTGCTGAATGAGGGCATCATTTTTAACGAATTGTATTCTCTATTCACAATCTTTACACGGATTGATGCAAGTAAGTCAGGATTACCTAAAGTGATTATAGTAATAAATATTTGAAGTCTAAAAATGCATACGGGGTTATTTACTATTTTTGGTTGATCTTACTGGCTGATAAATGGGTTATTGGATTTTATATCAGCAAATTCTAGACAAAAAAGCCTCAAATGGTAGGATCTCCGACTTTCTGGAAAACAAAATGTATCGTGTTCAAAGTATTCTTGGTTTCTTGCTAAAAATTGAACATAAAAGAGAGGAAAAATGACAAAAGGTATAGATAAGTACAGCATTGATAGTACCGACTATACGGTTGGACAAGACAACGTCCAAAAATGGGGGTTTGATGTCCATAATCCGGTTTTTGGTATTAGCGCTGGTTTCATTGCACTATTTCTTATTGCAGCGCTCGTTCTTGATGCACACACGGCCAAAACCGCACTAGATGGTCTGAAATGGAAAATCATCGGCTCCTTCGATTGGCTGTTCATCATTTCTAGCAACATTTTCGTTATCTTCTGTTTAGCACTTATTGTGTCGCCAATGGGTAAGATTCGCCTTGGCGGTAAAGATGCGGTTGCGGATTACTCTTTCATGTCATGGCTTGCGATGCTATTCGCAGCGGGTATGGGGATCGGACTGATGTTCTGGAGTGTGGCAGAGCCAGTGGCATACTTTACAGGTTGGTACGAAACGCCACTAGGTGTAGAAGCTAATACGCCTGAAGCCGCAAAGCTTGCGTTGGGTGCGACGATGTTCCACTGGGGTTTGCACCCTTGGGCAATTTACGGTGTTGTCGCACTTTCTCTAGCTTTCTTTACATACAATAAGGGCCTACCTTTGTCTATGCGTTCGATTTTTTACCCACTGTTGGGCGATCGCGCATGGGGTTGGGCGGGGCACATTGTTGATATTCTCGCCGTACTGGCAACACTGTTTGGTCTTGCGACTTCTCTAGGTCTTGGGGCGCAGCAAGCGGCAAGTGGTATTCACCACGTGTTTGGCGTTGAGCCGGGCTTAGGCCTTCAAATTGTTGTTATCACCGTGGTTACCTTGCTAGCGGTTGTATCAGTAATCCGCGGTATTGATGGCGGTGTTAAGGTTATCAGTAACATCAACATGATTGTTGCATTCTTACTGCTTATTCTTGTTGGGTTGATTGGTTGGGCTGTAAGCCTAGGCTCTATTCCGACAACGCTGATGGCATATGTAGAAAACATCATTCCACTGAGTAATCCATTTGGTCGCTCAGATGAAGCATGGTTCCAAGGTTGGACGGTATTCTACTGGGCATGGTGGATCTCATGGTCACCATTTGTTGGTATGTTTATCGCTCGAGTATCTCGTGGTCGTACAGTTCGTGAATTTATTACCGCGGTTTTGATTGTGCCAACGTTTGTAACCATTGTTTGGATGTCAGTATTTGGTGGCTTAGCGATCGACCAAGTCATCAATAAAGTGGGTGAGTTGGGTGCCAATGGCCTAACAGACGTTTCATTGGCGATGTTCCAAATGTTTGATGTATTACCATTCGGTAACATGCTATCTATTATTGCTGTTGTTTTGGTTTTGGTATTTTTCATTACCTCTTCAGACTCCGGGTCGCTCGTTATTGATAGCATCACCGCAGGTGGTAAAGTTGATGCCCCAGTTCTGCAACGCGTGTTTTGGGCGTTTATGGAAGGTGCGATTGCAGTTGCACTACTGTGGGTAGGTGGCTCTGAAGCCGTTCAGGCCCTTCAAGCTGGTGCAATTTCCACGGCATTACCCTTTACTTTTGTTCTGCTTGCAATGTGTGTCAGCTTAGTGATGGGATTGAGAACAGAGCGTCAATAAGTAATAGATTGAAGCGCAAGTGTTGCATGATTAAAGAGCCAGCAAATTTCGTGTCAACAAGACGAAATTAATATGGTGGCGACGGCAGTGAGTCTGACTCAAATTCATACCGCAGTAGAACGTATGAGTGATATGGCAACTCAAATTGCCTCTGCGGCGGAAGAACAGGCTTCGGTATCAACTGAAATCACACGTAATGCAGAAGGGCTTCGTGATGCTTCCAGTGAGCTTTCTGTTGAAGCGTAGCAGGCCGCACAGCAAGCCGCGCATCTGTCAGAGCTATCTTATGAGTTAGCGCAAGAGACCAACCGCTTTAAACTGTGAGAACATTGAAAGTAATAACAAGGAGCCAAAAGGCTCCTTTTTTATTTGCTCTTTAAGGATAGGGGCTATAACCAAAAATCACGGATAGGTTGCTCAGGGCGATAGTGGTGGGCAATTTGAGCTTGCAACAATTCCGCCGTTGCTATCGCATCCGTTAGTGCGTGATGGGGGGTGTAATCAGGAAGACCGTACCGGCGACGCGATTGCGCTAGGCGTAGAGATTCTGGCTGTTTGCCTTTCAGCTTATTCCACAGGCCGCCAAACAGTTTCTGTTGTATGTTAGCTTCGATTTCTAGGGTGTCGAGAACCGGAAACTCGATACCTTCACCTATACGTGTGCGCAGGGCTTGGTCTAGAAACTCTCTCTCGATCCTACGATAGTGCACGACCACAACCTTGCCGGCTAAACAGTGTAAAAAATCACCGAGAATGTCATTCAAATCGGGGGCATCTATCAAGTCACTGTGTGTAATGCCGTGAATGATGACGGAATTCGCATCCAGTTTTTCCTGCGGTCTTACCTTCCAATGTTTGGACTGGCGCAAAAAAATGCGATTGAGGTTAAATGGCACTAATCCAATGGTGATAATGCCATCTTTTTGCGGGTTCAAACCCGTTGTCTCAAAGTCCAAAGCTACGAACTCAATGTCCGAAATTGGCGTATCCGACGATGGGAGGACATGGCCATAGAAGGCGATGAGACGCTCGTCGCTTGCTTGCTCTTGCTTATGGTGGAACTTTGTTGGCCATTGGATAGCCGGCTTTTGAAATAGCTTTTTGATCATGACAAACCTCATTTGAAGCTATTGCTGGCTTGATAGCGGAATTTGAGGAAGTTTTGACCATTACTCAGTATCTGGAATGCATCTTTCAGGTTGCGTCGCTCAAAGTCCGATAGGTTTTCTGGTTCGATATTATTATCTGGCTCGATCCCCAGTTCTACGTCAATGGCTTGGTGGCGAATGCGTACCATAGAGATAAACTCCATCGCATCTTTTAGATTTTGTGCTCGCCCCTTTGGCAGAATGCCTGCGTCCATAATATCGTCGAGTCGTTCAAATGAGTTTTGTGCGCGTGAGCCAACGGCAAGTGAGTGGACACGAATCAGATCGACGAGTGGTGCAGTGCCGCGACGTTTGAGGTTGATAGAATTCTTATGTTGACCATCCTTTTCCATCACAAAGTCTTTGAAAAAGCCTAAAGGTGGCGTACGGTTCAGAGCATTTCTTGCTAAACAGGCTAAGAAGCGATTGTTCTTACGAGCACGACGAACAATGAAACTGGTTAACTGCTCAGCCCACTTTAAGCGTCCATAAACGCCATCTAAATCGAAGAAAATCGAAGCGTTGAGTAGGGCTTTAGGATTTGGGTCATCAATCCAATCGGCAAAGCAGGCTTCCCATTGTGTGCGGGTCATGCGCCACATCGGATTGGTCGCCATAATGTCGCCGGTACAGTATTTGTAGCCGCACACGTTCAACCCATCGCTGACAAACTGCGCTAGCGCTTCAAAATATTTGCCGTGCTGCTCTTCTTGATAGCTATCATCAAGAATAATCGCGTTATCCTGGTCGGTTACCAGTAATTGCTCGTCTCGACCCATGGAGCCCAAAGCTAGGAAGCAATACGGTATCGGTGCAGGGCCTAATGCCTCTTCAGCCATTTCAAGTAGGCGTTGTTTGAAGCTTCGTCCTATCACTGACATCGCACTGCCTACCATGTGGGAGTTAGCGTCTTCGTTGACTAGGCGTACAAAACTGCTTTTTACTTCATCGGCAACAATCGCCAGATCTTCGATGGTTTGTTGTTGAAAGATACTGCTGACGAGTAATAGCGAGTTCTGCGATTCGTAACGAACAATGTCGGTTGCTTCGATGATGCCAATTGGCAGCTGATCTTTAACCACTGGTAGATGATGAACGTTGTAGCGCAGCATGGTAAGCATCGCTTCGTATACGTAGGCGTTATGATCAAGAGAGATCACTTCTGTCGTCATCACCGTCGACACATCGTCTTGCGGTGACAGGCCTTCAGCCAAAACGCGAGTACACAGATCACGATCAGTGATGATGCCCACTACTGGTGATTGCGGGTCATCTTCATCCAGAACAAAATCAGGATCAACAATGAGCAGTGAAGAGACATTGTCCTGAGCCATTAACTTTGCTGCTTCCTGGATGGTTTGGTCGCGATCAATGGTTGGCGCATCACGAGTGAGTAGGGTTTTCACTTTAGAGGTTGTCAGATCGTTGGCGTCGCTGTTTTCAGACACTGTTTGACGCAACCGTGCGCTATTTTCCACTTCAACAAAGTCAGCAAACGTCTCGAAGTTATCGTACAGTTCTTGGAAAACGTCTTCAGGAATGCAGTACAGCAGGGAATCTTCAATCGCTTTTACAGGAAAGCGAACCTTATTATTGGTAAGTAGACCCATTTGGCCAAAAAGGTCACCTTCGTCGAGTCGGTTATACAACTCACCCTTGCGACGATACACTTCAACTACACCACTTCTTACCATGTAAAGATCGTGGATGTGATCGCCTAAGTGAATGATTGGCGTATCCTGTCGGCAGTAAGAGATTTCAATACTTTCAGTGACTTTAGTGAGAGTTGCTTCTGGTAGCTCGTTAAATGGGGGATACTTGGCGAGAAAGTTATATATCTCGAGAAGTTCTGCATCCATTAAGGTGCCTTTTGATTTGGAAGTGATAGGTTAATCTTAACCTAGTTTTAAATCAGAATCTTATCGGGTTACTCTTTTTGGGTGCGGGTGGTAAGATCAAGACTGAGCGCACAGCACGTACTTTTTGATTCGGTTACCCTGTCATTAATTTACCGAATTAGAGCGCTCAGTGAGAACAATTTAGAGACCCCTCATGGAAGGAAATAGAATGGTAAGATGGTTATTAGCTACACCTCTTGTAGCACTACCTATAATGAGTATTGCCTCAGAGGCGGAACAGGTTCAAAAGTTTGGTTATGAGCACATACAACTTGATGTTGGGGCTGGTACAACTAATGAAGAATGGTTAGACAATTCTAACGCGACCACGGTAGGTATAGGCGGCAATTACCTTTTGACGGATAATTGGCTACTTAATTTAGATTACACCGCGCAGTTCTTTCACCCAGACACATTCACTTTGCGAATTGACCGTTTAATGTTTGGTGGTGGCTACCGCTACGGTATCAACGAACAATTCGATATTTATGGCGTTTATGGCTTAGGCTCGATTAAAGCTAAAGCGACCAACGATGAAACGGGTAAGGCACTTTCTTCGGAAACAGAATTCATTCACGGAGTGACACTCGGTGTGAATTACCTCTTCAGCGAAAAGTGGATGGCAATCGCTGAAGTGCATTTGAACCGCAGTGATATTGTGGATGAGAACAATTATAAGATTGCGTTCAATTACCAATGGCATGAAGTGATAGGGGCAGGGCTTTACTATCAGTACCGCGACACGGATTATCAAAATGAAGCGTCGGAAGAGATCAACGAAGTTGGGTTCAGCCTTAAATTTGTTTACTAAATTGAACAATCAGCCGATAAATAAAAAGGTCAGCAATTGCTGACCTTTTTATTTTATTTGGCTGGCATTATAGTACCGCTGCGATGCCTTTACAGAGTGGACCCATGTTTGACTTGGTCATGCCTGCAACACTAATTCGTCCAGAGCCAACAATGTAAATAGCAAATTCATCTTTCAGTCGGTTCACTTGCTCTTTAGACAGACCAGAGAACGAAAACATGCCGTTTTGGCGTTCGATAAAGCTAAAGTCTGCATCTACGCCTTCCGCTTTGAGTGTGGCGACAAATAGCTCACGCATCTCTTGGATGCGGTCACGCATCTCTGCCACTTCAGATTCCCATTCTGCGCGCAGTTCAGCGTCGTTCAGAATGTGAGTGACGACAGCACTACCGTGCGCCGGAGGGTTAGAATAGATAGAACGGATGATTGCTTTTACTTGCGAGAATGCCGTTGCAGCCACGTCTTCTGATTCAGCAACTAGAGTAAACGCGCCCACGCGCTCGTTGTATAGGCCAAAGTTCTTAGAGAATGAGCTCGCGACAAGGATTTCTTTGTTGTACTTAGCAAAAGTACGTAGACCTGCGGCATCTTCGTCTACACCTTTTGCAAAGCCTTGGTAGGCAAAATCAAATAGCGGTAGAAGTTTCTTTTCTGCCATTAATTTCGCCAAGGTTTCCCACTCTTCTGCTGTTGGATCGATACCCGTTGGGTTATGGCAGCATCCGTGCAGAAGAACGATGTCGCCTTCAGATGCCGTTTGAAGATCAGTCAACATGGCGTCAAAGTCTTTGTCTTTCGTTTCCGCGTTGTAGTAGCTGTACTGCGCCGTTTCAATACCAGCGGCGGTAAAGACACCGTTGTGATTTGCCCATGTAGGGTTACTGATCCAGATCTTGGCATCACCAAGTTGACGCTTGATGAATTCACCAGCAACACGCAGAGCGCCAGTGCCACCTGGTGCTTGTGCGGTTTTCGCGCGTTTTTCTGCGACGATGTCAGCATCCGCACCGAATAGCAGTTTTTGCACGGCTAAAGCGTATTCTGCTGTCCCTTCGATCGTTAGGTAAGATTTGGTTTTTTCAGTTTCAACGAGTATTGCTTCGGCTTTCTTTACGGTAGCAAGAACAGGGGTTTCACCTTGCTCGTTTTTGTAAATACCAACACCAAGGTTAATTTTTTCAGCGCGAGTATCTTTTTTAAACTCTTCAGTGAGTCCAAGAATAGGGTCAGCCGGAGCGGCAACGACTTTTTCAAACATAATCTTCATCCATGTTAATCGAAGGGGTCTGCTGATATTTATACCTTTCAGTAATTTCGGTTACAACCGTTGTTGAAAAGAAAACTTAAAATAATTTTGATTTGAAACAGAAATCCAACTAAATGGAGGGTTTTATTAGGTAATGTTCTCTAATTGTTGTGTGTTATTGAGGAGTTAACTGGGGTGTTGGTGATATTTTGTTCACCTTAAAGGGAGAAGCAAAGTGGGGGGCATTACGGGTGAATTTAAAAGTGGAATCGAGGGTTTTGGAGCGACGTGATGAGGTGGCGCGGTGTGTATAGTGATAGGCTATCCCCACACCCAGCAAGGATGGGCGTGGTTGGATTCATTGCGGCTTAAATGCCATTCGAGTAAATTTTCTGTATATATAACTTACTGATTCTCAGCAAATGAGCGCATTTCTAACCGTTATTATTTTCATTAAGGTGTTTGATGATTGCTACTTTTGCATGCTCTTCTGTAGCGGTTTCTCCCTCAGGTACATCAATATCGGCTTTAGGGTGGATCCCTAACGCATCTTCAGCAATGTGGAGCCAATCAGGGTGCCAATAATAAGGGGTATCACTGTCAGGATGATCCCAACTATGAACGCCTTGATGTGTGCCACGATATGAAAGATCGTCCATTGTAAATAGTTTCATCACGTTCTCCTAAAAGCGTTTTTATATCCTTGAAAGTATGGAACATAATTTCACATTTAGGAGAGAAAATTGCGACAGAGAAGAATAAGAAATCATGTTGCGTAAATGACAGATAAAAAAAGACCTCCACGAGGGAGGTCTTTTTAATTCTGTTGCATTAACGCGATTAGAAGTTCGCAGAGCGAGGTGTACGTGGGAATGGGATCACATCGCGAACATTGCCCATGCCGGTTACGTAAGAAACGAGGCGCTCGAAGCCTAGACCGAAGCCTGCGTGTGGCACTGTGCCGTAACGACGTAGGTCGCGGTACCAGCTCATGTGCTCAGGGTCGATGCCCATTTCGCGCATACGTGAATCTAGGATGTCTAGGCGCTCTTCACGTTGAGAACCACCGATGATTTCACCGATGCCTGGTGCTAGAACGTCCATTGCCGCTACGGTTTTGCCATCGTCGTTCATACGCATGTAGAACGCTTTGATGTCTTTCGGGTAGTTCTTAACGATTACTGGTGCTTTGAAGTGCTCTTCTGCTAGGAAGCGCTCGTGCTCAGAAGACATGTCGATACCCCATTCAACAGGGAATTCGAACTCACGACCAGAATCTAGAAGGATTTGGATCGCGTCCGTGTAGTCTACTTGTGCGAAGTCAGAAGAAACGAATTGCTCTAGACGAGTGATCGCTTGTTTGTCGATGCGCTGCGCGAAGAATTCAAGATCATCACGACGCTCTTCAAGTACCGCTTTGAACACGTATTTCAGCATGTCTTCAGCCAGTTTCGCTACGTCGTCTAATTCTGCAAACGCTACTTCAGGCTCAACCATCCAGAATTCCGCTAGGTGGCGGCTAGTGTTTGAGTTTTCAGCACGGAAAGTCGGGCCGAACGTGTAAACTTTGCTTAGTGCACACGCGTAAGCTTCTGCGTTTAGCTGACCAGATACGGTTAGGAACGTCTCTTTACCGAAGAAGTCTTCGTTGTAGTCCACTTTGCCAGCGTCAGTGCGAGGTAGGTTTTCCATGTCTAGCGTAGAAACGCGGAACATTTCACCTGCGCCTTCTGCGTCAGAAGCGGTGATCAGTGGTGCAGATACCCAGAAGTAACCTTGCTCGTGGTAGAAGCGGTGGATTGCTTGAGACAGGCAATTACGAACACGTGCTACCGCACCGATTACGTTTGTACGCGGACGTAGGTGCGCAACTTCACGTAGGTACTCGATAGAGTGACGAGTTTTAGCCATTGGGTAAGTTTCAGCGTCTTCAACCCAACCAACTACTTTAACGTCAGTTGCCGCAAGCTCGAAAGCCTGACCAGCAGCAGGAGACTCAACAATCTTACCTGTTACTTCAACAGAGCAGCCAGTAGTTAGCTTAAGTACTTCGTTGTCGTAATTATTAAGATTATTTGGGACCACGGCCTGAATCGGGTCGAAACAAGAGCCGTCATAAATGGCAAGGAAAGAGATTCCAGCTTTGGAATCACGACGTGAACGGATCCAACCACGAACAGTTACTTCACTGTCTACCGCTAGTTGACCTTTCAAAACGTCTGATACAGGCGCGTAAGTCATGTTTTCAATATTCTCCGTTAAGGCATAAAAGCAACACAACACAGATTAAATGGCTGTCTTATTACGTGTTTGATTAAAAAACAGGCGTCGTGTTGTGCTGAATAGAATTTTTTAGATTCATCGGAACATATTACCTGTCAAATCGACAGCTTCAACCTTTATATTCACTTTAAACACGAGAAATTTCTTATTTGTGCCCGCTTTTCTCTCTTGATAGCGTGAATTGGTTAAGTAATCGCTCAAGTCGCTCTGATTGATGTTCTAAATCGACGCAAATATCACGAGTATGAGAGGCCGATTGGGATGTGTCGTTAGCGTGATGGTGTCGACTTTCGACTGAATATGCTGGCTCACTACCTTGTTGGAAATGATGAATGATGGTTTCGATGTTGCTCTGTACTTCATTGGTCACTAAGCACATCATTGTTCAGCGATTTTTGTTGGTAGTATTGATAGCTGATAGTGTCATTAAGTACGCAACTGAACACGAGAACAGTGCAAGAAGAAGTTTTAAGCTGATGGTTGAGCGCCTATTCTTATTAATGTTATTGGAACGAACGTAACAACATTAATGATGGATTTTCATGAGAGTGATAGACAAGAGGAATCCTTGTGACTCTAAACAGTATATGGTTATGTCAATCCGGCGTGAGTTCGATGTAATCAAGGTGTTGACACTGCGCCGCAAGATTGCCAAATGAGAGAGCCGTTACCGATGATTGTGAGGATTTGCTGAAAAGGGAGGCTAGGATTGGTGGGAGAATCGTTTGCCTTCATGGCCTTGAACTCAGAAGGTGTTAAGGCTTGTCATCGACAGGTGAATTCCTTAGTATTGCGTGTTTTTTAAAGCCTGAGAATCAAGATGAAAACCGAATTATACAAAGAGTTCATGTTCGAAGCGGCGCACCACTTGCCGCACGTACCAGAAGGACACCAATGTGGTCGTTTGCACGGACACTCTTTCCTTGTTCGTCTTTATGTAGAAGGCGAGGTGGACCCACATACAGGCTGGGTTGTGGACTTTGCTGAAATTAAAGCCGCTTTCAAACCGATCTACAACCGTTTAGACCACTACTACCTGAACGATATTGAAGGTTTAGAAAACCCAACGAGCGAAGTATTAGCAAAGTGGATTTGGGAGCAACTTAAGCCAAACCTACCTCTACTTAGCAAAGTTGAGATCAAAGAGACTTGTACAGCAGGTTGTATCTACAAAGGCGAATAAGGCCAGAATTTCAATAAGAAGGCAAGCGGATTAGCTTGCCTTTTTTGTATTCCCACTCATGACGTTTTGAAAAGTTAATGAAAAAAAAGCCTGAGCGTCGGCTCAGGCTTGATGTCGTGCTCTTGGGATTAGCAAATGACTTTGATTGCTAGACCGCCTTGAGACGTCTCACGGTATTTCGCGTTCATGTCTTTACCCGTTTCTAGCATGGTTTCGATAACTTTATCTAGAGATACCGTTGGAGCAGAAGAACGACGCAGTGCCATACGAGTAGAGTTGATCGCTTTCACTGCCGCAATACCATTACGTTCGATACATGGAACTTGTACCTGACCAGCAACAGGGTCACAAGTTAGCCCTAGGTTGTGTTCCATACCGATCTCTGCCGCCATACATACTTGCTCTGGGCTACCACCCATAAGTTCAGCAAGGCCAGCCGCCGCCATAGAACACGCTACGCCAACTTCACCTTGACAGCCAACTTCCGCACCGGAGATAGAAGCGTTACGCTTGTAAAGACCGCCGATCGCACCAGAAGCAGCGAAGTAACGGATGTAGTCTTTTTCTGTTACGGTTTGGATAAACTTGTCGTAGTACGCCAGTACCGCAGGGATGATGCCACATGCACCATTCGTTGGCGCAGTTACAACACGGCCACCGGCAGCGTTTTCTTCGTTTACTGCGAAAGCAAACATGTTTACCCAGTCAACCACTGCCATTGGGTCATTTGACGTCTTTTCAGAAGTCAGTAGTTGCTGGCGAAGTGCTGCAGCACGACGAGGTACGCGTAGTGGCCCAGGTAGAATACCTTCCGTATTCATACCGCGTTCCATACCTTCACGCATGGTTTTCCAGATGTTGGCAAAGTAAGTGCGAGACTCTTCATCTGAGTGAAGAGCCGCTTGGTTTTTCATAACCAATGCGCTGATAGAAAGACCGTGTTCTTTACATTGGTTCACAAGCTCTTCAGCGGTTGTGAATGTGTAAGGAACCTTGATAGGGTTTTCTTCTTCTTTGCCGAAGTTTTCTTCATCGACGATGAAACCACCACCGATAGAGTAATACGTTTTCGAGTACGCGACTTCGTCATCGATCCAAGCGTGGATCTGCATGCCGTTTTCGTGCAGCGATAAATTAGAGGTATGGAAGTTCATACCACCATCTTTAGGGAACGATACTGTGTGACAGTGCATGCCAACAGGAAGGCGCTCAGTTTCTTCTACGCGAGCGATAAAGCCCGGGATAGAGTCGATGTCTACTTTCTCAGGGGTATTGCCAGCAAGACCCATGATGATAGCGATATCGGTGTGGTGACCTTTCCCTGTCAGTGATAGTGATCCATAAACGTCAACGGTGATTTTAGTGATGTCGCGTAATTTTCCCATTGAACGAAGATCATCAATAAATTCTTTACCCGCTTTCATCGGCCCTACTGTGTGTGAGCTTGAAGGACCAACGCCGATTTTATAGATATCAAAAACACTAATCATATCGATTACCTCAGAACAAAAGCCTCCCAAGGGGAGTTGGGAGGCTTGTTTTTATCGTTATATTCTTGAATTAATCACGCTAAAAAATGAGCGATGATTAAAGAGCGCCGTAGATTACAGAAGTAATCGCTGCAAGACCACAGATAACTGTGAAAAGCTGTACAGGTGCTGATGTTTTGTATTTCGCCATTGCTGGTACTTTATGCATCGCGAATACAGGCAGTAGGAATAGGATACCTGCAATCATTGGAGCGCCCATCGTCTCAATCATGCCTAGGATGCTTGGGTTAACGATAGCCACAATCCAAGTCGTGATAACGATGAAGATTAGAGAAGCTTTCTCGATCTTGCTTACTGGTGTTTGAGAGCGTGATTTGATTAGACCAACTAGACCTTCGTGTGCACCTAGGAAGTGACCGAAGTAGCTAGAAGTAATCGCTGCGAATGCCACTAGTGGACCCATGTAAGAGATCAGTGGAGATTCGTGAACGTTAGCAAGGTAAGAAAGAACAGAGATGTTTTGCTCTTGTGCTGTTGCTAGTGCTTCTGGAGATAGAGAAAGAACAACAGAGAATACGAAGAACATTACAAAACCCATCAGCATCATTGCTGCGCCGCCAGTGATAGCATCAGTTTTCTTAACTGCGTCATCACCAAACTGTTGGCGTTGCTCTTTAGAGAACTGAGAAATGATTGGGCTGTGGTTGAATGAAAATACGATGATTGGAATTGCTAGCCAAACGATAGTCGGTACTTCACCCCAGTTTGGTGCAACTTCCATCATTGATGTATTCCAATCAGGAATTAGGTAAACAGAAAGTGCCAGTAGGATAACAACTAGTGGGTAAACCATTGCTGATGTTGCTTTCAGCATCAGTTCTTTACCAAATACGACACCGGCTGTCATTGCCGCAATCAGTGCACCAGATAGCAACCAACGAGGGATCGATTCCATACCCATTTGGTTAACTAGAAAAGAATCAACTGTGTTTGTAATACCAACACCGTAAATAAGTACGATTGGGTAGATAGCAAAGAAGTAAGCAAAAGTAATAAGGTTTGCGCCAGTCTTACCGAAGTGCTCTTCTACTGTGTCAGTGATGTCTGCGTCTGGGTTTTTCGCAGATAGGACGAAACGTGCTAGAGATTTGTGCGCGAACCAAGTCATTGGTGCCGCGATAAGCGCTAGGATAACTAATGGCCAAAAGCCGCCAGCCCCCGCTTTGATAGGAAGGAATAGTACACCAGCACCTACAGCGGTGCCGAATAGAGATAGACACCAGGTGAAATCTTTGTAAGTAAACTTACTAGACGATGGTACGGCAGTCGCCGTCGAATTTGTTGTGTTCATTTTGGGTTACTCATTTTTGGGAACAGGAAATAAGTCGGGTGCATTTTGCAATATTTTACATTGCAAAAGTTAGATCTAAATCATGTATTGCTCTCAGCCATTGCATGATATGCCAAAAACCTGCTTCTTATCACGAAAATAATGTGCTACATGTGATTATTGCTAATGAATGGGGTTAAAAAAACTAATGCGAAGTTTGGGTTATATGAGCCTATCTCAACGCAAGCGTTTGCTTTATAAAGGCAAATAAAACTAATGTGAAAGAATGTTTGAAAAAGAACTTTTAATTAATATAGATGCATATGATGTTTGCTCTTATTGTCTCTTTATCATTGATAGAGAAGTCAATTATGAGTGATATGTTTTTGCATCGATTCGATGATTTGTGCTGTCATACCCCAAATGAAATGTTGCTCAAATGGAATAGCAAACACTCGGTGACTGGTGTTTTTTAGACGGAACTTCGCGCTATAGAGTTTTTCTGGATTCAAAATATGGTTGGCTGGTACTTCGAATACCGCTTCCACTTCGTTTGGATCGATACAAGTGACGTAATCCGGTGAAACGAAAGCTAAGAAAGGCGTTACATTAAATTGGCTAATCGTTGGTAGCTTTGGCAGTTGCCCAAATATATCGATATGTCGTGGGGATATACCGATTTCTTCTTCTGCTTCGCGTAAAGCGGTATTCACCAAACGCTCGTCTGAGTGCTCAAACTTGCCTCCAGGGAATGATATTTGCCCAGGATGGTGGCGTAAATGCATTGCACGCTTGGTGAAAATAACCTGAAACCCGTCAGCCCTTTCGACAAAACCAATCAGTACCGCAGCTTCACGTAATGTCTCTTGCCTTACGTTTGCAAGGCGTTTTAAAGACTCATCATGATAGCCAGTTGGTAAATTCAACTGAAAATTTTGAAGTAAGGTCGTTTTGTCGATAACCAAAGCACTGTCCTTTTTAATCGGGCCAATACCTAAGCATATTAAAGTCGCTTGGGTATGTTCAACTTATATTGAATTGAGTGCAATGGCCACTCTGGATAGGAGAGAAGGCAAACCAGAAGACGGGTTTGCCCCTTGTCGTGATGGATGGGGACTCAGGTATTAGAAGACTGTTACTTCAGGGCCGGTAGGATCTTAGATAATTTATCTAATGTTTCTTGATACTCTGCAGCACAATCACTGTCGGCAACAACGCCACCACCTGCCCATGCGTAAAGCTGGTTATCTTCGGCAACTAGGGTGCGAATGGTGATGCTGGTGTCCATGCGGCCATGACGAGAGATATAGCCAATGCTGCCACAATATGCACTGCGACGGTGAGGCTCTAACTCTTCAATGATCTGCATCGCGCGAACTTTTGGTGCGCCAGTGATAGAACCTCCAGGAAAGCAGGCTCGCAGTAAATCGGCAGCACTGTATTTCACATCCAACTGTGCTCGAATGGTGCTTACTAGATGATGCACCGCAGGGAAGCTTTCAATATCGAACAGCTTAGGCACATGCACACTACCTGGTGTCGCGACGCGGCCAATGTCATTGCGCAGCAGATCCACAATCATCAGGTTTTCAGCTTGATCTTTCTCTGCGGTTTGCAAGTCATGCGCATTGGCTTGGTCTTGTTTTTCATCGAGAGTACGAGGGCGCGTTCCTTTGATAGGCTTGGTTTCAATAACTCGCTCTTTTAACTCTAAGAATCGCTCTGGTGAGATACTCAAAATGACGGATCCTGGCATGCGAATAAAAGCAGAAAAAGGCGCTTGGTTTGCCGATTCCAATTTCAGGTATGCCTGCCATTCACTGCCTAGGTAAGGGGCATTGAAACGCTGGGCTAAATTGATTTGGTAGCAATCGCCACTCAGCAGGTATTCTTGTACGCGATTAAAACGAGCGGCGTACGATGTTTGCGTCATGTTCGATTGCCAATCGCCGGTGAGTTTGAACGCTTCAGTAAGCGTTGCTGCTTGCTCAGTCAACCACTGCCATGCCTGTTCGATATTTTGCCCAACCACACACGCCTTCTTGAGTTTGTGGTCGACGACTAATGCCCATTCATAGATGCCTGCTGCCATATCGGGTGTTTGCAGATCTTTGCTGGCCAGTTCTGGTATCGATTCTACGCGGCGACCTAAATCGTAGCTAAAGTAACCTAGCGCGCCACCAACAAACGGCAAGTCCCATTCAGGCCCAAGTTCAAGATTAGGAAGAAGCTGTTGTTGTAGTTCATCCAGCAGCGAAAACGGATCATTTTGAGAAACGTAGTCTTGCCACGTCGTTTTGATATGAGTGTCGTTGGCAATGGTTTCTAACGTTGCGATTGGGTTCGCAACCAATACATCGAAACGACTGTCAATGTGCGTATCAGACGCAGAACGCAGCAGCATTGCCCAAGGCAGTTGTTCAATACGAGAAAAGAGAGAAATAGCGAGGTCGTTGGCGTAATCCAATGCCTTAAAATCAAGCAATTGCGTATCCATGTTATTCATTTGTTTAAATTGTGACAAAGAGTTCATTCACTGCATGGCATGTCATGAGCTGCAAGAGTATCATAAACCCAAACTACTTCTATACAAAGGCTTTGAGGTGGTTTTACACTATGACAAGGCGTCTTCAATCACTCGTGTGTCGATATCAGCCGTTCGACGAATTGTTTATAAAAACGAACGTTTAAAGAAAACGAAGCTCATTTTAAGAGCAATAAGCTCAACAAACACGACAGAAGCCAAGCCACTAATGGAAGCAAAGCATAACAATAATGAGGCATGCAATGACGGTAATACGCAAGCAGGACGTCATCAGCAGTGTTGCTGATGCGCTACAGTATATTTCTTACTACCACCCGCTAGACTTTGTTCAAGCCCTTGAAAAAGCCTACCACCGCGAAGAGAGTCAGGCTGCGAAAGACGCGATAGCTCAAATCTTAATTAATTCCCGTATGTCGGCAGAAGGCCATCGACCAATTTGTCAGGACACCGGCATTGTAACGTGTTTCGTTAATATCGGTATGGGTGTGCAGTGGGATTCTACCGACATGACGGTTCAACAAATGGTGGATGAAGGTGTTCGACAAGCTTATACAAATCCGGATAACCCATTGCGTGCCTCGGTTCTGATGGATCCTGCAGGTAAACGAATTAACACCAAAGACAACACACCAGCGGTTGTACACATTAACATGGTGCCAGGCGATAACGTTGAAATTCAAATTGCAGCAAAAGGTGGTGGCAGTGAAAATAAAACCAAGATGGTGATGTTAAACCCATCGGATGATATTGCTGAATGGGTAGAAAAAACGCTACCGACAATGGGGGCGGGTTGGTGTCCACCAGGTATGCTAGGCATTGGTATCGGTGGTACGGCAGAGAAAGCCGCGGTACTGGCAAAAGAATCGTTGATGGAGCATATCGACATTCAGGAATTGATTGATCGTGGCCCGCAAAACGCAGAAGAAGAACTTCGACTTGATATCTTCAAGCGTGTAAATAAGCTTGGTATTGGTGCACAAGGTCTTGGTGGCCTGACCACCGTCGTTGATGTGAAAATCAAAACTGCACCAACGCACGCAGCTTCTAAGCCGGTTTGCTTGATCCCGAACTGTGCGGCAACGCGCCACGTTCACTTCACTCTAGATGGCAGTGGCCCGGCAGAGCTAACGCCACCTAAGCTTGAAGAATGGCCTGATATCACTTGGGAAGCGGGTGAGAATACACGCCGCGTGAACCTCGATACGGTAACCAAAGAAGAAGTTCAGGAGTGGAAGACGGGTGAAACCGTTTTGCTGTCAGGAAAAATTCTAACCGGTCGTGATGCCGCGCATAAGCGAATTCAAGGTATGTTAGAAGCCGGTGAAGGCCTGCCAGAAGGCGTGGATCTGAAAGGTAAATTCATCTATTACGTTGGCCCCGTTGATGCGGTAGGCGATGAGGTTGTCGGTCCGGCTGGCCCAACGACGTCAACACGCATGGATAAGTTCACCGACATGATGTTAGAAGAGACGGGTATTATGGGCATGATCGGTAAAGCAGAGCGTGGTCCTGCTACTGTTGAGTCTATCAAGAACCATAAAGCGGTGTATCTCATGGCTGTTGGCGGTGCAGCATACCTTGTCGCGAAAGCGATCAAAAAAGCGCGCGTGGTGGCGTTTGAAGACTTAGGTATGGAAGCCATCTACGAGTTTGAAGTCGAAGATATGCCAGTTACTGTCGCGGTGGACTCTCGCGGAGCCAATGCTCATCAAATTGGTCCAGATACGTGGAAAGTGAAAATCCAAGAGATGGAAGTATAAGCTAAGCAATGTGTCTATTCTTTCATCTCTCAGTCGGTAGAATGTGACAAGGTGCTGATTTAACAGGTAAACAATTGAAAAAAGTGCAGCGAAAGCGGCACTTTTTGTCTATATAATGACTATATTTACTTATAGGCATAGCAAATCTCACTGTTATGCTGACCATGATTAGGAGACGGCATGCCTCGTTTTATTCAAATTTTACAAATAGTTCTTGCTGTTGTGATAGGTGGCTTTGTAGGCTACGACTTGGTTCTTAACGGTATTAGTATCTTCGATGAGAAATACGTCACTATTACTTGTGTATTGTGGCTGATTCTAGAAATCGCTTTGTTTGTGATCTACAAGTTGATTGAAGACGATTAGACAGTGCGTCAGCAATGAAACCCTATAAGCCTCTGAAATCTTCAGGGGCTTTTGCTTTTTTGAAGGGATAATTTTCAGTGAATATTTTGTTCATCGTGGATTAAGGTTGGTAAAATTACACTGCGTAGTATGAATTGATGAGATAAAAGAATGAAAAGAATAACGCAAGAAGTGAACGACTTTATCAGTCGTGGGATGGATTCTAACGTAAGGATCGCTGTGACCGGGTTGTCTCGTGCAGGCAAAACGGCTTTTATTACTTCTTTAGTCAATCAACTGCTGCATACCGCGACGCATGATAATTTACCACTATTAAATGCGGCGCGAGATAAGCGCTTGATCGGCGCGAAGCGTGAGCCGCAAACTAATATGATGGTGCCGCGATTTGCTTATGATGATGCGATGACCCAAATTCATGCCACGCCACCACAATGGCCCGTTCCAACCCGTGACGTGAGCGAAATTCGATTAGCATTGAAATACAAACCCAATAAGACCAGTAAAAAGTGGCTGAGTAAAACCGCCGTGTTGAATGTGGATATCATCGACTATCCGGGCGAGTGGCTACTTGATTTGCCTTTGCTTGAGATGGACTTTGCTACTTGGTCCCATACTCAGTTTGAAGCGCTAAAAGGGCAGCGAAGCGATCTCGCCAGTGAGTGGCTTGATGCGCTTGAGCAGGTAGATTTACACGCTGATGTGAATGAAAAGCAGCTTGAAAAAGTGTCGCAATCGTATACCGATTATTTGCATGCGTGTAAAGATGCGGGATTGCATTGGGTGCAGCCTGGGCGTTTTGTTCTGCCGGGAGAACTGGCTGGAGCACCGGTACTGCAGTTTTTCCCATGCCGATTTAATGCAGAATCTAAACCGAAAAAAGGCAGTAATCTTGCCGTACTAGAAGCGCGTTATCACGAGTATCAACAGAAAGTTGTAAAGTCGTTTTATAAACATCACTTTGCTACGTTTGATCGTCAGATCGTGCTGGTGGATTGCTTGCAGCCACTAAACGCAGGTGATGAAGCGTTTCACGACATGCGTCAAGCGCTCGAACAGATCATGCACAGCTTCCGTTATGGACGAAGTAGCTTTTTACGCCGGCTGTTTTCACCAAAGATCGACAAAGTGCTGTTTGCTGCGACCAAAGCGGATCATGTGACGCCGGACCAACATCCACATTTGGTGTCTCTATTACAACAAATGGTGCACCCGGCTTGGCAAGCCGCAGCTTATGAGAATATTGAAATGAGTTGTATGAGCATCGCCTCCATTCAGGCAACGACATCGGGCTTCATTTCGTCGGGTGATAAAACAATCTCTGCGTTGCAAGGCACCACGCTAGAAGGTGAGCCGATGACCATGTTCCCGGGTGAAGTTCCGAAGAAGCTGCCGAATTCTGCGTATTGGCAAAATAGTGGTTTCGATTTTACTTCTTTCCGCCCTATGTCTTTACAGGCGGATGAACCAATGAAGCATATTCGGTTAGACAAGGCGTTGGAATTCTTAATTGGAGACAAATTGAAATGAGCGAATTCAAACAAAAACAAGTCTTCTCAGAAAAAGTAATACACAAGCAAGAAGAGAGTGCATCGCCAGAATTGACCGCGCAAAAGACGTTCAGTAAACAAGAACATTTTGTCCCGTCGACGAACGAAGAAAATGATCTCGATACGGAACAAGAGCTGCAACTGGAGCAAGTGATCAGGCCGAAACTTGGGCGTAAATGGCTAACGACAGGGCTGTTTGTCACTTTTACCGGGTTGGTTGGCTGGCAAGTGGTTGATTCCGTGGTGACGGCAGTTCAAACCGCAGATTGGTTAGCGCTCGGATGGGTAGGCTTTATTGCTACTATCGCCTCTTTTGGTTTAGGCGCGCTAGGTAAAGAGCTGTGGAAATTGCGTAAACTACGTAATCACTTTAGCGCTCAAGAAGAGAGTGAAGCGCTTATCGATAGCCAAAGTGTTGGTAAAGGCAAAGCATTTTGTGACAAATTGGCTGAACAAAGTGGCGTACTGCCAGAAAACCCAGGTTTCGATCGCTGGAAGAATAGCGTTAATCCCGCACACAGTGATGCGGAAATTCTGGATATGTACGATGCCATGGTGGTGAGCCAACAAGATAAACTCGCGACTAAGGTGGTCTCTCAGCATGCAACCGAATCTGCCGCGTTAGTTGCCGTGAGCCCATTGGCCGCCGCTGATATGTTGCTAGTGGCTTGGCGCAATTTCAAGATGATCGACAACCTTTCGAAAGTGTATGGGGTTGAGCTTGGCTATGCGTCACGCATTAAGTTACTACGCTCGGTATTCGTCAACATGGCGGCGGCGGGTGCGAGTGAACTGGTTATCGACGCAGGTATGGATTTAATGTCGATGGATCTTGCGGGTAAAGTTTCGGCCAGAGCAGGGCAAGGCTTGGGGGTTGGGATTCTTACCGCGCGTCTAGGTTTAAAAGCAATGACACTATTGCGTCCATTACCTTGGTACCCAGAGCGACAAGTGAAACTCAGCGCAATTCGTAAAGAGATCGTGGCGAAAGTTGCATCAATTACAATGAAACCGTAACGAATGTCATCTTTGACCGTCAGGATTGCTTGACGCCATTCCAAGCTTGGTAGAAACTACTGTCAACTTTTCCTGACAGTTGTGAATTGGGATATTTTCAGTGCGTCTTGAAGTCCTTTGTGAAGATAGACTCGGTTTAACCCGAGAATTGCTCGATATTTTAGCGTCTAAAAGTATCGATTTGCGTGGTATCGAAATTGATATCAGTGGCATCATTTACTTAAATTGCCCAGATATTGATTTTGATACCTTTAGTGAATTGATGGCTGAAATCCGCCGTATTCCGGGGGTAAAAGACGTACGTAAAATCCAATTTATGCCAATGGAGCGCCACAATACGGAGCTGTTGTCGTTGGTGGATAACTTGCCAGATCCCGTGTTTGCCATTGACCTAAAAGGTGCGGTAGACATGGCGAATATGGCCGCCCTTTCTCTTCTTGGTCAACATAAGCAAGATGTCATTGGTATGCAAATTGGTACGCTGCTGCCAAGCGTGCGTTTTTCTCGTTGGACTGAAGGCGTTAATGCGCGCACGCGCGAAAGCTTGGTTATTGATGGTTTGGATTACGTGATTGAGTTAATGCCAGTGTACATCAAAGACGAGGCACAAAACTCAACGCTCGCCAGTACGCTAATGACTATTCGTTCTAGCCAACAAGGTGCGCAAATTGAAGAAACACTGCCACTGCAAAATCAACTTGGCTTTGAACATTTTGTTGGTTTGTCTAATCGTCATAAAGCGTTGATGAATCAAGCGAAAAAACTCTCTGTTCTTGACCAACCACTGTTGATTGAAGGGGAGACTGGGACGGGTAAAGAGATGTTAGCCAAAGCCTGTCACAGCCGCTCAGGCCGTGCTAATAAGCCATTTTTAGTGTTGAGCTGTGCGTCGATGCCAGATGATGTTGCCGAAACGGAACTGTTCGGACATGCACCTGGTTCGTTTAATCATGAGCAAGGCCACAAAGGTATTTTCGAGCAAGCTAATGGCGGCACTGTTTTCTTAGATGAAATTGGTGAAATGAGCTCGCATCTGCAAATTAAGCTACTGCGCTTTTTACAAGATGGTAATTTCCGCCGTGTAGGCGCAGAAGATGAGATGCATGTAGACGTTCGTATTATTGCGTCAACTAAGCACAACCTCGCCGAGCTCGCAGAGGCAGGCAAGTTCCGTGAAGATTTGTATTATCGCCTTAATGTTCTGACGTTAACGATTCCACCTCTGCGTAAGCGTTCTAACGATGTTACGCCATTACTGGATCTGTTCGTGACGAAACATTCGCAACAACTTGGGATCGATAAGCCAGATTTAGATGAAGAATTAGTGGATGCCCTAGCAAGCTACCAATGGCCAGGGAACATGCGCCAGCTCGATAACATGGTACTTCGTGCATTGACGGAGATGGAAGGCCATCTACTAAAAACAGAACACTTTAACTTACCTCAGCCACAGGCGGTTGGTGGCGGTAGTGCGACATTAAATTTGGATGGTTCGCTGGATGAGATCATGCGTGATTATGAATCTCAGATACTTGAACGTTTGTATCAGTCATTCCCGTCAAGCCGAAAGTTAGCGAAACGTCTCAACGTTTCACACACTTCAATCGCAAACAAATTGCGCGATTACGGTATTCGTAAGAATTAAGCGGTATCGAATTTAAAACGGAAGTTGTCATTTAAAATGGAAGACAAAAGCTCATCTATCGCCGTTCATAAGCTGGACGGCGACTTGCTTCTACGTACTGCCGAAATCGGTGATGCCGATATGATTGCAGCTTATTTCCAAGTGAACAGAAAATACCTTGAACCGTTTGAGCCTAAACGCGAAGAAGCGTTCTTTTCGGTCAATAGTTGGTTGCAAAAGTTGATAAAACTCAATGAGCTTCATCGCTTAGGACTTGGTTACTATTGCTTACTCGTTGAGGCGAAATCTGGAAAAATGCTGGGTACGCTCTCTTTCAGTAACCTGACACGATTCCCACTTTATGCCTGTAATGTTGGCTATTCTCTTGCTGAAGATGCACAAGGTCATGGTTATATGCGCCGTGCACTTAAAATGGCTTGTGATTATATGTTTGAGGTGCAAAAGCTGCATCGTATTCAGGCAGGATATATGCCGCACAACAAACGTAGTGAAGCGGTCTTACAGCATGCTGGATTTGTGAAAGAGGGCTATGCAAAGGACTATCTCTTGATTAACGGTGAGTGGCAAGATCATGTACTGACATCGTTGACCAATCCTAATTGGAAAGAGGAGGCTCGATAAATGGAAAGGCTTGAAAAGCAATTAGCGCTGATAATTGAACTCGACCAACTGAAAAATGTGTTGCGTAGAACCCGTGTAAAAAGCGCAAACGGGCGGTTAGAAAATAGCGCTGAACACAGTTGGCATGTTGCGCTGATGGCAGTATTAATGCAAGAACACGCCAATGCACCAGTTGACATTGCTCGAGTAATGAAAATGCTGCTTATTCATGACGTGGTAGAGATCGACGCGGGCGACACCTTTGTTTATGATACTGCTGCATCACAAGAGCAAGAAGAGAAAGAGCGCCAAGCGGCTCAACGTTTATTTGGTATGCTACCAAGCGAGCAAGGTGATGAGCTACTTGCGTTGTGGATTGAATTTGAAGCAGCTCAAACAGATGACGCCAAGTATGCCAAAGCACTGGATCGTCTGATCCCAATGTTGCTTAACTACCACAATGATGGTCAAAGTTGGATTGAGAATGGGGTAACGCGCGAGCAAGCGTTGACGATTAACAAAAGAATTGAACTTGGTTCTGTCACCTTGTGGGACAAAGCCAAACAGCTGATTGAAGGAGCCACCGAAAAAGGTTGGCTGAAGTCGTAAAAAAGGAGACTGAATGTCTTATTTGCCTTTGGACGAATACCAAAGAAAATGGATTTTTACTCACCAGTCGATGCCGGTGCCAGAAGAAGATCTCGCTTTTATTAAGCCGATGAGCTTGGCGCGTGCCGCTCAGTTCTGGAAAGAGAATATTAGTGCACAAAGTCCAGATATGGATCGTTTGAGCTCTTCAGACTGGCCAATGAAAGAATCGAATTGGCCAGAGGAAGTCGATTGGATGGCCGCTTGGGAAGCAGACGAGCCTGGTCTACCAGAAGAAGTTGATGCGTTTATTGATTGGCAAGACGATGTGACCGTGTACTTTTGCTATGAGAAGTACAATGTGATCGAGACCAAGTGGTCAATCTTTAAAAAGCACTGGAAGAACTTCTTGTTTTACGATGACGGCCCGATGCTACTTGGTCGTCGCCGTTCACAAGCGCTCTGGTTTGACTCAAAAGGTCACGTTAAGCTAGGTGAACGAAATTAACTAAACTCTCGTATCTCTAAAAGCCACTGCAAAGTGGCTTTTGTATTTCTACAAGCTGGAAAGAGGGCTCAGTACGCCTCCGGCACCACGTTCAATAACATGAGTATAAATTTGAGTGGTTTTCACATCGCTATGACCAAGCTGTTCCTGGACCGTTCGGATGTCTGCTCCGGACTCCAATAAGTGCGTAGCAAAGCTATGCCTAAGCGTATGGCAGGTGACGATTTTATCTATTCCAGCTTCCTTGGCTGTACGTTTTACAGCACGCTGAATGGCTGTTTCGTTAATATGATGACGTCTTAGCTCTCCTGTTTCTTGATCAATACTTAGCTTGGTAGAGGGAAATAGAAAGTGCCAATTGAAATCCAACTCTGCGCCTGGGTATTTTCTTCGCAATCCTTCGGATATATACACACCAGAATAACCCGCGGCATGGCGATCTTTTAAATAGTAATCTCGAGCTAAGTTCATTTGAGCTTTGAGAGGTTCATGTAGCTCTTTGGCTAATGTTACCGTACGATTTTTACCGCCTTTACCTTGCCAAACTCGAATCGCACCGTAATAATAATCGATGTCCTGGATCCTGAGTCGTAAACATTCCATTATCCGTAGGCCGGAACCGTATAACAGCTGAATTTGAAGCTTATATCTTGGGTCAATGTGCTGCACAAAACGTCGAATTTCTTCTCTCGTTAAAACAACCGGCAGCTTCTTTTCTGTCAAGGATTTCTGGAATCGCATATCAAGTGATAGCGGCATTTGAAAGTACTCTCGGTATAAAAATGAAATCGCGTTAAGCGCGAGTGCTTGTGTTTTTACTGCTACTTTTTGATCAACCGCTAAATGGCTAAGAAAGCGCTCAACGTCGCCTTCAGACAACGTTGATGGGTGCGCAAACTGGTGGAAGATAATGAAACGTTTTATCCAAAACAGGTAACTTTTGATGGTTTTATTGGCGTAGTGACGAGTGATCATGTGTTCTTTGACACTAAGCAAAAATTGACTTTTCATGAACATTTTACCTGGATGTTTGTACAGTCTTATAAACATAACCCTATTATGAAAATTAGACGTTATTGCGCCGTCTAATTGCGTGTTTGAGCACACATATTCATACTGCTTTTCTGTTTATTTCATTAAGATAAGTGCTAGTATTCATACTTTCTTTTGTCATGAAAGAAGGCGGTAGTGTGCCTAAAAGGCGGCAATTGGCCGTATAGAAAGCGTTATTTCCGCAACGGATCTCTCAGGCTGAATGTACGTAGCTGTAGCCTAGGTGTGAAAGTGTCGGGGAAATAGGGTGGAAAGGCGGCGAAAAGGGCGAATATTGGTCATTTCAATGCTACCCTTAAAGCGCTTTACGCGCACCTTAATATGGCGCAGCAATTAAAGAGTGACGCTAAAGCGATTTAAGGTAGTGAGCTGCCAAATACTTCGGCTTCGATTTTTGCCTGCATGCCGAAAAATTCACGTCATATCAAAGAATTAGGCGTCAATATAGGCAACTTTAGTTGCGGAATAACAAGACGTTCAAGGCGATTCGAAACGCATTGGGGTTTTAGTGCCCAAATAGGCACGGATTTATCAGAGTTTATTTTAGGTTAGGGTGCACCTGCGTCTCTCACACCTTAACTGCGCGTTATGCATTAACGGAGAAATTAGTAATTGAGCACTGAAAAGAAAACACGAGACGAAAAAGTTACGTTTCAAGTG